>CAZLNH010000135.1:0-4767 GCA_964560775.1 uncultured Woeseiaceae bacterium | reverse complement strand
GATCCGGTGCTTGAGGCGAGCGAGTCTACCTGGCTGCCGATTGTGCCGTCGCTCGGGGTTGCCTGGCGCTTCTGAATTCACCCTCGCTGTCGCGTTGGAAGGACGGGTCATAGACAATCACCGGAACATCGTCCCCCGCGGCCGCGCGACAGGCAGGAAGCACAGCCGGCGCAGCTGCCAGGAACCAGTGGTCGCGATGGGCGAGGCCCAGCTCTTCCAACTGCCCCGGATCGAAGCACGGTTCGACCATGTCCTCCCGTAGTACGAGACGATGGTCATCGGCACTGGATACCCATCGTGCGGCGTCACGGCTTTCATTTGACACGCTGCCACGCCGGTAGCCGAAATGCACGGCCGGCCGATCCCACTGCAGCAGGAGTTGCTCCTTCCAGCCCGCGAAGCCAAGCGTCTGGCCGGGCCGCAACGATGCGGCGGCGGCATTGACAATGGCGCCGCCCGAGCTCGTCGCGTCAATCAACGGGTAGACAAGGACGGGCACCGCAATCCACAAGCAGGCCATGACGCCGGCGAATGCCGGCGCCGCGCGACGGCGACCGAAAGCTGCCGCGACCACGATGGCAAAGAGACCGATGCCTGTGACGATCCACGACAACGTCTTCGCATATTCAGGCTGCGCAAGATACTCGCGCAGGATACCGGGTTCGACCAGCTTCGCGACGCCTGCCGCCGCCAGCAACAGTGGCAGCAGGATGGCCAGCGTGTAAAGCATCCATTGCGCTCCCCTGCGCGCGATGATCATCGGCAGGTGCGGTGCGGCGAGCAGGGCCAGCGCGGGCGCCGCAGGAAGGATGTAGACGGACCGCTTGCCATCGCTTAAGGAAAAGAACAGCAATACGAGCAGAATCCAGCCGCCGAGCATCAGCGTGGTGACGGAGTGCTGTTTCAGGTCCCGCCACCAGGCGGGGACGAGCCAGGGGAGCAGCAACGTCAGCGGCAGCCACAGCCACGGGACGGTGTTCGTGAACAGGTACCAGAATGGTCTCAGGTGTCCCCATGCATCGGCATAGCGCGTCACGGTCTGTTTGAAGAGTATGTTGTCACGGTACTGCAGCAGCTCGGGATCGGCCGAGCCGCTTGTTGCGAGCAGCATCGGCACGAGCCACAACGCGATCGCGCCGAGGAACGCGGCCGGCGCCAGCAACCAGCGGACGCGGCCCTGCCCGGGCGGCCGAGACCAGCCGATCCGGACGGCCGCCAGCCAGGGAATGAACAACAGGAAAGGAAGGAAACCGACGCCTTTTGTAATGACGCCGAGGCCGCAGGCAAAGCCTGCAATCCCGTACCAGCGCCAGTCGGGGCCGAGGATCAGGTGCCGGCACAAACCGTAGAGCCCGAGCGTCGTCCACAGGCACAGGAAGCCGTCGATCTGGCCGGCTTTCATCTGCAACGGGAACTGCACAGTGGCGAGCAGAGCAGCACCGGCCCACAGCGCGGTTTGTCGGTCCCACAGCCGTTTGGCCAGGTCGTGGACGAGCCACAGCACGGCAAGCCCGGCGACAAACGCCGGTGTCAGGAAAGCGACGCGCAGCGACCCCGTCATTGCATACACGACGGCGATGAACCAGAAAAACAGCGGCGGCTTGTCCGGATACAGCACGCCGCCTACGCGGGGGATGAGCCAGTCGCCGCTGGTCACCATGTCCTTTGCGACCAACGCAAAGCGCGGCTCATCAGGTGGCCAGGGATCGCGCAGGCCAATGCCGGCAAGCAGGACCACTGCGGCGGCCACAAACAGCCACAGCGCCGGGTCGCGCAGCCTGTCACTCATTCGGTACCTGATCCTTCATTCTCCGCAGGTGAAGATTGCGCAGGTATATGAACGCGCCGGTCGACTGTCCCAGTATGAACACCGGGTCCTGCCGGTAGACGGCATAGATCAGCAGGAGCATTCCGCCGGACAGGCTCAGGTACCAGAAGGCCATCGGGAAGACGCTTTCGCCCGCCTTCTCGCTCGCAAGCCACTGCACGAGGAAACGGGAAAAGAAGAACGCCTGGCCGAGGAGCCCGAATGCGATCCATAGATGTTCGGCGCTCACCGTCCCGGAATTTGCCGCCGCGACAGCCACATTACGCCGACAAGATCCAGGATGCCGGTCCAGAGCCGGTTACGGACGCCGTACTTGGATTGTCCACAGCGGCGCGGCCGGTGGTTGACCGGAACCGTGCGGATCGTACCGCCGCGGGACTGCACCAGCGCGGGCAGGAACCGGTGCATGTGATCGAATGCCGGCAGCTCCAGAAAGATCTCGCGCCGGAACATTTTCAGGCCGCAGCCTGTGTCGCGAACTCCGTCGTGCAGGAGGGATGACCTTACGCCGTTCGCGATACGGGACGACAGGCGTCGAACCAGTGTATCCCGACGCCTGCGCCGCTCGCCCACGATCATGCTGGCACCGGAAAATTCCAATGCGGCATAGAGCTTCGGGAGATCGGCCGGATCGTTTTGGCCGTCACCGTCGAGCACGGCTACGGTCGGCGCCCGCGCCGCCAGCACACCCGTGCGGATGGCAGCACTCTGGCCGAGATTCCGTTCGTGAGCCACCACCCGGAGCCACGGGTGGGTGGCAACAAGGCCGGCAACCTCCTCGGGCGTCGGATCATTGCTGCCGTCATCAACTACGATGACTTCAAAGCGCATGCGCCGGACAAGTGTGTGTTCGATCTCGTCGATCAGTGACGCGAGGTTGCCGCTCTCGTTGTAGACCGGAATGACGACGCTCACATGGGGAGTCGTGGTATTCAGCGTGTCCATACTCTAAAGTCCAATCGGGTGACCACAATTTGCGCCGCACGGCATTTGCGCGAAGCACCTCCCAGTGGGGGATCACACGTTAGAGTCTGGCGGGCTGAAAATCCTTCGCCTCCCGGCGTCAATCCGGGTAAGGGAATATCCGGATATCACCGCCAGTCAAAAAGGGGTATGAAGTCACAGTTGTATTGCTTGGCAAGGAGCAGCAATGGACAGAACGGGCCGCTATTCAGGACTTTCCGCGACCAATCACTGGATAACCGTGATACTCGTGGTTTCGATGCTTGTCCTTGGCCTGGTGGCGAGCGAGGCGCCAAACGATACGGTAGAAGACTACGTAATCGGCATCCATATTTCGCTGGGCTTCTTTGCCTTCCTGTTTGTTGTGTGGCGGGTAGCGTATCGCCTGTACGAGGGATTCCCTCCAGCGATCGCCGGCACGGCACCGGAACGATGGGCCGCGTACCTGGTGCACAGGGGGCTGCTGATCGTTCTTACACTGCAGGTACTCACAGGGCCGCTGTACCTTTTTACCGAGGGTGACGCAGTCAACGTTTTCGGCTGGTTCAGTGTTTCGCTGCCCCTTGAGAGCTCGGAGGCGATCCACGAGCTGATCGAGGAGGTCCACGTAGTGCTGGGAGTTTATGTCATTCCCGGACTGCTGCTGCTGCACATCGCCGGTGCCATTCGGCATTACCTGTCCGGGGAAAATTCCATGGAAGCACAAAAGGCGCGGGCCGACAGGTAGAAAGCCGAAACGCTCAAGTACCAGCCGAAAGATTGTTCTGTGCAGTGTGCTTCTTTGGTTTACTGATTTTCAGGTCAACGGCGCAACCCAACACCGCCAACAAATTAACCATCTTGTCCATGCTTTTTCGATAATTGTCTTCGTCAAGGAGTCGATAATACTGGGTTGCAGACGTTCCCAGCAGCTTGCTGATATTCCTGACACTCAGATCGCTTTCCTTGACCTGTTTTTTAGCTTCGATTGTCAGCTTGTAAAGAAGCAGGTCTCGCATATACGCGGGGTCGCGGTTTTGTTCCAGGACCCGGTCGATGTGAATTGTATCTTCATCGCCTGACGCCAGCGTGTAGGTAAACGCCTCATCACCAAGTTCGTCATCTACATAGACATCGACAAGTGGATTCGCATTGATCGGGCGCAAATCAAGCTTTGCATAGGGATATTCATACGTGCCCTTGTAAGTGCGTATGACAAATACCTTTCTGTGATTGTTTGCCTTAACTGTACGAATCTTCATAGTTGTCCCTCTTCAACGAGGTCCTTGATGTGCTTCAATACCTGCTTCGTTGGTTTTCCCTCCATGGGAGTCCAATTCTCGAGATCCCACTTCAGTACCAGCCTCCTGTCCTTGTAAACATGAACGTGCTTAGGGCTGTGGTCCCCAATCCACGAAAGGAAGATAAAGTTACCTCTGCGCTTTTTCGGCATGTATGTTACCTCATGCGGTAACACATTGTAAAGTCGCGGCTGTTGCCGGGCGAGGCTAATTGCGTGTCAGTTCCAAGGCGGTGAGGCACGGAGAGCATATGAATTGAAGGGAGAAATTCTCCAAGGCTTACTTCCTCAGCGCGACCCGGTCACGGCGAATAACTACAGGAATTGGAGGGCTTCGTCGCTTGCTGTCCCGGACGCCAGGTTAGGGGCGCGAAACTAAAGAAGCAGGAGCAATTGGCTCACACCCCCAGCGAAGCAGCAATACCGCGCGCAGCTTCACGCCCCTCGAAAACGGCGGTTACAACGAGGTCCGAGCCCCGCACCATGTCGCCGCCGGCAAAAACGCGCGGGTTCGTCGTCTGGAACGGATGCGGGCCGTTTCGGTCGACGCGCAACCTTCCGTTCTCCAACGTCTCGATGCGATGTTCCGCCAGCCATGACGGCGGATTGGGGCGGAATCCAAAAGCGATAACGACAGCATCGGCCGGCAGTATTTCTTCGGTGCCTGCCACCGGTTCCGGGCGACGGCGGCCGCCTT
>CAZLNH010000134.1:0-6939 GCA_964560775.1 uncultured Woeseiaceae bacterium | reverse complement strand
CGCGCACGTCGCGCAGGAGACACCGTCGGACGAGCGCGCGTCGATCGAGTACGTGCTCGACGGAGATGCCGAGCTGCGCGACGTCGAAGCACAGATCGCGAGTGCCGAGCGGGACCACCGGGGCGAGGATCTCGCCGTGCTGCACGGCCGTTACGAGAGTATCGGCGGCTACGCGGCGCGGAGCAGGGCGGCGCAATTGCTGCACGGCCTGGGTTTTTCAGCAGAAGACGAGGCACACGCGGTCAACACCTTCTCGGGCGGCTGGCGCGTGCGTCTCAATCTTGCGCGTGCGCTGATGTCCCGGTCGTCGCTGCTGTTGCTCGATGAGCCTACCAACCACCTGGATCTCGACGCCGTCATCTGGCTCGAGGGCTGGCTGCGCGCCTACCAGGGCACGCTGCTGCTGATCTCGCACGATCGTGACGTTCTTGACAGCGTCGTCAATCACATAATCAATATCGAGCACGGCGATGCAACGCTGTACACCGGAAACTACACGGCGTTCGAGCGCGTGCGCGCGGAGCGGCTTGCGCTGCAGCAGGCACAATACGTCAAGCAGCAGCGCGAAATTGCACACATGCGTTCGTTCGTCGATCGCTTCCGCGCCAAGGCCAGCAAGGCACGCCAGGCCCAGAGCCGGCTGAAGGCGCTCGAACGCATGGAGACCGTGGCGCCCGCGCATGTTGATTCACCGTTCCGGTTTCGCCTGCTCGAACCCGAAAAACTGCCGCGCCCGCTCCTAACCCTCGACCAGGTATCCGTCGGTTACGGCGACACCACTATATTAAGCAAGGTGCGCACGACGATCGTACCCGGCGACCGTATCGGCCTGCTTGGGCCGAACGGCGCGGGAAAATCGACGCTGATCAAGCTGCTGGGCGGCATGCTCGAGCCGCAGGGCGGGGACATGGCTGCCGCGCGTGACCTGAAAGTTGGTTATTTCGCTCAGCACCAGGTCGAGCAACTGCACCCGGAGCATTCGGCGCTCGAACACCTCGCGCAGCTCGATCCCGCCGCCCGCGAGGGCGCGATGCGCACGTGGCTGGGCGGCTTCGGTTTTTCCGGAGATACGGTGTTCATGCCGACGGCGCCGTTCTCCGGCGGTGAGAAATCGCGCCTCGCGCTGGCGCTGCTCGTGTACCAGAGACCGAACCTGCTGCTGCTTGACGAGCCGACCAACCACCTCGATCTCGAGATGCGCCAGGCGCTAGCCGTCGCTCTGCAGGAATTTGATGGCGCCATGGTTATTGTGTCGCACGACCGCCACCTTTTGCGCGTATCGACCGACACGCTGCTGCTCGTGCACGGTGGCCGGGTCGCGGAATTCGACGGTAGCCTCGACGACTATCCGGCATGGCTGTCGGCACAGAGTCGCGGCCGGCGTGTGTCTGCCGCAAGCGATGGCGACGGTTCGGCAGCCGGGCGCAAGGCGCGAAAGCAGCTTGAGGCCGAGAAACGCCGGTTGTTGGCGCCACTCAGGCAGCGTATGAAGAAATGCGAGCAGGAGATGGAAGCACTGCAGGCGGAGCAGGCGCGGCTCGATGCACGTCTCGCCGACTCGGCGCTCTACCAGGCGGAGGGCGGTGCGCCGCTGGCTGCGTTGCTTGCGGACAAGTCGCGCAATGCCGAGCGTCTTGCGGACGTCGAGTCGCGTTGGCTCGAGGCATGCGAAGAAATTGAAAGGGCAGGGGACGGATGAACAATACGATGCACGACGTGCTGCGGGATGTGTTTGGTTACAGTGCGTTTCGCGGCGACCAGCAGGCTGTTATCGAAGCGACGCTCGCGGGACATGACTCGCTGGTTGTCATGCCGACCGGCGGCGGCAAGTCGTTGTGCTACCAGATCCCGGCATTGCTCCGGGAGGGCACGGGACTCATTGTTTCACCGTTGATCGCGCTGATGCAGGACCAGGTATCGGCGCTCCATGAACTTGGGGTGGAGGCTGCGTTCCTGAATTCAAGCCAGAGCCTCAACGAGCAGCAGGACGTTATTGCTAAACTGCGGGACGGTACGCTGCAGCTGCTCTATGTCGCGCCCGAGCGCCTGGCCGGCCAGCGGACCCGGGACCTGCTGGCGGAGGGCACGCTGTCCCTGATCGCGATTGACGAAGCGCACTGCGTGTCGCAGCGGGGCCACGACTTCCGGCAGGAATACCTGACGCTCGATGAACTGGGCACGCTGTTTCCCGGCGTGCCGCGCATGGCACTGACGGCAACCGCCACCGGCAGGACGCGTAAGGAAATAGTCGAGCGTCTGGCTCTTGAAGACCCCGGCATCTACGTCAGCCCGTTCGACAGGCCAAACATTCGCTACCTCGTGCAACCAAAGACTGATGCCAAGCGGCAGCTGGCAAAGTTTCTCGAGGCGCATCGGGGTGATGCCGGCATTGTCTACTGCCTGTCGCGAAAGAAAACCGAAAGTACCGCCGAGTGGCTGCAAGAGCAGGGCGTCAAGGCGTTGCCTTACCACGCGGGCCTGACGCCGGAGATGCGACGCGAGCACCAGAGGCGTTTTCTTGCCGACGACGGCATCGTCATTGTCGCGACGATTGCATTCGGCATGGGTATCGACAAGCCGGATGTGCGCTTTGTCGTGCACCTCGATTTGCCAAAGAGCATGGAGTCCTACTACCAGGAAACCGGACGCGCCGGGCGCGATGGCGAGCCGGCTGACGCATTCATGGTTTATGGATTGCAGGATGTCGTACGGCTGCGGCAGATGCTGGACGAATCGGATGCCGGTGAGGAATACAAGCGACTCGAGCGCCTGAAACTAGATGCGCTGCTCGGCTGGTGCGAAGTAACCGGGTGCCGACGGCGGCCATTGCTCGCCTATTTCGGCGACGAGATGCCGGAGGATTGCGGCAACTGCGACGGTTGCCTGACACCGGCAAAGACGTGGGACGGCACCGAAGCGGCACAGAAACTGATGTCCGCGGTCTACCGCACCGGGCAGCGTTTCGGTGCGGCGCACGTCATCGACGTGCTGCTCGGCAAAGCGACTGAAAAGGTCGGTCAGCACGGCCACGCAAACTTGAGTGTGTTCGGCATCGGAACCGATCTGTCTATGCAGGCGTGGCGCTCGGTCGTACGCCAGCTGATCGTCAATGGCTACTTGCGATCCGATGCCGAACGCTACGGCGCGCTGGTGCTGACGGAATCGAGCCGTGCGCTGCTTCGCGGCGACACAACGATACAATTCCGCGAGGACCCGAAACGGCAGGCCAGCGTTGCGAAGCCGGCGGCAAAGCGATCGCGGCCAATCGCCGACGACGAACGCGACCTGTGGGAAGCGTTACGCGCTTGCCGCCAGACACTGGCCGCCGAACACGACGTGCCGCCGTACGTCATTTTCCACGACAAGACATTGCACCAGATGCTCGATGAGCGCCCGCAGACCGAAAGCGACCTGCTGCAAATCTCGGGCGTCGGCCAGACCAAGCTGGACCGTTACGGGGAGCAGTTCCTGTCGGTATTGCGATCGGCTGGCGGCGCTATACCGTAACGTCAAACCGGTCGGCGTCGACGGCAAACGGGAATTTGTCGCGGAATTTCCTTAGCTTGTCCCGGTCAAGCGCCGCTGTCGCGGTGCCCACCGCATCACCAAGGTCAACGAGGTCATTGCCGAGATAGTCGATGATTGCACTGCCGCCGACGTAGGGCATGTCGTTGCCGTCCGTGCCGGTGCGGTTGACCCCAATCACGTAGCACTGGTTTTCGATCGCACGTGCCCGCAGCAGTGTCTGCCAGGCATTGTGTCGCGGGCTGGGCCAGTTCGCGACATATATCAAGGCGTCGTAATCGTCTTCGGTGCTGCGCCGGCTCCATACCGGAAAGCGCAGGTCGTAACAGACCATCGGCCGCACGCGGACACCTTTTATCGTCATTGTTGTCAGCGTAGTGCCCGCCGCGTAATGCTCATGTTCGCCGGCGAGCCGGAACAGGTGCCGCTTGTCGTACTGCACGAGTTCGCCGTCCGGCATCGCGCAAAGGAAGCGATTGTAATAGCACCCGTCGTCTTCGATGATCACGCTGCCGCACACGGCCGCCTGCGCCTGCTGTGCCGTGCTTTGCAGCCACGGCAACGTCGGACCATCCATTGCTTCAAACTGACCGGGAGCATCCATCGTGAACCCGGTCGTAAACATCTCCGGCAATACGATCAGGTCCGTCGGTGACTTGAGCGCGCTGATCATTTCCTCGAACATGCCGCGGTTTGCCGCCGCGTCATGCCAGTGGAGTGCAGCCTGTACGATGGTGACGTTCAGAGTTTGCATAGTCGTGCAGCAGCCTCTTCCAGTGTTTGATCATCCTTGGCGAAGCAAAATCGCAATTTGCGGCCCGGCGGCGGCTTTTCGCAGAACACCGACACCGGTATCGAGGCCACACCAATTTCTTGCGTCAGCCGCCTCGCGTAGTCGACGTCATTCTCATCCGATATCGCGGTGTAATCCAGTATCTGGAAAAACGTTCCCTCGGCCGGCCGCAACTCGAATCGCGAGTCCTTGAGCAGGGTGCAGAAGTGATCACGTTTATCCTGGTAGAAGCCGGACAGTGCCTCGTGGTGGTCGGGCTTCTGCTTCATGAAGTCCGCGAGCGCATGCTGAATCGGTGTGACGACGCAGAAGCAGGTGAACTGGTGCACTTTACGAAACTCGGCGGTCAGCGCAGGCGGGGCAAGGCAGTAACCCACTTTCCAGCCCGTCGCGTGATAGGTCTTGCCAAACGACGACACGACGAACGTGCGTTCCCACAGTTCGTCGTTCATCAATGCGCTGAAATGCCGCTGGCCGTCGAATACGATGTGTTCATAGACCTCGTCACTGAGCAGCAGTGCGTTGCTGTCGCGCAGTATGCCGGCCAGCGTGTCGAGGTCGCCGGGCTGGAGGATCGCGCCGGTCGGGTTTTGCGGGAAATTGATGATGACGAGTCGCGTTCGCTCGTTGACGGCATCGGCCAGCTGATCAAAGTCGATATGAAAGTCGGGCCGGCTGTCGGTAACGACCAACGGCAAGTGCCGGGTGGTACCCCCGGCGAGTGTGATCGCCGGCTCGTAGGAGTCGTACGCCGGGTCGAAGACGATGACTTCGTCGCCCGGGCGCACGACGGCCTGGATGGCGCTGAACAGCCCCTCGGTCGCCCCGGTGCACACGGTGATTTCAGTGTCGATATCAATGGTGCGCCCGTACACGGCCGCTACCTTGGCGCCAATGGCCTCGCGCAGTGCCGGTACGCCAGGCAATGGGGAATACTGGTTGGCACCGGCCCGCAGATGTTGTTCGATCAGCGCCAGCAGGTTCGGGTCAGGATCGAAGCTCGGGAACCCCTGCGACAGGTTGATGGCATCGCAGTCGGCCGCGAGCTGCGTCATGACGGCGAATATCGTCGTGCCGACGTCCGGCAGCTTGCTCTCCAGGTGGCGGGTCGATGTCGCCGTCACGCGAGCTCCGGTACGGTCCAGCCCACCGGCAGCGGTCCCTCATCGAAGATGACTTCGCGGTGCCCGCTCCACGTGTGCTGGATCGCCTCAACAGTTCCGATGCCGGCGGCGCGCGGGTCGCCGCACGGCCCGAACCAGTGGTTCTGCGGTGCCCCGGTTGTCCGCGCCCGAATTCCGCAGTAGGTCGTGCCGTTGACCGTTGCGCTCAGCACGCGGTTCTGGAACGCGACGTCGTTGCTGACGACAGCCGCGGTCAGGTGCTGGTCTATACGTTCGAGGACGTCGAGTACTGCCGGCAGGTCGCTGTCGCCGTAACATACAACGACCTGGAACGGGCCGAACAGCTCGGTCGTCACCAGCTCGAAGTGCTCGCCGGTCAGCGTCGCGAGCGGTACCTCGACGGCGGTCGGCTCCAGGGTGCCGTAACAGTCGGGAATCGCGTGGCCCGTCAGTGGCTTGCCGCCGAACAGCAATTTGGCGCCGGGCAGCGCCGTAACGGCCGCAATGTGCTGTTGCATGCGCTCCGTGGTCCAGCTCAGCACCGGCCCCACGGACAGGTCGTCAAGGTTGCGGCGCGCGGCAAGCTCCTCGATTTTCGGCAGCAGCGTCTTGTGCCAGTTTTCGTGCACGAACAGGATGCTCTGTGCCGAGCATTTCTGTCCGGTCGCGTTGTAGGCGTCCTGTTCGGCCTGCCACGCAACGTAATCGAGCCACTCCGGCGCGTAATCCGGACCAATGATCTTCCAGTCGAAGCCAGCGTCCTCGAGGCGCACGCGGCCATTCATGATAGTGGAAATGCGTTCGGCGACGGTGCTCGAGCCTGTGAACTGCACCAGGCGCAATACGTCTTTTGCATTGTCGATCAGCTTGCCCATCTGCGAGCCGCGGCAATGAATCAGGTCGAGGTCGGTTGGCGGCAAGCCGGCGTGGATCAGTAATCGCACAAATTGTTCAAACACGACGCTGACTTTTGAATCAACCTTGACCAGCGGCCGGTTGCCCATAAAAAGCGCACCCATGACCTGCAGTGCCGGAATCTCAAGCGGAAAATTGAACGGCGCAACAACCGCAACGGGACCGTACGGCCAGCGATAGCCGCGCGATTCCTGGCCGCGGTGATCGCCGGGGTTTGAAAAGCCGCGTGCGAGAAAGCGCACGCCATCGCCGGCAAAGTTTTCGAAAAACACTCGCGTGACAGTCACCTCGCCGAGGCACTGGCTCCAGCTCTTCGGAATCACGCGCTGCAGCAGCCGCACGAAATACTTTTCAATGTCCGGCTCCGCCAGCAATGCTGCGGCGCGTGCGCAAACGCGGCCGAGATCGACGTAGCGATGCGGATTGTGAAACGGGTTGTGCATGCCGTTTTTGGGGCAGCCTTTCAGCCCGTCGATGAACGCGCCATGATCCGTGGTATCGGGCATCTTCAGAAACAGCTCACCGTTCAACGGATCGATAATATCGTCCCGGAGCGCCGTATCCGTTTGCCATTCGCCGGCC
>CAZLNH010000133.1:0-2406 GCA_964560775.1 uncultured Woeseiaceae bacterium | reverse complement strand
ATGAAATCCAAGCCTTGCGCGAGCAGAACCATACCAACCGGGAAGAGCTGCAGTCCACCAACGAAGAGCTGCTGTCCACCAACGAAGAGCTGCAGTCCACCAACGAAGAACTGCAGTCCACCAACGAAGAACTGTCGACTTCGAAGGAGGAAATGCAGTCGATGAACGAGGAACTGCAAACCATCAATACGGAGTTGCAGACCAAGCTGGACGATCTTGCGCTGGCCCAGAGCGACCTGTCCAACATTCTGAACAGTATCGACATCGCCATCCTGTTCCTGGATCAGGGGCTCAATGTCAGGCGCTTTACCGATCGGGCGGCGAAGATCATCAACCTCAGGGAAAGCGACGTCGGCCGGCCGCTCAGCGACCTGACGACCTTGCTCGAGTACCCGACCCTGCATGACGATGCCGCCGAAACCCTGCGCACGCTGGCGACTTGCGAAAAGGAGATTCACACCAGCGACAACCGCTGGTTTTCGGTGCGAATCATTCCCTATCGCAGGCTGGACAATATGATCGACGGCCTCGTGCTGACCCTGGTCGACATTTCTGCGAGCAAGGCGCTGGAGTCGTCGCTGCGCGCGGATGCGAGGGCCTGAGGGTACGTCAACCTTTTCCCTGCACTCCGCCGGCCGGGCAGACGGGGGCCACGGTGGTGCCACCTGGTTTACGGCCTCGCGCGCTTGATCATCTCACCGGGTACTAGGTACACCAGCGCACAGACATGAACTGCAAGAGACTCTAGGTTGTATCGGTTCCCCATGCCCCAGGGGCATCCACCGAACCAGAGGATTTGCCATGAGCACAGCCACCAAGGCCACCCATTCGCCAAACTCGCTTGCCGCCAAGGAATCGAGCACGCAGATGAATACCGACCATGTAAAGGTCAGCGACCTGTTCGCGGAGTACGATAAGGCGCGGTCCACCGCGCATGCGCAGATCGAGGAAGAGATCTTCTATCGCTGGACCACCTCAAACTAGGCTCACAAATGGCCGCCCGCTAGACGAAGCTTCCGGCCATGAGAGGCTGAGGCAGCATTGCAGCGAGCCTGACCATCGCCGTGGGTGCGCCAACGTACAGAAAGGTGGACGGTGATTTGACAAAGTACTCGGACGGAAGCGCCTCACATCACTGCGAGTGACGCCGGCTGACCACGACCATGAACAAGGATGGCCCCAGGACTGACGGCAATCGAGATCGGTTTTCGGGCGAGCCTGGCGCGCAATCAGGCACTACATCACAAGGGAGTACAACATGAACCTAATCATCTGGTTGATCGTGGGCGGTATCATAGGCTGGGTCGCAAGTCTCATTATGAAAACCGACGCGCAGCAGGGCGTGATTCTCAACATCGTGGTGGGCATCGTCGGCGCCCTCATCGGAGGCTGGTTGTTGTCCCCGATGCTTGGCGCCGGGACTGTCAATCAGGGCGACTTCAGCGTGATGGGGCTGCTGGTATCGCTCGGCGGCGCAATCGCCCTGCTTTTCGTCGTCAACCTGGTGCGCAGAAGCACGGCTCATTAGCGGGATCGGCTCGACACTGACCGCGTTGCCTTTGCTTTCACTGCATTGCGGGTATCCTGACACCGGGCGGCGGACAACCGGACGGCGCGAATCCTATCAGTTCCTTATTCGCCTACCGTATCCGATATGGCCCTCTTGCAAGTTTCTCCAATATTCGCGTCGTTCTCTTCGAGGCATTGGAGAACCCTGCCTTCACCGGCTTTGACGTCGCCGCACATCGTATCAATCTCCGTTTCGCAGCTTTCCGCAACGTATACGATCGCGGCCGACAGTTGACTGAGCAATGTCGCTGCCTCGTACAACGCATACTCGCACTGCCCAGACAGTTTGTCTTCGTGAGCGGCGACGCAATGCAGCAGCCGACCCTCGCCGGGAGTGACCTGACTGCAATACTGCTTGAGGTCGGCCTCGCAAGCATCGACTACGTATTCAAGCAATGAATCCTGAGCCGATGCATGTCCTGCCAGCGCCAGTCCGGCAGCCAGCAAAACGGTTCTTGTTCTGGTTTTCAATTGGTTCTCCTTATTAGTTAGTTGTCTTTATTGTCACGGCGAAACGGAACGCACATCCGGAGGAGGGTCGTATTCCGGACACTTTGCATTATGACTGACGGTGTAGACTGCAGGGAAGAATTCTGTACAGCCGGGTATGCTGATAACGACATTCGCGCGCTTAATGGTCATCGCATCAATAACCCAAGGATTTGAGCGCGAACATGGAGGAACCGCAGCGCAAGCGGCAAAGCAACAGTTCATCTCCGCCCCGAGAGCCTTGCGCGGAAATTCTCCGATTAACCCATTGCGGGTCAGATCAGGTACAGCCCCGGAAAAGGAACAATAGCAGCAGCAACGGAATCGGGATTCCGACCAACCAAAGGA
>CAZLNH010000132.1:0-2407 GCA_964560775.1 uncultured Woeseiaceae bacterium | reverse complement strand
CGCGTATTGTATGTTGGCGCTGGCTCTCGCGCCGTTCGCTACGGCCGCCGCCCTGCGCATCAGTAACGAGTAGTTGCAAACAACCATGTGGACCTTTTTTCACAAGCTGGCGTCACCGCCGCATTTTTACCGCCTGTCTGCACGCATGATGCCGTGGTTCGCCGCCAGTGGCGTCATTCTGATGCTGTACGGCTCCGTGGCGGGCTTGTTTTTCGCGCCGGCGGACTATCAACAGGGCGACGCGTTTCGCATCATTTATGTTCATGTACCGGCTGCCTACCTGTCGATGATGGCCTACATGGTCATGGCGGTTGCCGCGGGCATCGGGCTCATCTGGCGCATGAAACTTGCCCATGCGGTAGCGGCCGGTGCGGCGCCGCTCGGCGCCTGGTTTACGTTTCTTGCGCTCGCCACCGGCTCGGTATGGGGACGCCCGATGTGGGGAACCTGGTGGGAATGGGGCGATCCAAGGCTGACATCCGAGTTGATTCTGCTGTTCCTGTATTTTGGTTACATGGCGCTGCGTTCAGCCATTGATGACCCGGCACGCGCCGATCGTGCCAGCGCGGTGCTGGCAATGGTGGGTGCCGTCAATGTGCCGATCATTCACTTTTCGGTCGAGTGGTGGAGTTCGCTGCACCAGGGGCCAACGATTATCCGCGAGGGCGGTCCGGCCATCGTTGCCGAAATGCTGTACCCGTTGCTCGGCATGATTGTTGGATTCTCGCTATTATTCGGCGCGCTGCTGTTGAGCCGGGTTCGAGCGGAAGTGCTCTACCGCGAGCGGCGCGCAAGGTGGGTCAGGGAAATGATAGAAGCGGGGATACGCGCGTGATCGAAAAGCTCGCCATGGGAAACTACGGACTGTACGTATGGAGCTGTTATGCGCTCACCCTTATTGTGATCCTGGTGTGTAGCGTACAAGCGAGCCGCCGGCACCGTGCTGTCTACAACGACATCGTGCGGCGTCTGCGGCGGAAGGAGCCTTAACGAATGAAGCCGAGACAACAGCGCATGCTGGCAGCGGGCCTTGCCATCGCCGGTGTCGCGATTGCAGTTGCCCTGACGCTGCGTGCATTCGAGGAGAACATGATGTTTTTCGTCGAAATTTCTGACGTTGTCCAGGGCGACGTGCCCGAAGAGCGCAATTTTCGGGTGGGCGGACTGGTCGTCGAGAACAGCGTACGGCGCAAGCCCGGCGACCTCGAGATTGCATTTGACCTGACGGATACCGTCAGTGAATTGACAGTCTTGTACAGTGGCGTCTTGCCCGACCTGTTTCGTGAAGGCCAGGGCATCATCGCCCACGGCCGTATGAATGACCGCGGCCAGTTCGTGGCGGACACGGTGCTCGCCAAACATGATGAGAACTACATGCCGCCGGAAGTGGCGGATTCGCTGCAGAAGCACGCCGCCGCCAAAGCGGCGGCAGCAGCGGGAGAGGACCAATGATTCCGGAGATCGGCCATTTTTCGCTGATCCTGTCGCTGTCGCTGGCGGCCTGCCTGACTGTCTACCCGTTGCTCGGGGCGCATCGCCGGAACGATACAATGATGGCCGTTGCGCGGCCCGCCTCGCTCGGCATGTTCGTATTTGTCGCGATTTCCTTCCTGTGCCTGACGATATCGTTCCTGCAAAGCGATTTTTCAGTGCTTTACGTCGCCAACAATTCGCACGTGGCACTGCCGACGATTTATAAAATCTCGGCCGTGTGGGGCGCGCACGAAGGCTCGCTGCTGCTGTGGATACTGATCCTGTCAATATGGACGCTGGCGGTGTCGCGCCTGAACAGTGAACTACCGCCGCAGGTCGCCGCACGGGTCCTCGGCACCATGGGCTTTTTGAGCTGCGGCTTCATGCTGTTCACGTTGCTGACGTCGAATCCTTTCGAGCGCCTGATGCCGGCGGCGCAGGAGGGAGCCGATCTGAATCCGTTGCTGCAGGATCCGGGCCTCGCCATTCACCCGCCGATGCTCTACATCGGTTACGTTGGCTTCTCCGTCGCGTTTGCCTTTGCCATAGCGGCAATGCTCAGCGGCAGGTTGGACCAGGAATGGGCGCGCTGGACCAGGCCGTGGACTACGGTTGCCTGGCTGTTCCTGACCGTGGGCATCGCTCTCGGCAGCTGGTGGGCCTATTACGAACTGGGCTGGGGCGGCTGGTGGTTCTGGGATCCAGTCGAGAATGCTTCCTTCGTGCCCTGGCTCACCGGCACCGCACTTCTGCATTCCGCCATTGTCGTGGAGAAGCGGGAGGCGCTGAAGAGTTGGACCATTTTGCTTGCCATCGTCACGTTCTCCTTGTCGCTCCTTGGCACCTTCCTCGTGCGTTCGGGGATCCTGACCTCCGTCCATGCCTTTGCCGCCGACCCCTCGCGCGGCCTGTTTGTGCTGGTGCTGCTCGGCGT
>CAZLNH010000131.1:0-2096 GCA_964560775.1 uncultured Woeseiaceae bacterium | reverse complement strand
GATGCGTGCACCGTGACTGCTGTGATCCACAGCCTCGGGTACCGCATTCGACAGGCCGCCGGCGCCGACATCGTGAATCAGCAAAATCGGGTTGTCCGCACCCATCGCCCAGCAGCGGTCAATGACCTCCTGCGCGCGCCTCTCCATCTCGGGGTTGCCGCGCTGCACCGAGGCAAAATCGAGATCCTCGCTGCTCGCACCGCTCGCCACACTCGACGCCGCCCCGCCACCAAGCCCGATCAACATCGCGGGGCCGCCGATGACGACGAGGCGAGCGCCCTCCGGCACATCGATCTTCAACGCATGTTCGGCGCGTACGTTACCGACGCCGCCGGCGATCATAATTGGCTTGTGATAGCCGCGCAGCTCACGCGGCGGCAGTCCCGGCACGGCACTCTCGAAACTGCGGAAGTAGCCGGCAAGATTCGGCCGGCCGAACTCGTTGTTGAACGCGGCGCCGCCGATCGGACCGTCGAGCATGATCTGAAGCGGTGTCGCCATGCGGTCCGGGTGCGTCCGCGGCGGCTCCCAGGGCTGCACGAATTCCGGGATACGCAGATGCGAAACACTGTAGCCGGTCAGCCCGGCCTTTGGGTGCGCGCCTAGGCCCGTCGCACCTTCGTCGCGTATTTCGCCGCCGGCGCCGGTCGCCGCGCCGGGAAAAGGCGAGATTGCGGTCGGGTGATTGTGCGTTTCGACCTTCATAAGGATATGAATTGGTTCGTCGTGATAGGCGTATTCGCGGCTCGTGCCGTCCGGTATCAGCCGCGCACCGTGCGTGCCTTCGATGACGGAAGCGTTATCCGAATACGCCGACAGCACGCCGGCCGGACTTGCCTCGGTCGTGCTGCGTATCATGTCGAACAGGCCGATGGGCTGCGGGTCGCCGTCGATGATCCAGTCCGCACGAAAAATCTTGTGCCGGCAATGCTCCGAGTTCGCCTGCGCGAACATCATCAGCTCGGCATCGGTCGGTTCGCGGCCGAGCCGCGTGTAATTGTCATACAGGTATTCGATCTCGTCGTCCGACAGCGCGAGACCAAGTTCAATATTCGCATCAGATAGCGCGGCGCGTCCCGAACTCTTGAGTGAAATGATGCGCATGGGCGCGGGCGTGGCGCTCCGGAACAGCTCAGACCCGTCCGATGCCTGCGTGAGCTGGCACTCGGTCATGCGGTCCATCAACAGCGCGCCGAGACGATGCAGGTCCTCTGCGCCAAGTGGCTGGTCTGCCTCGATGGCGTAGCAAATGCCACGTTCGATGCGCTGCACGGCCTGCAGGCCGCAGGCGCGCGCAATGTCGGTCGCCTTGCTCGACCATGGCGAGATCGTGCCATGGCGAGGTGCGATGATCAGCGTTTGTGCGTTTGCCGGAAACCCGGCAACCGGGTCATCGTCGAGCAGCAGCGCATCGAGGTGCCCGCGGTCCAGTACCGACAGCGCCTTGTTGAGCATGACGAAATAGCTGTAGCGGGCATGAAGGTGCGTGACACTAGCATCGGCTGCCTGCAGTTCGGCAAGCTGCTTTTGCAGCCGGAAACCGGACAAAGCTGCCTGGCCCGGGAATTCGAGGACGCCGTGGGACGACGTGACCGGCATGTCCATCATGGTCGTGGACAAGTTTGCGTACCCCTGGCTGAAATGAGACGAAGGTTAAGATTGCGCATGCGAGGGCGCTCAGGATTTATCGCTGCTACCCGGCGTGTACATGGGAATCGGGAACTGCGCGACATTCCCGCCTTCGACTTGCGATATCTTGCTGCTGCCCTGCTTGTCGACCTCATCGATCCGGACGATCGAATGCAGCGGCAGGTAGCTGCGTTTGACGCCGTCAAATTCGGACTTGATCTTTTCCTGGCTGGGATCCACGACGACCGAGGAGCGCTCCTCGAACGCCAGTTCCTCGACCTCGATGAAGCCGAACAGCGTTCCATGGCTGACCTTCTGGGCGTAAATCTCGTACAGCTTGCCTTGATTCAGAAACATGACCTTGTAAATGCGCTTGCCTGCCATTGGATTCCAGATTGGGATAATGTGCGGGTCGGTAGTGTAACCGACGGGACGTTGCAGTGCCTCGTCGTCGCGACGAGGCACTG
>CAZLNH010000130.1:0-1588 GCA_964560775.1 uncultured Woeseiaceae bacterium | reverse complement strand
TGCCGATGTTGCGGTACAGGGTCAGGTCTCTCATATCAATTCTTCAGTGTCCGTCTTTCGTTCATTGGCCGGGCAGGGCAATCGATCCGGGCCCGTGTCGTCCAGAGAGGCACGATAAGGCATGCAGTGTGATTGCCGCGCGCGGAAGCTTGTTTAACCGGTGCCGTTCGGCGGCGAGCTAGCCCGCCTGCCCACGCGGCAGCCTGGAAAGTTCGCACCGGGACACACCCCGCCGGAAGCATCGGGCGGCGGCATGTCGGCTTTCGGGCGCGGATAATATCAGCCGGGAAGCCCCTAAACCACCGCAATATGCAACGAACGTGGTTTCTGCGTACTGGTCAGCGGCGCAGGATGGCCCACCACCGCGCAATGGTCAGCAGGCTCATCAACGACGCCGCCACGTAGGTGAAGGCAGCCGCCGTCAGCAGCCGCCGGGCATGCGGCCGGTCGGCGGACTTGAGGATGTTTTCCCGGTCGAGAAGCGGCAATGCGCGCCTGAAACTGGCATCAAACTCCGTCGGCAGCGTTACCAGGTGCACCAGTGTGCTGCTGCCGAGAGCCATCAGTCCGCCCAGGAACATCAGGACGCCGAGCGCCGGGACCCGTGTCAGGGCGCCGATAAAGGGCGATACCAGCAGGATTCCGGCACCGAGGCGCTCGACGTTTCGCATGACTCCGACCATCCGGCTCCGATAACGCAGGGGACGGTAGCCCTCCGCGTCCTGGATCGCATGGCCGACCTCGTGCGCGGCCACGGTGATTGCGGTCAGCGAGCGGCCATTCATCTTGTCCTCTGTCAGGCGGACGGTTTTCGATGCCGGGTCGTAGTGGTCACCGTCGGGCGTCGCTTCAACCTGTACCGTTTTCAGGCCGCAGACATCGAGCAGATGGCGGGCCAGTTCGCCGCCGCTACCCCCGTACCGGTCGGGCGGCACGGAGTAGCGTGCCATGACACGCTTTACCCAGAGGCCCGGAAGAAACACCAGTGCCAGGATCAAAAGACCAAAAATCAGCAAAGGCATCAAGTCAGCCACAACCACCAGATTGAGATGCAGGTCACGACCATCAGCAACAGGTTCAGCGGAGCGCCAACCTTGGCAAAATCGGTAAACCGGTAGAGGCCGGTACCGTAAATCATCGTATTGGTCTGGTAACCGACCGGTGTGAGAAAGCTCGTCGACGCCGCAAACATTACGGCCAGCACCAGCGGAAATATATCGATCTGCAGCGCATTTCCGAGAGCAACCGCGACAGGCACCAGTATGACCGCCGAGGCGTTATTACTGACCAGTTCGGTCAGCCCGGTGGTCACGACGTACAGGGCCATCAGCACGGCGACCGGGTGCCAGCCGCCCGCATATGCCGCAAGCAGGTTCGCCAGCAGATCCGCCGCGCCGGATTTCGTCATCGCGATGCCCAGCGGAATGACCCCGGCCAGGAGGAAAATTACATCCCACGACACACTGTCGTAGATTTCCGCGGCGTCAATGCAACGCGTCAGGACCATCGCCACGACTCCGGCGAGCGCCGAGACTACGATCGGCAACGGCGTCAGCACGGCCGTGCTGATGACGCCGATGACGATGCC
>CAZLNH010000129.1:0-4423 GCA_964560775.1 uncultured Woeseiaceae bacterium | reverse complement strand
GTCCGAGCGTCGAACGAACTCTTCTCGCCGGCTGCAACCTCCGCTGCTACCTTGCCTTCGTGCGAGGCCTTGTGCGCCAGCATGGGTCCACCGGCCAGGTCGCCGATGGCGAATATGTGCGGGACGTTCGTACGCATCTGCTTGTCGACCTTGATGATGCCGCGCTCATCAACATTGACGCCCGCCTTGTCCGCAGCGAGCTTGTCACCGTTCGCGCGCCGGCCGACACTGATCAGTACCCGGTCATACAACTCCGTGCCGGGCGCGTCCTTGCCCTCGAACGTAACCTCGATGCCTGGCACCGTCGCCCGCATGCCGGTGACTTTGGTTTCGAGCATGATTGCCTCGTACCGCTCGTTTATGATTTTACGGAACGGGCGCAGCAGGTCCTGGTCGGCCTCTGGCATCAGGTTCGCGGTCAGTTCGACAACGCTGATACGGGTACCCAATGCGGCATATACGCAGGCCATTTCCAGTCCGATAATGCCGCCTCCGACGACCAGCATGCGCTTGGGCAACGGGTCGAGCTCCAGCGCGCCGGTCGAGTCAACGATGCGCGGGTCATCCGGTGTCCCGGGGAGCTTCGCGCTCTCCGAACCTGCCGCGATAATGCAGTGCTCGAAACCTATCGTCTCACCGTTGTCGAGCTGGAGCCGGTTGGCGGACCGGAAGCGCGCCGCACCATGCACGACTTTGACCTTGCGCTGCCGCGCCAGCTGCGTCAGCCCGCCGGTCAGCTTGCCGACGACCTCGTTTTTCCAGCCGCGCAATGCGAGCGCGTCAATGCGCGGCTTGCCGAAGGCAATGCCGTGTCCTGACATTGCCGCCGCATCGTCGATGACCTTGGCGGCATGCAGCAACGCTTTCGATGGAATGCAGCCTACATTGAGGCACACGCCACCCAGCACCGGCCAGCGCTCCACCAGCGTGACGTCAAGACCCAGGTCCGCGGCGCGAAAAGCCGCCGAATAACCACCGGGTCCGGCACCGATGACGACAAGTCCCGTATTGTGGGTCGCATCTCCGTCGCTGGTTTTTGCGGACGAGCGCTGCGAACCGGAGTCGCCGCTGTTTTCGTTATCGCCCGCCTTTGACGTGTCGGGAGGTTCCTCATCAGGGGCCGCACCGGAGCTGTCGCCGGCCTCCTCATCTTTCACGTCGTCGCCTGATTGATCCGACGAGTCGCCTCCGGACGCCTCGTATTCGATGACCGGGCTGCCCTTCGATACCCGGTCTCCGACACTGACCAGAACTTTGGTAACGACACCGGCTTCAGTGATCGGCACGTCCATCGTCGCCTTGTCAGTCTCCAGCGTGATCAACGGATCCTCTGCCTGAAGCTTGTCGCCGCTGCCGACCAGTACCTCGATAACCTCGACGTCGGAAAAGTCGCCGAGATCCGGCACCTTCATGGTTTTCGTAGTACTCATCAGGGAATCGCTTCCACCAGGCTGTCGACATCGGCCAATTGCCCGGCGAGATAGGTTGTAAAGCGTACCGCGTAGGCGCCGTCGATGACGCGATGGTCATACGAGAAAGACAAAGGCAACATGAGGCGCGGCTTGAAGTCGCTGCCATCCCAGACCGGTTGCATGCTCGAACGGGACACCCCGAGAATCGCTACTTCCGGCGCGTTGATAATAGGCGTGAATGCCGTGCCGCCGATGCCACCAAGACTCGATATCGTAAAGCTCGCACCTTGCATCTGGTCAGCCTTCAGCTTTCCGTCACGGGCCTTCGCCGACAACTCGCCGAGCTGCGACGCGATCTCGTAGACGTCCATCTTGTCGGCATCGCGGATGACCGGCACGACCAGCCCGTTTTCAGTGTCCGCCGCAAACCCCAGGTGGTAATACTGCTTGTAAACCAGCGACTCGCCATCCTCCGACAGCGAAGCATTTACCTTCGGAAATTCGCGTAACGCGCTGATACAGGCTTTCATGACAAATGCGAGCGGCGTTAATGAAATTCCCTGTTCTTTCGCCGGCCCTTTCAGTTTCTGGCGGCGTTCCTCAAGTTCCGTGATATCGGCCAGGTCGTGCTGCGTGACGTGCGGCAGGTTGATCCAGCTCGCCTGCAACCGGGGCCCGGATATTTTCTGGATGCGAGTCAGCGGCTGGCTGTCGACGTCGCCGAAGCGCGCGAAGTCGACCGACGGCACTTTGGGCAGCGCCGCACCGCCCGATGCACCACCCCCTTCGATGATCGATTTGACGAATTTCTTGACGTCATCGTGCAGGACGCGATTCTTTGGGCCACCGCCTTTGACACGCGCCAGGTCGACACCAAGTTCACGGGCCAGTTTACGCACCGACGGGCTCGCATGCGCCTTCGAGAATCCGCTCTCATCGATCGGCGGCAGTTTTCCGCCGGTTGCAGTGGCGGATTTCTTCGACGATTCCGGTGACTCGGACTTTTCGGTCTTACGTTGCTTCTCCGGCGCTTTGCGTGGACTCTCCTGCTTGCTGTCCGACGTTTTCTTGTCGCTGTCGGCGGGCGCTTCAGCCTCCGCTGACACGATGGCAATTTCACTGCCCTCCGCTACCTTGTCACCGGCCTTTACCTTGAGCGACTTGATGGTGCCGGCAACGGTCGACGGAACGTCCATCGCCGCCTTGTCGGTTTCGAGCGTAATCAGCGGATCGTCGACGGCGACCGTATCGCCCTCGCTGACCAGCACTTCGATTACATCGACATCGTCGAAATCACCAATGTCAGGCACTTTGACCGATTGTTCTCCGCCCTGGCCGGACGATTTCGCTGGTGCCTTGGTGTCGGCGTCATCGTCTTTTTTGCTTGCCGATTTCTCCTTCGTGCCGGCATCGCCTTCGCTGCTGCCGGCATCGTCCGCGTCCGAATCGCTGTCTCCTCCGGACGCGTCTCCGGCGTCGTCCGCTTCACTATCTTCTTCCGACCTGGCACCGGCATCATCATCTTTTTTGTCACCGTCGTCGTCGTCACTGTCGCCGGATTCGCCCGCGTGCATGCGTCCGATCGTGTCGCCGGTGGAGACGCGGTCGCCGGCCTTGACGGTGATTTCATCAATGACGCCGTCATCGGGCGACGGGATGTCCATCGTCGCCTTGTCTGTCTCCAGCGTAATCAGGCCGTCTTCGCGCGCTACCGTATCCCCGGCACCAACGAGTACCTCGATGACTTCGACGTCTGAAAAGTCGCCGAGATCCGGTACCGTTATGTCTTTGCTGTCGGACACTCATCGTCTCCAGTAGAGTCTGCCGCCTTCCTTAAACCGTTCCCGGCTAAAGCGTAACCGGATTCGGTTTCTCCGGATCAATCTTGTATTTCTCAATGGCGTGCGACACCGTCTGCTGATCCAGCGCGCCGTCATCGGCCATTGCCTTCAGCGTCGTGACCGCAATGTAGTATCGATCCACCTCAAAGAACTGCCGGAGCGCCGCACGCGCGTCGCTGCGGCCGTAGCCATCAGTACCGAGCGTCACGAAACGGCCGGGAATCCAGCGCTGCACCTGGTCCGGGACAATTTTCATATAGTCGGTCGCCGCGACATACGGGCCCTTGCGATCGGCGAGGCACGTTTCAATGTAGCTCTTGCGGGGCGCTTGCTCGGGGTGCAGCTGGTTCCAGCGCTCGATCGCCAGCGCTTCGCGGCGCAGTTCGTTAAAGCTCGTTACCGACCAGACATCGGACGGCACGCCAAAATCCTTGTCGAGCAATTCCGCGGCCGCCAGCACTTCGCGCAGTATGGTGCCCGAACCCATCAGTTGCGCCCTCACCTGTCCCTGGCCGCCAACCTGCAGCAGATACATGCCCTTCAGGATGCCGTCCTCGACGCCACTCGGCATTCGCGGGTGCTGGTAATTCTCGTTCATGCAGGTGATGTAGAAGAATACGCTCTCTTGCTCGCCAATCATGCGGCGCAGCCCGTCCTGCACGATCACGGCCAGTTCGTAGGCGTACGTCGGGTCGTAGGAAACACAATTCGGTATCGTCGACGCGGTAACGAGGCTGTGACCGTCCTGGTGCTGCAACCCTTCGCCGGCCAGGGTCGTGCGCCCTGCCGTGCCGCCGATCAGGAATCCCCGCGACCGCTGGTCGCCGCCGGCCCAGATGAAATCGCCGATGCGCTGAAAGCCGAACATCGAGTAATAAATGTAGAACGGCACGGTCTGGATGCCGTGATTGCTGTACGACGTACCCGACGCCAGCCACGAGCAGAACGCACCGGCTTCATTGATGCCTTCTTCGAGTATCTGTCCCTTCTTGTCCTCACGATAGAACATCAGCTGGTCAGCATCCTGCGGGGTGTAGAGCTGCCCTTTCGAGGCATATATGCCGACCTGGGGGAACATGCCCTCCATGCCGAACGTGCGCGCCTCGTCGGGCACGATCGGCACAATGTGCTTGCCGATTTTCTTGTCGCGGATCAGGGCCGTGATGATGC
>CAZLNH010000128.1:0-2150 GCA_964560775.1 uncultured Woeseiaceae bacterium | reverse complement strand
GTCGTCGGCAAGGTCGGCAAGGCCAACACCGGTACGACCATCCGGTTCTGGCCGGACCCGAAGTATTTTGATTCGCCGAAAATCTCGGTCAGCCGCCTGAAACACGCGCTGCGTGCCAAGGCCGTGCTGTGTCCCGGCCTGCTGGTGCGGCTGACAATCGAGAAGCCGCAGGAAAACGTCGAATGGTGTTACTCGGGCGGACTCGAGGAGTACCTGATGGAGGCGGTTGGCGGCGGTGAGTGCCTGCCGCCCGCGCCGTTTTCCGGCAGCCTGAGCGGCAAGCACGAAGCGGTTGACTGGGCCCTGCTGTGGCGCACCGGCGACGGCCAGACCGTAACCGAGAGCTACGTCAATCTCGTGCCGACGCCCCAAGGCGGCACGCACGTCGCCGGCCTGCGCACCGGCCTGACGAACGCGCTGCGGGAGTTCTGCGAATTCCGGAGCCTGGTGCCGCGCGGCGTAAGCCTTGCGCCGGAAGATGTCTGGGACGGACTGTGCTTCGTATTGAGCGCAAAGCTCGAAGACCCGCAGTTCTCCGGGCAAACAAAAGAACGTTTGTCATCCCGTGAATCCGCGGCGTTCGTCACCGGTGTCGTCAAGGACAGCTTTGCGCTGTGGCTGAACCAGCATCCGGAGACCGGCGACCAGATCGCCCAGCTTGCCATCGGCAAGGCGCAGAGCCGGCTCAAGGCGGCGCGCAAGGTCGTTCGCAAGAAAGTCGTGTCCGGTCCGGCACTGCCGGGAAAGCTTGCCGACTGCACGTCGCAGCAACCCGAATTGTGCGAGTTGTTCCTCGTTGAAGGGGATTCGGCGGGCGGTTCGGCCAAGCAGGCGCGCGACAGAGTGACGCAGGCGATCATGCCTTTACGTGGCAAGATCCTGAATACCTGGGAGGTCGATGCCACCGAGGTGCTTGCGTCGCAGGAAGTCCATGACATCAGCATTGCGCTCGGCGTCGATCCGGGTAAACCGGACCTCGACCGGTTGCGCTATCACAAGATATGCATACTCGCCGACGCGGATTCTGACGGCCTGCACATTGCGACATTGCTGTGCGCGTTGTTTCTCCGGCATTTCCGCGAGCTGGTGCTGGCCGGCCATGTCTACGTCGCAATGCCACCCCTGTACCGCATCGATGTCGGCAAGGAGGTGTACTACGCACTCGATGACGGCGAGCGGCAGGGCGTGCTCGATCGCGTTGAAGCCGAGAACCGGCGCGGCAAGATCAGCGTAACGCGCTTCAAGGGACTGGGCGAGATGAGTCCGCAGCAGTTGCGCGATACGACGATGAACCGGGACACGCGGCGCCTTGTACAGTTGACGGTGGACGCCAAAGACCAGGCGGACCAGATGATGGACATGCTGCTCGCGAAAAAGCGCGCGGCTGACCGGCGCGACTGGCTCGAGGCCAAGGGCAACCTCGCCGAAGTCTGAGGATCAGGGTACTAAAATGCAGAACCAACTGAATCTTGAGGGCGTCGAGAAAATGGCGCTCAGGACCTACACGGAAAAAGCGTATCTCGATTATTCGATGTACGTCATTCTGGATCGCGCGCTGCCGCAGATCGGCGATGGGTTGAAGCCGGTACAGCGGCGAATCATCTACGCGATGAGCGAGCTCGGGCTGGCTGCAGGCAGCAAGCCGAAAAAGTCGGCACGAACGGTCGGCGATGTCATCGGCAAATTCCATCCGCACGGCGATGCGGCCTGCTACGAGGCGATGGTGCTGATGGCGCAGGATTTTTCCTACCGCTACTCGATCATCGACGGGCAGGGCAACTGGGGTTCGACCGACGACCCGAAGTCGTTCGCTGCGATGCGTTACACCGAATCGCGACTGAAACCCTACGCGAAAAGCCTGCTGCAGGAACTGGCGCACGGCACGGTCGACTGGGTGCCGAACTTCGACGGCACGATGGACGAACCGGTCGTGCTGCCGGCGCGCCTGCCGAACCTGCTGCTGAACGGTACGACCGGCATTGCCGTCGGCCTGTCAACGGATGTACCGCCGCACAATTTGCGGGAAGTCGCCAGCGCGGCGATCCGCCTGCTGGAGGATCCCGACGCGACGGTGCGCGACCTGTGCGAGCACGTGCGCGGCCCCGACTACCCCACGGAGGCCGAGATCATCACCCCGGCCGCCGACCTGC
>CAZLNH010000127.1:0-15212 GCA_964560775.1 uncultured Woeseiaceae bacterium | reverse complement strand
GATTCCCGGCCGGGACGATGTCTGCCTCGCTTCCATGGGCAACTATGTCTTCAACACGGAATTTCTCTACGAACAGGTGATCAAGGATGCCGACACGGCCGAATCGAGCCACGATTTCGGCCGCGATATCATTCCGTCAATTATCCGCAACTACCAGATCTACGCCTACCCGTTCCGCGATCCGGAAACTCTGCAACAGGCGTACTGGCGCGATGTCGGTACGCTGGATGCATTCTGGGAAGCCAACATGGAACTGATATCGGTCACGCCACAGCTGAACCTGTATGACGAAACATGGCCGATATTCACGCACCAGACTCAATTACCACCGGCCAAGTTTGTCTTTGACGAGCCGAACCGGCGCGGCGAGGCCATCCAGTCGATGGTTTCGGCGGGCTGTGTCGTGTCCGGCGCCTCCGTTGTTCGCTCGGTACTGTTCTCGAACTGCAAGATCAGTTCGTACAGCTCGGTCTCGGAATCCGTCATCCTTCCGGATGTGAAAATCGGGCGGAACTGCACGATACGCCGCGCTATCATCGATCGCGGCGCCACGATCGCCAAGGGCACGGAAATAGGCGTCGATGCGGAAGCCGACCGCGCGCGCGGCTTCCGTATTACCAATCGAGGCATCACGCTGGTAACACCGGACATGCTCGGCCAGCACCTGCACTTCACACGCTAGTGTCCAGGTCAGGACACTAATGCAGCACGACATCGACCTCCTCGCGCGCGGCCGGCATTCTGATCCCTTTGCTGTGCTTGGCGTGCACAACGTTAACGGGGGACGCATTGTCCGCACGTTGCAGCCGCACGCGAGGGCCGTGCGCCTGACCGATCGCGAAGGAGCCGTGCTCACAGAGCTCAGGCGAATTGGCGACAGCCCCGTGTTTGCGGGCAGCATGCCGCCACGCCTGCGGCACTACCTGCTGCAGGTCGAGTATGCAGACGGCAATGCAGTGCTGATCGAAGATCCTTACCGGTTTCCCGCAGTCCTCGGCGAGCTGGACCGGCATCTGCTGGGGGAAGGCTCGCACCTGAATATCAACCGGGTGCTCGGCTCGCACTGTACCGTATTCCAGGGTGTCCGCGGCACCCGTTTTGCCGTTTGGGCGCCAAATGCGTCACGCGTCAGTGTCGTCGGCAATTTCAATGGTTGGGATGGCCGTTGCCACCCGATGCGATTCCATGCCGGTAACGGCTTGTGGGAGATATTCCTGCCAGCCGTCGGTCACGGCGCCTTGTACAAATATGAATTACTGGACGGCGGCGGTAACCTTCTGCCGCTGAAAAGCGATCCGCTCGCACAGTACTTCGAAGCGCCGCCGGGCAATGCGTCTATCGTATTCGAGAGCAGGTGGCAATGGCAGGACGCGGACTGGATGCGGCGACGGCATGGCGATCATGACCTTGGTCAGCCGCTGGCCATCTATGAAGTGCATGCCGGATCGTGGCAACGCAGGAACGGGTCGGAAGGCCGGTTCCTGACCTGGCGGGAAATGGCGGACAAGTTGCTCGGCTACGTGATATCGATGGGATTCACGCACATCGAACTGATGCCCGTTAGCGAACATCCATTCGAAGGCTCCTGGGGCTACCAGCCCATCGGTCTGTACGCGCCAACCCAGCGCTTCGGCGACCCGGATGACTTTCGCGGCTTCGTCGATACGTGTCATCGCGCTGGAATCGGCGTCATTGTTGACTGGGTGCCGGCGCATTTTCCAAAGGATGAGCACGGCCTGAGCCGTTTTGACGGTACGGCCCTTTACGAGCACGCCGATCCGCGCATGGGCGAGCATGCAGACTGGGGTACGCGGGTCTTCAATTTCGGACGCCGTGAAGTCACCAATTACCTGCTTGGCAGCGCCATGCACTGGATCGATGACTTCCATGTCGACGGCTTGCGCGTCGATGCCGTTGCATCGATGCTGTATCTTGATTACTCGCGCAAGGACGGCGAGTGGATACCCAACAAGCATGGCGGCAATGAAAATCTCGAGGCAGCGGCCTTCCTGAAACAGTTTAATGAAATCGTCCATGCCCACGGTGCGATATCGCTGGCCGAGGAATCGACGTCGTGGCCGGGCGTGTCACGACCTGTCTATGCCGGCGGACTCGGTTTTACCTACAAATGGAACATGGGCTGGATGAATGACACTCTGCGGTATATGCAGGAAGATCCGCTGCACCGCAGCTACCATCATGACAAGATGACGTTTGGCCCGATGTATGCCTTCAGCGAGAACTTCGTACTACCGTTGTCGCATGACGAAGTGGTACACGGCAAGCGTTCATTGCTCGGCCGCATGCCAGGCGACGACTTCCAGCGCTTCGCCAACCTGCGGGCTTACCTTGGCTTCATGTATGCCTATCCTGGCAAGAAGTTGCTGTTCATGGGCGGCGAGTTTGCGCAGGAGCGGGAATGGAGCCATGACCGTGCACTGGACTGGCATTTGCTCGAACAGGCACCGCACCGGGGCGTGCAAACGCTGGTTCGTGAACTGAATCGGGTGTACCGCGATACGCCCGCACTGCATGAGCTTGACTGCGATGCCGGCGGTTTTGCGTGGATCAACTGGGCGGACCGGGACTACAGCGTGCTTAGCTGGATCAGGCGCGCCGGTGACGGAAGCCATGTCGTCTGCATCAGCAACTTCACCCCGGTCGTCCGCCACGACTACCCGGTCGGCGTACCGCATGCCGGACATTACAGGGAGCTCGTTAATACCGATGTTGCCCTGTTCGGCGGCAGTAACGTTCATTATGGCGGCACGATCCATACTCGCGCCGAACCGGCGCATGAGCATGGCCAATCGTTGCATCTGACCCTGCCGCCGCTGGCGACCGTTATACTCGCGCCGGTCAGTTAAAACGGGGTTTCGCTTTGAATTTCAGAATGGACAACAGCACCGGCATCGGCGACATCGAATTGCTGCAGATACCGGCATTGGAGATGTCGGCCGACGCCATACTGCACGACTTTACCCATTACTTCGGCCGCACGCTTGGCCGGCGCACGATTCGCAAGCACTTGCCATTCGTGTACCAGGCACTGGTCTACGCGACCCGCGACCGGCTGATGGAGCGCTGGAACCGGACGAATATTGCCGTCGAGCGCGACGACCAGCGTCGCGTCTGCTACCTGTCCCTGGAATTCCTGATGGGGCGGCTGTTGCGAAATGCCCTGCTCAATCTCGGCATCGATGGCCGTGCTGGCGAGGCCCTGAACCGCCTGGGCCAGAATCTCGAGGATGTCTATGACCGTGAGCACGATGCCGGGCTAGGCAACGGCGGCCTCGGCCGGCTCGCCGCGTGCTTCCTGGACAGCTGCGCCACGTTGCGATTGCCGGTGATCGGTTATGGCATTCGTTACCAGTACGGTATGTTTCACCAGCGCATCGAAAACGGTTACCAGGTCGAACAGCCCGACCCGTGGTTGAGGGAAGGCTTTCCATGGGAGATCGAACGCATTGAACTGGCACAGACGGTGCGCTTTGGCGGGCGCACCGAACTGTTTGACGACCACGAGGGCCGTCCGCGGCGTCGCTGGGTCGATACGCATGACGTACTGGCGATACCGTTTGACGTGCCGATCCCCGGTTATCGCAACGATATCGTCAATACGTTGCGATTGTGGTCGGCGTCGGCGACCGATGCTTTCGACCTCGAGGAGTTCAATGCAGGCAGCTACACCGACGCCGTTGCCGCCAAGAATGAGGCTGAGAACATCACGATGGTGCTGTACCCGAATACGGCAACCGAAAGCGGGCATGAACTAAGGCTCAGGCAGCAGTATTTCCTCGTGTCTGCAAGCTTGCAGGATGTACTGCGCGACTGGCAGCAGCGGCACGGTGACGAGTTCGACACGTTTGCAAAAAAGCTCTGCTTCCAGCTGAATGACACGCATCCTGCGCTCGCCGTGCCGGAGCTGATGCGCCTGCTGCTCGACCACTGCTACCTGACATGGGATGACGCCTGGGACATAACGCGCCGTACTATGGCGTATACCAACCACACACTGCTTCCGGAGGCCCTGGAAACGTGGCCGGTATCGATGTTCGGGCGCTTGCTCCCTCGCCTGCTGGAAATAGTCGGCGAGATCAACGCACGCTTTGTCGAGGAGATCAGTGCACGCTGGCCGGGCGAGCCCGAGAGGGTTCGCCGGATGTCACTGATTACTGAAGGGGATCATCCGGTCGTACGCATGGCGTATCTTGCCGTCGCGGCCAGCTTTTCCGTCAACGGCGTCGCGGAACTGCATTCGAAATTGCTGCAAAAGGGATTGTTCCGCGATTTTGCCGAATTGTGGCCGGAAAAGTTCAACAACAAGACCAACGGCGTTACGCAACGCCGTTGGCTTGCCGGCTGCAATCCGGCACTCGCGGAGCTGATCTCGTCACGAATCGGGGACGGCTGGGTGACGCAGCTTGATGAACTCGCGTCATTGGCGCCACTTGCCGATGATGCCGGATTCCGGCGTGCATGGCGGGGAGTGCACGCCGAAAACAAGTTGCGCCTGATACGCAGGATCCAGGAGTGCACGGGCATCGAGATCAACGCAGCAATGATGATCGATGTACAGGTCAAGCGGATACACGAGTACAAACGGCAGTTGCTGAACCTCCTGCACGTCATCCACCTTTATGATCGCATCCGGCGCGGTGAAGGTGACGCACTGGTGCCGCGGGCTGTCCTCATAGGCGGCAAGGCGGCACCCGGCTATGTCATGGCCAAGCAAATCATAAAGGCAATCAATACTGTCGCCGACGTGATCAACAACGATCCCGCAATGCAGAACCGTCTCAACCTGGTGTTTTTCCCTGACTACAATGTCACGGCGATGGAAATCATCTGTCCGGCGGCGGACCTGTCCGAACAGATCTCAACCGCCGGCAAGGAAGCGTCCGGAACCGGCAATATGAAGCTTATGATGAATGGAGCAATCACTATTGGCACGCTCGATGGCGCCAATGTCGAAATACTCGATGCCGTAGGGGACGGAAACTTCTTCCTGTTCGGGTTGACCGTTGACCAGATCGCTGAGCTACGTGACCGGTATGACCCGCCGGCAATCATTAACGATGACGAGGACTTCGGGCGCGTCATCGAGCTCCTTGAAAAAGGCCACTTCAACCCGGATGAGCCGCACGTATTTGACAGCGTGCTGCACGCTATCCGGAGCCCGAACGATCCGTGGATGACGGCGGCCGACTTCCGCAGCTTCGTTGATACGCAGCAGCGCGTAGCGGAGGCCTTTACCGACCGCGAACGCTGGACGCGGATGAGCATCATGAACTCGGCTGCCTCCGGCCGCTTTTCGACAGACCGCACGATGCGCGACTACAACGACAAGCTATGGCAGCTGGACACGATCGAACTCTAGAGTATGTCGAGCGCGGCGAAGCCTCTCCGCCGGGCGCGACATGGCAGGGCGATGGCGTCAACTTTGCTCTTCGCTCGTCAGTGGCTGAACAGGTGGACCTGTGCCTGTTCGATTCCACGGGCGCCGAAACCGCGCGCGTCACACTGCCTGCGCAGAGCGGTGATACGTGGCACGGCTACCTGCCCGGCTGCGCGGTCGGCCAGCGTTACGGCTACCGGGTGCATGGCCCGTACGACCCGGCGGCGGGCAAGCGCTGCAATCCGCACAAATTGCTCGTGGATCCGTATGCACGCCAGCTCGATGGCACGTTCGCCTGGCACCCCGCACTTTTCGATTATGCAGAGGGCAGCAATCCGGCCGATGCCAGTCTGAACACCGAAGACAGCGCGCCGTGGATGCCGGCTTCTGTGGTCACCGGCAATGGGCCGCCGGCAACCGCCGGTCCGCGCATACCCTGGGAACAGACAGTCGTATACGAGCTCAATGTGCGCGGCTACACGATGCGCCATCCGGAACTCGGTGACGCGGAACGCGGCCGGTTCCGGGGACTGTCGAACGGCGCCATCATCGCCTACCTGAAAGCACTCGGCATAACGTCGATCGAGCTGTTGCCAGTGCACAGTTTCATCGATGAGCAGTTCCTGCGTGAACGCGGTTTGCGAAATTTCTGGGGTTACAACACGTTAAATTTCTTCACGCCCGCCGGCCGCTTGGCCGAGATCGACGCGCGCGCCGAATTTGTCGACATGGTCAATGCAATCCACGACGCCGGCATCGAAGTCATCCTCGACGTCGTCTACAACCACACGGCGGAAGGCAACGCGATGGGTCCTGCGCTGTCGTATCGGGGCATCGACAATGAAACCTGGTACCGCCTGGAGTCACACGACAGGACGCAAACCGTCAACGACACCGGCTGCGGCAATACCATCAATGCCGACTCCCCGGCCGTGCAGGACCTGATCCTCGACAGCCTGCGGTACTGGGCTCGTGACATGGGGGTCGACGGATTCCGTTTCGACCTCGCGCCGATACTCGGCCGACACGCCGGCGGCTTCAACACAAACCATCCGTTGTTGCTCGGCATACAGGATGACGCGGTACTTGCCGGGTGCAAGCTGATCGCCGAGCCCTGGGACATAGGGCCCGGCGGCTATCAGCTCGGCAATTTTCCATCGCGTTGGGCCGAATGGAATGACCGCTATCGAGATGTGATGCGCCGTTGGTGGCACGGCAACGCCCAGGTCGCCGCCGAACTGGGCCGCCGCATGCATGGTTCCTCCGACCTGTTCGAGCACCGGGGCAAGCCGCCCTCGGCAAGCATCAATTTCATCACCAGCCACGATGGTTTTACACTCTGTGACCTCGTCAGTTACAACGAACGGCATAACGAAGCTAACGGTGAAAACAACCGGGACGGGCACCGCAACAATTACAGCCAGAATTTTGGCGTGGAGGGCCCGACCGACGACCCGGCGGTTAATGCGCTCAGGCGGCGACAACGGCAAAACCTGCTCGCGTCACTGCTGTTGTCACAAGGCACGCCGATGCTGCTGGCGGGCGATGAATTTGGCAATTCGCAGGGCGGCAACAACAATGTGTACGCGCAGGACAACGAAACCGGCTGGGTGGACTGGAGCGGATTGCAACACGATCCCGGGTTTCAGGAGCAAGTAAGGCTCCTGATCCGCCTGCGACGCGACTGCCCGCTGCTGAAGCTCGCGGAGTATCCGCATGCAGAGCACCAGGTCCGGCCAGGCTGGCCCGATATCCTGTGGCTCAGTCCGTCCGGCCGCCGCATGCATGACGCCGAATGGGCGCATTGCCACGCGTTCACGCTGCTGCTGGCCGACCGCGCGCAAGCGGGTCTGGATTTAAGGATCACCGCCCTTGCCGTGTTGCTGAACAGCGCACCAACAGACGCTTCTTTCAGCCTGGCAAACTTCAGGGCCGATCAGCCCTGGCAAATCGCCTGGAGCAGCAGCGACATTTCATTGCACGCGGGTAAGCCAGGCGGCTGGCTGCTGCCCGGCCGTACAGTCGCCTGCCTGCGCGGCGCTTGAACGTCTGTTAGCTCCCCTTCGCGGAGCCGTTGTCCGGCCGCGCAAAGACACGCGCAAAGTAATCGCCGAAATCCCGGTGCAGTTCGTCAATCACAACTTCGTCAATACCGGCGAGCTCCGTGGCCAGCGCTTTTTTGAAATCGAGCTGCATCTGGCGGGCAATCTGGATGCGTTGCGCCTGCGGCGACCCGGCCCCGTGCATCGACTCGGTCAGATAACCGACGGCATTGCGGCCCAGCGTCATGTTTTCGATCAGGCGCAGGATACGCAACCGCGATTCGGTCGGAACCTCTTTGCGCCCCTTCAGGTATTTTTCAAGCAGTGCACCCAACTCCGGGTGTTGCAGATCCTTTTGCGACGGTAATGTCACCATCAGGCCGCCGGCCAGGTCCTGGGCGAGCCGCCCGATTTCGTAGGGAATCTTCGTGACATGGTGCTTGCAGACATTGGCGAGCATGTCATCGCAAATGTAAGCGCCAGAGCGAGTCGGATGCGACTGGTAACTCGAGGCCATGCCAGTGGCGTAGATAGTCTCGTTCTGGTGCGTCATTTCCACCAGCTTGTCGCGAATATGCGATGCCTTTTCGACGCCGTTGTAGTCGGCAATCGCCGCCGCCGCACCGATCAGTACGTCACCGACACCCGACTTGCAGACATAGCTGCGCCGGTGATAGCACGTAAAGCGTTCGACCAGCATTGCAGCGAATGACACTTCGCCATGCATGAAGACATGCTCCCAAGGTATGAACACGTCTTTGAAAATTACCATCGCTTCCTGGCCGGAATACCGCGCATTGCCGGCATCCAGGTCACCGTCTTCCATGGCGCGTGTATCGCACGACTGGCGGCCATAGATGTACGTGATGCCTTTTGCCTCCACCGGTATCGCGCCAACAATGGCGTAATCCTCGTCCTCGGGGCCAAGTCGCATCGTCGGCATGACCAGCAGCCAGTGAGAATTCAGGCAGCCCGTCTGGTGTGCCTTGGCGCCGGTGATAAACACACCGGCGTCGGTGCGTCGCGTCACGTGCACGAACATGTCCGGATCGTCCTGCGCGTGTGGCGGCAGGCTGCGGTCGCCCTTGACGTCAGTCATGGCTCCGCCGATCACAGCGCCGCGGCGCTGCGCCGCGGCGACAAACTCGCGGAAACGCGCGTGATAGCCGGTGTCGAATTCCTCGTCGATTTCGAACGTCACTGAATAGAGGGAATTCAGCGCGTCCATGCCGACGCAGCGCTGGAAGCAGGTGCCGGTAAGCTGGCCGAGCCGCCGCTGCATCTTGTTCTGCATGACGACATCCTCGGTGGACTGCGCAATATGCAGGAACCGGTTGACACGCTCGCCGGTAAACGGCGACAGCGCGGTCCCGAGCTCCGGATTCTTCACGGCCAGGTCGTAGGTGCGCGCAACCGCATTGATAGACGGCCGGATCAGCGGGTGATCGACGGGCTCTTCCACCCGTTCGCCGAAAAGATACACCGTCAGGCCACGGCCCCGCAGACTCCCGATATACTCGTCGCCCGTTCTTATCGGCGCCTGGTCCGCGCCGCCATTCGCCGCTGGTTCCGCAGTATTCCTAGTCAAAGTTCTTCCGGAACGTGATGCCCCATGTCCTGGGTTCGTGTGGATACGCCATCAGCTTGCCATCCTGCACGGGTACGTCGAAAACCGTCTCATAGAAACGCTCGTCGGTGATGTTGCGGCCCCAGATTGACAGCTCCGCGTTGATGCTTTCAAACGTCAGGCCCACCATGACGTTGAGGTTGTCGAACGATGAACGCAGTTTCAGCGGGTCGTTGTTGCCGTCAGTCATTGTGTCCGACATGTACGAGTACTCACCGCGCACGTAGACACCGGTCGAATTGCCGACGACAAAACTCTTTGTTGCGCCCAGGTAGAACGAATTTTCCGGATTGCTCGGGATGCGGTCGCCCGACCTGTCACAAACACTGGCCGTTGGATCAAAAGGCCCGGACGAGGCGTCAAAACCGGGATCGACGGTGCCGGTATGGAATGGCGTTGCGCGCCAGCAGGTACCATTCAGGAACTGCTCATAATCGGCGATCGAATACACGTAGTTCGCCTGCAGGTTGAACGTCTCGACGGGCGACCACCAGAGCTCGATCTCGCCGCCATAAGTGTCGGCGTTGCCGGCATTCTGAAGGTTGAAGCCGTTGCCGGTGAAGGCGTTGGACTGCAGGTCCTCGACCTGTGTGTTATGCAACGCAACATTCAGTCGCATCGACTGGCTTGGGAAATCGGCCTTCATGCCGATCTCGAATGCCTCCGACGTCTCAGGCCCGAACGTCTGCGAGAAAATCGGGTTGATACGATCGGTATTTGTGCCGCCCGACTTGTAGCCGGTGCCAAAGGATGCGTAGAACAGGGTAGAGTCGGTCGCAAACCACGACAGCTTGACGGTACCAGTCAGCTGGTCATCTTCCAGGTTCTCATTCAACGGGGCCTGTGGCGCTAGCGGCGGCTGCGTGTACATGCCCCAGCCCGGCGTCCAGGTTGGTCCGAACGCGGCCATCAATCTCGGTGCGTTGGCCGGATTGGTCGGGTCGAGCAAGCCCATCTGTATCAAAGTCAATACAGTGACGATTTCTGTGAAATCCGGTGGCGGCCCCAGCGGGCTGTTTTCGAACGTGCCGCGCAGCTCTTTTTCCTCATCCGTGTAGCGCAGCCCGGCCGTCACGACGAAATCATCGCTCAGCTCGAAATCCGCCTGGGCAAATACGGCCCAGTTCTCGTGCTGTTGCAACATGACGTCACGGGCGAATGCCGTTGACGGGAATGGATCGGCGACCGGCGGAAATGGCGGCGAGAACAGGTTGATGCTGCTGATGACCTGCGCAAGCAGCGGATTCGCCGACAAAAACGGTGAGGTTGCGGGCCCGAGATCAAGCGTAGATGAATTATCCAGGTCCTGCGAAAAGTAATAGACACCCGCGACGTACGTCGTCCTGTCGCCAAGCCCGCCGGTCAGGCGAAGTTCCTGCGAAAAGGAATTCTGCTCGGCGCGGTTGGTGTCGGTCAGGATATCGACATTGCTGAAGTCGGCGTCAATCTGGTCGAAGCTGTCAAATGCGCGATAGCCGGAGATCGATGTCAGCGTGGTGCCACCTAAATCGTAGTTCAGTTCCAGCGACACCCCGGCGTCTTCGTTGGACGACTGCGGCAGGCGGTTCAGCGCCATGACATGATCTTCGAACCGGTCGCCAGTGATCACGGTGCCACCGAGACCCAACAGCAAGGCATCGGACCCGAATACCGGCCCGCCCATGCCGTCCGTGCGCCCGAATGCCGTAATGTTGTCCTGGCGGGTCAGCGCCGCACAGCAGATTTCATTGATTTCCGCGTAATCGGCGATCAGGCGGATGTCGAGCTGGTCGTTGGGGGTGAGCAAAACCTGCAGGCGGCCGCCGGCACGGTCGCGGTCATTGATCACGTCGTCACCCAGATTCAGGTCTGATACGTAACCATCGCGTTGCCCCGAAAACCCGGTAATGCGCAGCGCCAGCACATCGTCGACGAGCGACAGGTTTGTTGCGCCGGCGATATTCAACAGCCCGTAGTTGCCGGCCGTCACTTCAAGGAACGCGTTCCGTTCGTGTCCGGGCCGGACCGAGCGGATGATGATGGCGCCCGACGGCGTGTTCTTGCCGAACAGTGTGCCTTGCGGCCCGCGCAGTACTTCTACCGCCGCGATGTCCACGAGGTTGTTGATAATCGAGCTTGGCCGCGCGCGATAGACTTCGTCGATGTAGAGACCTACCGACGACTCGAGGCCGAAGTTCTGGGCACTGGTGCCGATACCGCGAATGGAAAAACTGGACGTCGTTGAGTTCTGGCTCTGGTTGGAAATCAGGGATGGTGCAATTGCCGCGAGATCGCGAATGTCCTTGATTGCCGATTCCTCCAGCATGCGTCCGGTATAAGCAGTCACCGCAACCGGTACGTCCTGGATGTTCTGCTCTCGCTTCTGCGCCGTTACTACTATTTCTTCAATCTGGCCCTGGGCCTGCGCGTTGCCGGCCATCAGGCCCAGCAATGCGAGTACCGCCAGTATTCGGCCCGCTGATTGTGACGCCACCATAATTCCCCCCGAGACTGCTTGCCTCTGACCGGTTCAATTTCCTGTTACCGCGCCGCAAGGCGCAGATTCATGAGCCGCATAGTACTGCTTTCGCAGCTGTTTTTGCTGCTTTTTTGACGGCCTCCGCACCGCCATCCCGTGCACGTTGTCGGCGCGCGTCTCGCCACGCATAATGACCGGCCTGTCCTGCAACCGACGGATCAACCATAAATGCAGCTCGAGGGCATTTACACGCCGCTCATCACGCCGTTTCGCCGGAACCTGTCGCCGGACTATGACGCCTTCGGCGCCGCTATTGACTGGCAGATCGACAACGGCGTGCACGGCCTCATTGCAGGCGGTTCAACCGGCGAATTTTATGCGCTGACGACCGAAGAGCGTATCGAACAGTTGCAATTTACCGCACGCCGGATCGACAGCCGCATACCACTGATTGCCGGCATCAACGACTTGCTCGCGACACGCTCTGAATATCTTGCTGCGGCCGCACGCGATGCCGGAGCGAGCGCTCTGCTGGTCGCCGCACCGCCCTACTCACTGCCCGGTGCTGCCGAACTTACGGCGCATTGCCGCCGCATCGATCGCATTGCCGGCCTGCCGATCATTCTATACAACTACCCGGCGCGTACCGGCGTCGATATGAATGCCGATTTCCTGAGACGAGCCGTACGCATCGACAATATCTGCGCGATCAAGGAATCGAGCGGCAGCATTGAGCGCATACATACGCTGGTGCAGCAGTTTCCCGACCTGCAGCTAAGCGCCGGCGCCGAGGACCTGGTGCTCGAGTTTTTTGCCTGGGGTGCACGCAGCTGGGTATCGGTGATCGCCAATTTCATGCCGCGAGCAGCCGTGCGACTTTACGAGATGTGCGTGCTCGAAAACGACTTCGCGGCCGCCCGGCTGCTAATGCAGCAATTGCTGCCACTGATGCAGTGCCTGGAACGCGGCGGCGCATTCCTGCAAAGTGTCAAACTTGCCTGTGAGGTGCATGGACGGCCCGGCGGTCCGGTACGGCCGCCGCTCGCGTCGATTGGCAAGGCACAACAGCGCGATGTCGCGCGTATCGTGCGCGATGCCGGGCGCGCCGTGGATAGCATCCTCGCTCAATAATACTAATCAACAAACCAGGGGGAACACCATGACAGCACCGATTGCAGGCGGCCCGCGCGAGAACTGGACGTCACGCATGACGTTCCTGATGGCATCTGTCGGCTTTGCCGTCGGCCTTGGCAATATCTGGCGTTTTCCCTACGTCGTCGGTGAGAGCGGCGGCAGCGCATTTATTTTTGTCTACCTGCTGTTTGCCTTCGGCATCGGCGTACCGCTGGTCATGGCCGAATGGACAATCGGCCGCCGCAGCCGCGCGGCGTCGGCGTCCGGCAGCATTCGCGCCGTCGCCGACGAGGCCGGGGTCTCGAGACACTGGGGCAATGTCGGCGGTATTGCGGTCCTCGCCGCGTTCATGCTTATTACGTTTTACACGGTAATCGCTGGCTGGACGATGGACTATTTCGTCCTTGCCGCATCCGGTACTTTCGCGGCTATTGACGCAGTGACGTCGCAATCCACGTTCGCGGCCCTGCTGCAAAGTCCCGGGCGCCTGGCCTTCTGGCACACCGTTGTCGTCGTCCTCACTGTCTATATCAACGCGCGGGGAATTCATGGCGGCATCGAGAAGGCCGTCAACCTGCTGATGCCCGCGCTGTTCCTGTTTGTCATCATCATGGTCGGCTATGCCTGGGCCGTCGGCGACATGGCCGCGGCGGTGCGCTTCATGCTGACACCTGACTTTTCCAGGCTTACTGCCGATACGATGCTCATAGCCCTCGGCCAGGCGTTCTTCTCGATCGGTATTGCGATGGCGGTAATGATTACCTATGGATCGTATCTCGATCGCTCGACATCGATACCGCAGAACGCATTTATTGTCGTCGGCGCCGATACGCTGGTCGCCTGCCTCGCGGGATTCGCCATCTTTCCGCTGGTGTTCCAGCACGGACTGGCGCCGGACACCGGCACCGGCCTGGTGTTCCAGACCCTGCCGATTGCCTTCGGTGATTTGCCCGGAGGGCAGGTTTTCGGCAGCATTTTTTTCCTGCTGCTGATAGCCGCCGCCGTAACGTCATGCATTGGCGTATTCGCGCCGGTGGTGTCGTGGACCGAAGAGCGATTCGGCCTGAGTCACTCGCGTGCATCGCTGCTCGCCGGGTTCGCTGCCTGGGTAACGGGCTTCGCCAGCATACTGTCGTTCAACTGGCTGTCGGACTTTCATCCGCTCGCATTTCTGCCCGGCTTCGAATCCCGCACCATCTACGACAGCGTCGACTTCATCATGTCCAACGTGTTGCTGCCGGTCGGTGCGTTGCTTACTGCCATTTTCATCGGCTGGCGCGTCGGGGCCACGGTCACCCGCGACGAAATGGGGTTGTCGGACGGTGCATTCCGGGTGTGGCAGTTCCTGATTCGCTTCGTCGTACCGATTGCCGTTGGCTTTATCTTTGTCGGCGGCATAACCGCATGACGTTCACGAGTCTTCCGCCGGGATTATTCATGAACGTTTTCGTGTAGTAGTAAGCGGAGGCGCACCCCGGGGAGGGCTTTTCAGGGACGCTGTGAATACGTCCCCAATGATTACAAGGGCTCTGTGCCGGACGTCCCTGTCCGGGCTGGGCCCTGAAAAGCCCTCCCCGGGGCACACCTCCGCCCCGATCTCTGTGCCGTTCATGAATAATCCGTTTACATTTGCGTGACGTTCACCGCTTTGTGGGCACTGTGGTCACTGGCATCGGTCCCGGTTCGATGCCACGCTCGGCTTTCTGTGCCTGAACGAGGTCTGCCACATCATCGAGCAGAGCGCGTGCGTCGTAGACGATGCCGTCGCGTATCGTGTAGTCGACGCCGCCTACACGCTCGACTTCCCGGGTTTCGTCATTGAGTCGCAATGCGCCGGTGCCGTAGAGCACATGGAGGTTCTCGAGCGGGTTTTCGCGGATGACGACCAGGTCGGCTTTTTTGCCCGGGGCGATCGAGCCGACTTCGTTATCGATACCGAGGACGCGCGCACCCTGCAGCGTCGCCGCATGCAGTACTTCGAGCGGCGTGAAGCCTGCTTCGCGTAGCAGTGCCAGTTCCGTTATGTAGCCGAAACCGTATGTGCTGTAGATGTAGCCGGCATCGGAGCCGACGGTCACACGGCCGCCGCGGTTCTTGTACTCGTTGACAAACTGCATCCACAGCCGGTAGTTCTCCTTCCAGGCGATCTCGTCCTCGAGCGTCCAATAGAACCAGTACGAGCCGTGCGCGTTGCGGTTCGGGCGGAAAAAGTCCCACAATGATGGCATTGTGTACTCGTCGTGCCATTCTGCGCGCCGCATGCGCATGAAGTCCCTGCTGGCCACGTAAATCGTGAACGTAGGCGACAAGGCAAACTCCCTTGCCAGCAACGTTTCCATTACCTCGTTCCATTTTTCACTGCCGGGATTCGCGGCCTGTTGCCACAGGCGGCCGGCTTCGCCGAAGCGATGCTGTTCGTTCTGGTACACGTAGTCGTTCGGGTAGTGCTGGATCGTGCGATCTTCGAACATCGCTTCGGGCAGGCCATACCAGTGTTCCATCGAGTTCAGGCCGCGTTCGGACGTTGCCAGCACGTTGGCGTGCTTCACGGCC
>CAZLNH010000126.1:0-7240 GCA_964560775.1 uncultured Woeseiaceae bacterium | reverse complement strand
CGGTACGAGATTGCCACCCGCTGCGCGCTCGCAATGACGGGCGGGTTTTCCTATCATGTTGCATCATTTGACTTCATCCGGATTCGCCGATGCCCAGATATGTCCGTTTCCCTGCGTTGCGACCACATTTGCTGGCTGCTTCCTTGCTGCTGCTGGCGCCGCTCGTCGCAGCCGATTCATTCCAGCACTACGTCACCGGAAACCCCGCCGATGTCGAGGTAAAAACACGCGGACTGCTGGTCCTGCAGGGCGGCGGTACTGACGTCGACGAGAACTACGTGCGCATGGGCGAGGCCGGCGGCGGGGGTGATTTCGTCGTGCTGCGCGCGTCCGGTGCGGACGAGTACAACGACTACATCCACGCACTGTGCAGCTGCGATTCAGTGGAAACGCTGGTGTTCGACGACCGTGCCGCCGCGCACGACCCCCTGGTAATCCGGACCATCAGGAATGCCGAAGCGCTGTTTATCGCCGGCGGCGACCAGTCCCGCTACGTCCGCTTCTGGCAGGACACGCCGGTGCAGGATGCGATCAATTTCGTCGCCGCCAAACCGGCGCCGGTGGGCGGTACGAGCGCCGGTATGGCGATCATGGGCGAGTTCGTCTACTCCGCCATGTCCGAGGCAAGCCTTACGCCAGCGGTCGCGCTAGCGGACCCGTACGCCGGCGACGTGACGCTCGCGCGCAATTTCCTGGCACTGCCGATGATGCGCAACATCATCACCGACCAGCACCTGCAGGAACGCGATCGCATCGGGCGTACTGTCGTGCTACTTGCACGCCTGCTACAGGATGGCTGGACCGATGACGCACAAGCGATTGCAGCCGATCGCGAAACGTCATTGCATGTCAACCCGGCCACCGGTATCGCAACCGTTTTTTCCACCGCTGATCACGAAACCCCCCATGTCTGGTTCCTGCGCGCATCGCAGCCGGCGGATGTATGCACGGCGGGGGAGGCGCTTGAATTCGGGCATGTGGACGTGCAGCGGGTTGCAGCTGGTGGGACTTTTGATATTGGCAAGTGGCAGAGTGAGGGGGCACTGCATTACACGCTTGGAGTAGATCACGGCGTGCTGGTGTCGTCGCAGAAATCTGCCTACGGGGACTAGATGGTTTGTAAGCGTTTCCGCCGCACCGGTATCCCCTGCCGGGGGTCCTTTGGAGGAATGGCTCCCGTGGGTCCGCTTTATTTCCTCCAAAGGACCCCCGACAGCGGATACCGGCGCTCCTATGGACCTGCTGCGTAGCGTTACCGTTCGCCGAGCCAGATGTCTGTGATCGGGTCAATGTAGCTTTCGGGGTCCATGTCCGCCCGGTTCGACAGGATGACGATGCTGAACGCGTCGTCCGGGTAGCGCGCGATGTGGGTGCGGAATCCTACCCAGCTGCCGCCGTGACGCACTCGTGGGCGGCCGTCGTATTCGTCGATCCTCCAGCCAAAACCGTAATCCGTTGAGGTGCCGTCGTTCAGTTGCATCGGTGTGAAGGCGGCCTCGATTGATGACTCGTTCAGTGGTGAGTCACTGTACAGGGCCTGGTCCCAGTGGAAAAAGTCGTTAAGCGATGCGTACATGCCGCCGGAGCCGACGATGCCGTTTAACGGGTCGTCGTCGTTTGGTGCGTATGCGTCGCCGTCCGGCGCATAGCCGAGGGCGCGGTTCGGAATGACCGGTGGCCGGTGGTCGTGGATCAGCGCGGATGTCATGCCGGCAGGTTCGAATATCCGCTCCTTCATGAAGGCGGCGAATTCCATGCCCGAAGCCCCTTCGACCAGCGGCGCCAGCATGTCGTAGCCTGGATTACTGTAGGCGTAGCGTTCACCCGGCGCGAAATCCGGGCTGGCCATTTGACCCAGCAGTGCGAGTGCATCGGCGTTGGTCGGGCGCGCTTTGTCTGTGTCGATCGTGTCGTAATACTCGGGCAAGCCGCCGGTGTGGGTCAGCAGGTGGCGTATGGTTACGCCATTGTAGGGCGCAAGTGCCGGCAGGTAGTGCGCGACCGGGTCGTCGATTGACAGTTTGCCGTCGTCGGCCAGCGCCAGGACGGCCGCTGCCGTGAATTGCTTGGATACCGAAGCGAGCCGGAATGATGTGTCGGGCGTGACCGGTGTTTGCTTTTCAAGGTCGGCGTACCCGTAGCCGGCTTGATGCACGATCGTGCCATTTTGCACGACCATGACGGCCGCGCCCGGCTGTACTCCCGGCGCCAGGTGGGTGAAGAGCGCATCGACTTGTGCGGATTTTGATGGGGTGTTGGGTGTGTCGGGTGGGTCACCACAGCCTGCTGCCAGCAGGAAAATGGCGCAAAGTGCGAGCAGCGTGGATTGGTTCGGGGTTGTCACTTTAAGTCTCCTGGTACCGTCGTCGCGAGGAGCGCAGCGACGTGGCGATCTTGTGCGGAATATGACTCTGCCAATCTGTCCGAGTTTGCCACGCGCTGCGCGCTCGCAACGACGGGGTTCTTGTCGTCGCGAGGAGCGCAGCGACGTGGCGATCTTGCACAGACACTGACTCTGCCAGCCGGTACGAGATTGCCACGCGCTGCGCGCTCGCAACGACGGGGCGTCAGTCGGCGTGGTCGTATTTGTCAAACCACGCGACGATGCGCTCAATGTAATCCTTCTCGAAGTGCACCGGCCAGCCGCCGTGGTGTGCATCCGGGTAGACGACCAGCGTCGAATCGATGCCGCGGTGGCGCAGTGCCTGGTACATCAGCTCGGCGTTCAGCACCGGCACGTTCCAGTCCACGCGCCCGCCGAGAAAGATCGTCGGTGTTTGCACCTTGTCGACGTCTCGGAACGGTGACAGCCTGTCGTAACCTTCGCGGTTCGCCCATGGCTGGCCGAGCTCCCAGTTGTACCACTTCTGGTAGATGTCATGGCCGTAGTTCGCTTCGATCAGGCTGTGGCCTGCACCGGATGCGGCCGCCTTGAAGCGGTCGGTGCGCGTGATGATGACGTTGGTCATGTAGCCACCGTATGAGTAGCCGGTGACGAACAGGCGGTCCGGGTCGGCATAGCCGAGTTCGATGGCGTGATCGACCGCGCCCATGACATCCGGGTATTCCGTGATGCCCCAGGTCTTGTAAATCGCGTTGACGAAATCCTGGCCGCGGCCGGTCGAACCGCGCGGGTTCGGCTCGATCACGACATAGCCCTGTGCGGCCAGCCACTGCGCACGGAAGCTGTAGCCCCACGTGAATTGCGCCACCGGGCCGCCGTGGATGTTCAGTATCGCCGGATAACGCCGGCCGGCCTCGTAATCGGGCGGCAGCGTGACGAACGCTTCAACCACCGTGCCGTCATCGAGCGTGTACGACACCTTTTCCTGCTGCCCGAGTTGCCGCGAGGCGAAGAACTCCCCGTTGACGTCGGTAAGCGGCTGCAGCGTACCGCCTTGCAACCGGTACAGTTCATGGGAACGATTGCTCGTCGCTACCCTGGCAACGACAGTACCGCGTGCATCGACATCGAATCCTGACACAACCCGGTCACCCTCGAGCAGCCGTTCGATACGCCCGTCCCGTACGCGCACGCGTGCGAGGTGCCGGCCGCCGTGCGACTCATACGTCAGGTAGATGTGCGAGCCGTCGGCGGAAAACTCAAAGTCCCGTACCCAGCGATCGAGATCGGCTGAAAGAATGCGCGGTTCGCCACCGGCGGCCGGAATGATCGTCAAACGGTTGATGCCGTAAACGCCGTCTTCGGCGCTCAGGTAGGCGACGAGTTTGCCGTCCGGGCTGAAGGCAGGACTGCTTTTGACATCGGTGTCGTTGGTCAGCCGTGTCAGTGGCCGTTCGTCGTCACCCGTTGCCGCCGACACGAGCCACAGGTCGTCGCGATAGTAACGGTCCGGCTCGTCTTCGCGGTTGCTGACAAAAACGACCGTGTCACCGTCCGGTGACCAGGCCGCGTCCCCTTCGCTGTAGCGCCCGGCCGTCAGCTGCGTCAGGGTTTCGCTGTCGAGGTCGTACGTATACAGGTGATCCGACGGCCATTCGGTCAGGTAACCTTCGCCGGCATCGCGCTTGAAATGCAGGCGCGTAATGACAAAGGGTTTGCTGGTTTCGGTATCGGCGTCATTGCCGGCGTCGGCCTCATTTTCGGTCTCGTTGTCTGCCCCGGTAACAATATCGGCATCGTCGTCAACCTCGGCCTCCGCATCGTCTTTGGACGCGTCGTCGTCCATCACCAGCAGCAGTTTCGACTGGTCGGGCGAGAATTTTAGTTCAGAGACGTCGCGCTCGAGCTTTGTCAGCTGCCCGGCTTCGCCGAATGCGTCCAGCGGCAGGCGCCACAACTGGCTTGAGCCCGAGCGGTCGGACAGGAAGTAAAGATATTCGCCGTCCTTCGACCAGGTCGGTGCCGATGCGCGATTGCCGCTGGCCGTCACTGCGCGCGCATCACCGCCCCGTGTCGGGACGACATGAATGCGATCATCGAAGGTGTAAGCGGTCAGGCGCCCGTCGGGGGACAGCACGGGCCCGCCGATGGACTTGACCGCTTCGATATCGTCCAGCGCCAGCAGGCGCGGAGCATTGTCGTTATGTTCTTCCGCATGGACGGCCACAAGGCCGGTCAGTGTCAAAAAAACGGCGGTGTGCAGCAAAGCGTGCAGCGTTCGAGACATCATGGCGCCCCTGTTTTGTTTTGGTTGTAACCATGCAGAACGATCGGGCCCGCGGTGTTGTGCCCGGCTGTCCGATTCCCCATTCTGCGCCCCGCCCGTACCGTAACCGCGCAACCGGGTGCGGGACAGGCGAAACTCATAATATGAATTTGTGGCGGACTGACCGTTTGCTGCGTGCTTCAATTCCATCACGGAACGCGCGTCCGCCTCGTCAACAAGGATCCGCCATGCAGTACGCTCGCCGCAACGTCGCCGCTCTCTTTTTGACTCTGGCCACGGTGCTGCCGATCATCGCCTCGTGCACGGCGACGGACGACGGCGACTCTCGCAACGTGCTGATACGGGATGTCCGGATCGTCGACGGCACCGGCGGCGCCGCGTACCCGGGTGACGTAAGGCTCGACGGCGGGCGCATTGCCGCCATCGGCATGCCGGGCATCCTCGAGCCGCGCGGGACGGAGACAGTCATCGAGGCGCAGGGACTCGTGCTGGCACCCGGTTTTATCGATACACACAGTCACGCGAATCGTGATTTGCTCGAGCAGCCCGACGCAGTGCCGGCCACGAGCCAGGGCATCACGACGATCGTCGTCGGGCAGGACGGTGGTTCGCCGTTGCCGCTCAACCGGTTTTTTGACGACATCGAACGAACCGGTACGGCCATCAACGTCGCGTCGTACGTTGGCCACAATACGTTACGCAGTACCGTGCTGGGCCGGGATTACCGCCGCACCGCCACCGAAGCGGAAGTTGCTGAAATGGCGGAGCTGCTGGAAACCGAACTCGCAAGCGGCGCACTCGGCCTGTCAACCGGACTGGAATACGAGCCGGGTATTTACTCGGCGGCGGACGAGGTGCTCGCGCTTGCGCAACTGACCGCCGATCGCGGCGGACGCTACATCAGCCACGTGCGCAGCGAGGACCGCTGGTTCGAACAGGCGCTCGACGAAATCATCGAAATCGGCCGCGTGACCGGCATGCCGGTGCAGGTATCGCACATCAAGCTTGCAATGAAACGGCTGTGGGGCGAGGCACCGCGCATCATCGACAAGCTGGATCGCGCGCGCGCGGCCGGCATCGATATCACGGCTGATATCTATCCGTACGAGTACTGGCAATCCAACCTGATGGTGCTGCTGCCCGAACGCGACTACACCGATCGCGCCGCCATTGAAGAAGCGCTGGACCAGATCGCACCGCCGGACGGCCTGTGGATGACTCGCTTTGACCCGAATCCCGACTACATCGGCATGACGCTGACGGACATTGCCTCAGAGCGCGGCGTTGATCCGGCGGAGGCCTTCATGTACCTGGCCGAAGCATCCGAGCGCATGGAAGAGGAAACGGGCGATGGTGGCGATGCGATCATCGGCACCAGCATGATTGAAAGCGACATCCACGCGCTGCTGCAATGGCCGCACACCAACATCTGCACCGACGGCGCATTCGAAGACCTGCATCCGCGCGCACGCGGTGCATTCCCGCGCGTCCTGGGACGCTACGTGCGCGAGCAGCAACGACTGACACTGGAGGAGGCCGTCCACCGCATGACCGGTCTCGCCGCACGCCACATGGGTTTTGCGGACCGTGGCTTCATCACAGTCGGTGCACACGCCGACCTCGTCCTGTTCGACCCGGATACGATCATCGACCACGCCACCCCGTCCGAACCGGAGCGACTTTCGGAAGGCGTGCATGCAGTCTGGGTTGCGGGCGAGGCCGTCTACGAGAGCGGCCACGCAACTGAAGCGCGGCCGGGCAAAGTCATCCGCCGCAGCAGGTGAAACGGCTCGCTTCCGCGCCGGATCAGGGACGCCGCATTGCAATGGAGAGATGTGCCGCGAGGTCCTTTGCGCGGTCAAATTATCCCATGAAGTCAGCTTCACCGGGAACTTTGGCCAGAGTTAAGGCACCGGCATGCTCGCTGATGCATAGTCAGGCGTGTCGCGCAACCCACGATGCGTTACGACGGCCGGCGAGGGTAGCTGACTTACCAGCAATCGTTGGCGTCGGTTGCCGCGCCCTGTGAGCCCTGCTGGCCGGTGCTGGTCAGGCGCAGCACGCCGCATCGCGCATAACCAGCCTGGTCGCCCTGCGGCGTTGCGTCGAGCGTGAACGACGACGCGGTTTGCGCCGCCGCGGACACGACGTAGTAGCCTTCGGGCGACGTGAGCGGCAGCGCGACACCACAGTTGACATCGTTGTAGCTGCTGAAGCGCGTATAGCAGCGCTCGAGCTGCTGGGCCGTCTCCATCAGAGTTGCCTTGCCGTCAGCCAGTCGCGCCTTGCGCACCTGGTTCATATAGGACGGATAGCCGACCGCGACGATAATGGCGAGCACCGTGACGACGATCATCAGCTCGATCAATGTAAAGCCGTGCGTTTTCGCCCGGCGTGAATCTGCCTTGTTATGCATGGTATGCCCGCCTGCTATTTGATCTGACGCCAGGATTGCCGGCCGATACCGGCCGCACCGCGTTCGGAAATTCGTATCATCTGGCCGGAAGAGCCGCTCATCACCTTGACCTCGTCCTGGTTGGGACCGAAGCCTGCGATGATGGCCGGTGTCTTGACGATGTTGATGTCCGGCGCGATCGCCGATGGCGGTA
>CAZLNH010000125.1:0-2060 GCA_964560775.1 uncultured Woeseiaceae bacterium | reverse complement strand
CGAGTGTTTCCTGGGGTTCGCTGGTGAAGAACGCTGTGTGCGCAAACGCGAGTGTTTCAGCCTGTTTGCGGATGGCATTTATAACGTCGGGGTGCCCGTGCCCCAAACAGGACACGGCTGCGCCGCCGCTCATGTCGAGGTACTTGCGGCCGTCGGCGTCGCTGATGGTCATGCCGTCCGCGGCAATCGCGATCGGGTACGCGTACCGCGGCGACCGGTACAGAACCGAGCTGCCGGCTGCTGCCGATGCCCGGGTCGCGTCGCTCATCCAGCGGCAACGGGCGGCGCTGCACGGCTGCGCTGCCGGAATCGGTTCAATGCCACGCGACGCCTCTCATCAAGTCTTGCTCCTGGCGGATTGGCCACCGACCCGCAAACGCCGGAGTATAACGCAAGATCCGCTGGTGTCCGCGAGGGCCTGGAAGCCGAACGGGCTGTGGCTTCTGCGGCGGGGCTCCTATGCTAAGCCCGTGACGGTATAATCCGCCGCAACGCTACTGCTGCGCAACTCACAGGTCACGACGAATGCATGCAGTCATTTTTGACATCGATGGCACCTTGTTGCGGTCGTCCGTGACGGACGACGCGTTATACCGGGAATCCGTCGCCCACGTGCTCGGGCCGGTGCAGTTTCGCCGTCACCTTTCGGACTATGAGCACGTATCAGACAGCGGGATTCTTGCCCAGATTTTCGAGGACAACGGCCTCGACGCCGATCCGTCCGTGATTGACGCCGTTCGCAATGATTTCTTCAATCGCATCGACACCTATATCCGGACTTCCGGACCGTTCGAGGAGCTGCCCCATGCGCGGACAATCCTGCGCCGGCTCCGCGAGTCCGGCCACCACGCCGTCGCAATTGCAACCGGGGGCTGGCAGCGGAGCGCGGAAACGAAGCTCTGCGCCGCCGGATTCAATCTTGATGGCATTCCGCTGGCATCATCCGACGACGCCATCGAGCGTACCGATATCATGCGCCACGCACTGACAAGGCTCGGGCAGGAGTTCCACGCGGTGACCTATTACGGCGATGGCTTGTGGGACGAGGCGGCGTGCGACAGGCTGGGCTGGGAGTTTCGCGCCGTGGGTCCGGAACTCGGGGGCATCGAGAGTTTTGAACACGAGTTCCTCGGCTGAGCGCTGCCGACCCGGCTGCTCCCGATTTTCCGTGGCTGCATGATTCCCGTCGACCTGCTCGCAACATTTTTCGCAATCAGCGTGCTGCTGGCGTTGTCGCCAGGTCCCGACAACCTTTTTGTGTTGACGCAGTCGGCAATGAGCGGTCCGCGCGCGGGTCTGGCGGTCACCCTCGGGTTATGCACCGGCCTGATCGTACACACGACGGCTGTCGCTTTGGGTATCGCGGCAATAGTTCAGGCTTCCGCTGTTGCGTATGCAGCAATCAAGCTGGCCGGCGCGGGCTACCTGCTGTACCTCGCATGGCTGGCCTTTACGGCTGCGCCGACGGATAAGGTTGACAGCGACACGCCCCGGGTGCGACTACGGCGGCTGTACGGGCGCGGCATCATCATGAACGTGACAAACCCGAAAGTATCAGTATTCTTTCTCGCTTTCCTGCCGCAGTTCGCCGATCCGGCCCGTGGCTCACTGGTCGCGCAGATTCTGCTGCTCGGCGCGGCGTTTGCGTTAGCTACCGTTGTGGTGTTCGGCGGCATTGCCGTTTTCGCCGGCGCGGTCGGCCGCTGGCTGGCGAGCTCGGCCCGTGCGCAGCTCGTGCTCAATCGCATTGCCGGCACTGTGTTCATTGTGCTCGCACTAAATCTTGTTGTCGCCGTACGATGATGCACTGGCATCGCGATCCCCGTTACACTGCGATTTCCCGGGCAACAGACATGGCGGATAGATGAAATTCGAGGTTCGGACAGCCACGGTCAACGACGTTGGCGCAATGCTCGCATTGCTGCCGCGGCTGGCCGACTTCGACGTACCGGCGCACCGCCGGCCTGAGCATTTGTGGGAGCATGATGGCGCGTTGCTGCGCAGTTGGCTGGCCGGTGAAGCACCGCAATGTCTCGTCGAGGTGGCGGTCGCTGACAGTG
>CAZLNH010000124.1:0-15886 GCA_964560775.1 uncultured Woeseiaceae bacterium | reverse complement strand
GCAAATCCATGCGAAATTGGTCGCGATGCCGGCAATGCCCGAGAAGCCGAAAAGCGCGGCCAAGAGCGCCACGATTAAGAACGTTACTGCCAAACTGATCATCTGCGTTCTCCAATTGGTTGTCGAAAAGAACGCCGGCGTTCGACCGCCGGCGTGCCCCTACAAATGCGCCAGACTCACCAGTTCGCCGACCTAGTTGGCGGCGCTCTGGACCACGAGCTGGTTGCGGACTTCTCTTACGTCGCCGGTGTTACGCGCGAGCTGTTCGGCTAGCTGTTTTTCCTCCGCCGAAGTCACCTCGCCCGATAGCGTGACGATGTCGCCGCGTGTGTCTACATCGATCTGCAAGCCATCCGTATTGCCGTTGGCGAGCAGCTTCGACTTCACGGCCGCCGTGGTCGTCGTATCGTCGACCCACACGACGAACGGTCGCTCGGCCGACGCCGACGCCGATGTGGATGCGGGCATGCGCGCCTTCGCATCGAGCACGAGGTCGTTATCCACGCTCACGACCCCTTCGATGCCTTTCGCCAGCTCGCCAGCAAGGTCGCGGTCTACGTCACTTTCGACCTTGCCCGTGAGATGCACGGTACCTTCGGTCACCTCGGTATCGATGTCGAAGGCATTCAGATGCCGGTTCAGCATATAGACCGTCTCGATCTTGCCGGTGATCCACGCGTCCTTCGCCGAACCTTTGGGCTCGTCGCCGAAAGCCGGCAAGGCTGTGAGTGCGCCAGCCAGCGCAATGACTGCGAGAAACTTATTCATGTCGTGTTCTCCTGGAAAACAAAAAGTGATTTGCGAATCGTCAGGACCCTAAGGCAGCCTGTGCTCCCAGTCGTTGACCTCGCGCTCCGCTTCGTCCTTGCGCTTGCCGTACAAGGACTGGACTTTTCCGACCAGCTCTTCGCGTTTGCCATCGATCACCGCCCAGTCGTCGTCGGTGAGCTTGCCCCAGCGCTGCTGCGCGCTACCCTTGAGCTGTTTCCACTCTCCTTCTATGCGATCCCAGTTCATTTCTGTCTCCTTTGAAAGACTGATCCCCGTATCGGGTGAGTTCATGTTCTCGCGGCGCACTGTCTTTTGGCAGGTACAGATCTTGGTGGATGCTGTAGGACCTGTCCCATTGCCTGTGCGATCGTCACTGTAGGACAATTCCTACTCACTGTTGGGGCTGACTTCCTTCCGAGCGCCTCTCGCGCAGGTCATACTGGGCAATAATGATGACGAAACGCATTAGGCCTCTCGCGCCGCCTCCTGACATGCGCAACATTCTGATTGCAGACGATCACGCCGTTGTTCGCGCCGGCCTGCGTCAATTCCTGGTCGACAGCGGCCGCGTCGGCGAGGTTGCCGAGGCGGCCACCGGCGAGCAAGCCATGGATTTGCTGCGAAAGAAGCAGTTCCAATTGTTGATTCTCGACATCAACATGCCGGGACGGGGCGGGTTGGATATTCTGAAGCACGTGCGTGCGAGTTTTCCGGCCACGAAAGTGCTCATCGTGAGCGGCTTTCCCGAGCGGCAGTATGCCGTGAACGTGCTCAAGGCTGGCGCCAGCGGTTACCTTTCCAAGGAAAGTGCCCCCGAGGAATTAATAAAGGCGGTGCAGCTCGTGTTGTCGGGGCGACGGTACGTCAGCAGCACGCTGGCCGAACAACTGGTTATGGATCTGGATATCGATTCCGACAAACCGGTGCATGCCGAGCTCTCCGAGCGAGAATTCCAGATCTTCTGCAAGTTGGCAACGGGCACAACGGTTTCGGATATCGCCCGCGAGCTGAACATCAGTGTGAAAACCGTCAGCACCTATCGCAGCCGCGTGCTCAAAAAGATGAGTCTTCGATCGAATGCCGATATCACCACGTATGCGTTGAAAAACGGCCTGATCCAATGACAGTCGCGGATGCACGCACGGCATTGCGCGTCATACTCGTCGAGGATTCGCCTCGCATTGCCGAGCGCATACGGGATCTAGTGCAGATCGAGATCGGTGCCGAGATCGTGTATATAGCCGCGGACGAGCAAGATGCTATTCGTGCCGCCCGAGACTACGACGCCGACGTCATGATCCTCGATTTGCAGCTGCGACGGGGCACGGGATTCGGTGTGCTGCTAGCGCTGGGTGCCGGGCGACCAACCACGATCATCATGACCAACTATGCCTTGCCGCAGTATCGAGCGAAGGCTATGAATCTCGGAGTCGAGTACTTTCTGGACAAATCAGTGGATTTCGAACGCCTGCCGGAAATTTTCGCTGAAATCAGCAATCAACGCAGCGCCTAAACCGGGACGATCAGGATGGTGAGTGTGCCATGCGGGAGTACCGATGCCAAACGTACTTCCCCGCCGACCGCCTGCATACGGAAGCTCATTTGTTTCAGACCGTGCGAACCCGGTTTCTTGGCAGCGTCTGCCGGCAGCCCGACGCCGTCGTCTTCGATCGTAATGCGCAACCGTTGGACTGAGCGCTGCATCGAAAGCTTCACGCGTGTCGCCCGCGCGTGTTTCAGGATGTTGGACAACGCCTCTTGCACAGACCGAAAGACGGCAATCGCCGTGTCGCCCCCCAACTCCGGCTCTTCTTCCGGCAGGTCCACCTCGAGTGCAAGACCCCCTAGTGCCGTGCTCTGCTCAACTTGCCAGCGTACGGCGGCAACGAGACCCAGGTTGTCCAGCAGCGTCGGCCGCAACTCCTCGATGATGCGTCGCTTGAGCTCCACGCCCGCAGTGAGCGCATTATTTACGCGCTCCCAGCGCGTCTCCGCATCTTCGTCGTGCAGAACGATACGCCGCCGCAGCTGGGCGAGATCCATGCGCATGGCGACGAGCAGCCCTCCGAGTTCGTCATGCAGCTCCCGTGCCAGAGCAGCCTTCTCCAATTCCCCTATGCGCAGCATATGAGTCGAGAGCTCCTGTAGATCCGCCGTTCGTTCTCTCACCAGCTCGTCGAGCTGCTGGTTGGCCGCCTGACGTCGCCGAAGTTCGCGCGTCGCCAGCAAACCGACCAAAATCAACAGCGCCAGTGTGAAAGCCGTAGTCGCCAGGTTGATCAGGCTATTGACGTAAATCGACCTATTCCACTTCGTCAGGCTCTCATAGATCCGGGCCCGCTCGCGTGTTCGCAGCGCTTCGAGCTCAGCGCGTATCTCGCGCATTTGATTTAGACCAATGTCGGTCTTGACGGAGGCGAGGGCGTCGCGAGGTTGACCTTCCCGCATCAATCGCAGAGTTTTGTCCATCTCGGCGAAATTCGCCTCGATCCCGTTCTGCACGACCTGCAGCGCGGGAAGCTCCTCGGAGTTGTGCGCCGAGAAGCTCTGGACCAGGCTCGCAATGAGCACAGATGCCAACGCACGCCCTTGGTCGTACGGCTCCGCGTACTTCGCTTCTCCCGTCAGCAGGTAGCCACGTTGGGCGCTTTCGGCCTCGATGCAGACATAGATCAGCTCCGCCATCTCGCGCATGCGATCCTGACGCTCCTGAATGATCTCGCTGAGCTCGCGCGTGTAGGCGCGCCGCGCCTCGGCGACGAAGAACGCCGAGACTATCAGCGCGATGGCTGCCAGCAACGGCAGCAGCACGCGTCGGTCAAACCCCTCCCGCACCAGCTGTCGCATGGTACTCCGCTGCGATCTAGTATTTATCTGAGACTAGCCTAGCCGGATTTCAGGTATCCGGCTACGGGCCTCACCCCCAGGTTATTTGGGACGACTGCCACATTCACACCGTCGGATGAAGCGACTGACCGTTCAGGCAGTGGCGGACCGTAGCCCGACCGCGTCCACCGGCAAACGTCGCGGGCGGCCCGATCCGTACAATTGCGCGGCAGGCGGCCGGGCCCATAGTCGATCGTAGGCCTGCCGGACGACCGAATAGCACTCGCAACTGCGTTTCTCAAGTCCGGCTCGATCCAGGACGAACATTCGCCCGCGGTGATACTGGATCAGTCCCGCTTTCTGCAGCTTGAGTGCACTGACGGTCACACCTTCCCTGCGCACGCCGAGGATGCCGGCGATCTGCTCGTGAGTCACGATCATCTCGTTGCCCGTGTGCCGGTCTAGATTGAGCAGAAGCCAGCGGCACAGCTTCTGGTCCAAGGCATGGTGCCGATTGCAGGCCGAGGTCTGGGCCATGTGCGTGATCAGTGCCTGGGTGTAGCGCAGCAACTTCTGCATGACAATCTCCGACTGCCAGGCTTGGCACGCGATTGACTCCGCGGTCATGCGCCACGCATGGCCGGCGCTTTGAACCACGGCACCGCTCGGGGCGCGCCCACCACCCATGAAAGCGCCGACTCCGACGACACCCTCGTTGCCGACCACTGCTACCTCGGCAGAGGCCCCGTCCTTCATGGACGAGACCAGCGAGACAATCGCGGTCGCAGGAAAGTACACGTGCTGCACCACGACTCCAGCTTCGTACAGCATCGCACTGAGCGGCAGCTCGACCCACTGCAAGTGCAGTTCGACATGTCGCCGTTCTACTGGTGGAAGTGCCGAAAGAACTTGGTTCCTCGCACGAACAGAATAATCCGGTGTCATGTGTTTGCTCCTTAGAGAAACCCGAAGCCGACCTGTCTGAGTTGGTTGACTACCGGCGTTGCGCGGCAACGCAGCGCCGATATTCGCCGTTGCAGCCGCGTGCTCAGCTCAAATTGGCGTTACTGCTCATTGCTCACAGCCGCCTCGATCAGTAGATGATTGGGACGGTTTACCCCGTCCACAGGTTATGAGTGGATTGGATCACGCGCTGGCTGGCCCGGCCGTCAGTCGCCGCAGGCGACTCGCGTAGGACGACGCCGACGCGCCGTCGCTATTGCCAGGCGTGACATCGAACTGACGGCTGCGGAAGGCCACGAAACGGGCCGGACCCGATCTGTCGCCAAAGATTTACCTTGGGATACGCCAGAAGCCTGTTCTTGGGGTCGAGCTTATGTGCGATACTGTACCGGCGCGGCGCCGGGCCCGAATTAGACTAATAATAAAATGGTCTGAAAGGAGTTGAATATGAGTCTTGGAACCATACTGCTGATCGTCCTGGTACTTATCCTTGTTGGCGTAATTCCTACCTGGCCTCACAGCAGAGGATGGGGTTACGGACCGAGCGGCATTGTCGGGGTTGTGCTCGTAATATTGCTCGTGTTGTTTTTAATGGGCCGAATCTGAACGAGTTTCAGGTATCCGTATCTGTGCGCTCATAGGTACGGTCGTTGCTTCTCGATTGCACATTTTTGATCGGGATGCACCTCGTGATCTCGTGGTGCGATAGCTCACGCATAGCGCCGTAAACAAACGGACCGACTGCTGTCGGCCGTGCGCTTTGCCTGACATTGCGGCATCGTCGAGTATCGAGTCCCGTTTCACAGTCAGAAAGCAGCGCGGACACCGTGATGCATCGAACCCGATCTCTTATAGGTCTTGCCCTGTGCCTGGCCGCCTCGTCCGTAATGGCAGACGTGACGATCGGTGGAACGGGCAAATCCTGTAGCGAAGACCCGGCCTGCATCAATCGAATTCATCCGGGCATTCCGATGGCCGCACGCGCACGCCCAGGCGAGAAGATCATAATGATCGGACGCAATGCGGGCGACATGACGATCGACCCGGAAGCGTTCGCCAGTTCCAGCTTTGGTGGGGTGCACCCGTTGACCGGTCCCGTCTACATCGAGACTGCAAAGGCGGGCGACGTGCTCGCGGTCACCATCGAGCGCATCGATCCGGGTCCCCTCGGCTGGACCGACGCGTCGGCGTTCGGTTTCGCGGGCGCTGCGGTCGGCAGTGAAGACCGGTTCATCGTCTGGCGGCTCAATGACGACTTTGCCACCAGCGAGGGTCTCCCGGGGGTCAGGATTCCCAATGCGAGTTTTCCCGGGGTGATAACGACAATGCCGGGTAATGCGCAGCTGCAGGACGTGCTGGATAGAGAGCGACACCTTGCCGATGCCGGCGGTGCCGTGTTCAAACCGGATCCGGACTCCGCCGAGCCTTCGTCTTTGTGCGGCATCGAAGGAACGCATGCCGGAGAGTGCCTGCGCACCATTCCCCCGCGGGAATTCGGCGGCAACATGGACATTCGATACTTGGGAGTAGGGGTCACCGTCTACCTTCCATGCTTGATCGACGGTTGTGGCCTTGCGATCGGTGATTTCCATTACGCGCAAGGCGACGGAGAGGTATCCGGAACGGCGATCGAGATGGACGCGGACATCACAGTCACCACAGCGGTGATCAAGGATGGCCCGAATCTCAGGCATGGTCCGCACTACAGCGGACCATCGACGCTGTTGTCGATCCCGTCTTCGACGTTCTACGCAACGACCGGATTTCCGCTGAAGAACGCGGGCGAGATTCCTCCTGACATTGCATATCTCGCAACAGCGAAAGTGTCCGAGCTCCGTAACCTGTCGAAAGATGTCAACCTTGCCGCGCAGAATGCGCTGGTTGCAATGATCGATTACATCGTCGCGGAATACGGATACGATCGTACGCAGGCATACATGATCGCGAGCGTAGCCGTCGACATCCGGATCGGGCAGCTCGTCGACGTACCGAACGTCGGCGCGACCGCCATCCTGCCACTCGACATATTCGTGAAACAGGACTGATATTCCAGCGATCGATGTTTCCATGGCGCCAGGGCTGGGATTACTGCGCGCAGGCGGCAGCGGCGCAGATCAGCAAGCGCAACAATCGTGCCGAAAGTCAGGACTGTGCGACGTGAAGCTTGATCGAAAAGCCTTTCGGGTATAATGGGCACGGCTATTTTCCCGAACTCTCTCCCGTACTACGCAGGTTTGAACCATGTGTGCCAGCGCAAAAGCCGTCCTGTTCCCGGTTTTGGCCATCGTTGCCGCGGCCATGCTGTTTGCCCCGGAGCGGGCCGTCAGCATCGATGAAAGAATGCTTTCCTTCTACCACACCCACACCGATGAACGGCTGGAGGTCGTTTATGCCCGGGGTGGGGAGTACCTGGACGAGGGTCTCAAAGAGATCTCCGGTTTTCTTGCCGACTTCCGAACCGACGACCGCCATGCCATGGATCCCGAGCTTTTGGACTTCCTGTACGATCTGCGCGAGTCAGTGGGCAGCCGCGGAACTTACGAAGTGATATCCGCGTACCGCTCGCCGCAAACGAATGAGATGTTGCGCCAGCGGAGTAGCAACAGCGGCGTCGCGTCGCAGAGCCAGCACATGGTCGGCAAGGCGATCGACGTACGGCTGCAGGGCGTTGCCCTCGACAAGCTCCGCGATACAGCCATCGCGATGCAGCGCGGCGGTGTAGGCTACTACCAGGATTCGAACTTCATCCATCTCGATACGGCCCGCGTACGCCGCTGGTGAGCACGCGTCCCGCCTGCGGCGGCCGGCAGAGTCTCCCTAGTGGTTTTCCGCTATTTTGCCGGTCCGAAAGAAGCGGCAGACCCTACCAATGCACGGGATACCTGTCGGTGGTAGTGAATCTGCATTCGGTCAGCCACGTCACGCGCGGCCCAATAAGACCGCGAAAATTCACCTGAAGGATCGCCGCGAGCTGCTGCCGGTCCGTAGCCGCTATCTCCACCTGTTCCCCAAGATGTAGTTACATGACGGCAGTTGCCGTGCAGAGCGCAGGAACCAGAATGTGCTCGATGATTCGAGACCGGGAAACTAGTGCGGGCAAAAGAAGAGCCATTGCTCCCAGCAGCATGAGCCGCTTGTGGTAGTCCGGTCGATGCCGGTTCAGAATGGCCGCGGAAACGAAGCCGACGAACAGTGCAATCGATGTGAAGGGAACGATCAAGAACACCTCCGCATTCGGCCAGCCGGGTGGAGTGCTGACGTTCCGACCGGAGTCTATGGCGGTCCAAAGGCCGACGACCACCATCGCTGCTGCAAGCAGGACGCCGCCGGTTCCGAAGGCCCGATGAAGTTCGAAATGCTCCAGCCTGATGAAGCTCACTTGAGTCAGGAACAGCAGGATCCACGCTGAGAACAGGATTGCGTGCAGATGAACAAGAGGTGACAGCGAGGCTCCACCTGCGACGCCCCTCGTCGTCACTCCCTGGAACCAGGGGAAAAGATAGTAGGTGGGTGCGAAGCCGACGAGAACTGTGAGAAGCATGACCAACGCCATGCCCGTGAAAAAGTTGCGTTCCTGGCTTCGATAGGCGGCTTGGGCCGCAAGCGTCGCCATGTGGACCCCCTGCGGGAAGTCTAGCCCTGCGGCCCGAAATTGTCGATTGGATAAGGGGATCCGTTGCGGATCAGCACACGCTGAGGCTTCGACAGAGAAGCTCTCGCAATTGACCCATTTCTTCAGCATGGACCAGGGAAAATTGGCGCGCCCGGCGAGATTCGAACTCACGACCCCTGACTTCGGAGTACGCTATTCAAATTGTAAGTAACTAAATTTATTGACAAGAACTAGTGGGTCGCCCATTGCAAATGCAGCACTCATCACAACCGTGCAGCACTCAGTCACACAAATCTCACACAGCAAAGCATTCATCAGCGCCTTGCGCAGTTTTCCACCTTGACGGCTGCCACCGGTGCCGAGCAGCCTGAAGATCAGCAGACCAAGTCAACTTCTTCGGGCAGGGACTACCTGCAGGCCTGCTCCTGCAAGACCCGGTATTGCGGAAACATCCTGAAGCTTTCCGAAAACTGGGACAATTCACTGATCCCGATACTTGCTAGAAGAAAAGGTGCAGTTCGGCAAACAACAATTCGTAGTTTTGTGCCGGGCTTTGTGGAATGCCGTTAAAGTTACGGTAGCCGAGACGCGCCTGCAGAAACTGGATTGGGATGTACTCCCATACAACACTGAAGCGATTCTGCTCGTCTTCGGATATATCAACGTCCGGATCGAACCATTCGAAGGTCGACTTCAGGTTGTGGCCTTTGCGAAAGTTGTAGTTGGCTTCGATGAGTGACACCCAAGATTCGCGCTTTCCGGTACCGGTTCCGTTGTCGATGATGTAATCGATCTCGGCAAGCCACGCGACGGGCCCGGTACGAATGCCGCCGAATATATTTTGCATTTGCCGGTCGCCGAAGGACGAATCATTGAGATTGAAGCTGGCCCCGCCGCGCCAGCGGCTTTTGACGTAGCTGAGCAGAAGACTGTATTGCTTGCCCGAATCGACCTCGGGTCCGCCGGCCGTTCCGCGCGTGATGGCAAGCTGCCCTGACCACGCGCCCGCCTCGTAATTGACCTGCCAGCCGATGTCCGGCGTATTGAAGTTGATGCCGCTGACCTGGCGGATGAAAGCCTCGTCGTTCTGCAGTCGCAACCCGTAGGGCAGGAAAAACTCGCCGGCCTGGATGGACCAGCGTCCGTCCGGAAAAGTCAAGCGCGCATACTGCTCGCGAATATCGGGATCGTCCGGGCGAAGTTTCGCATCCACGTACAGCATCAGGTATTTCGGGAACGGTTTGATTTCGACATAAGCCAGCAATTCTTCCAGTTCGGTGTCCGATGTCGATGCCTGGCCCGGCACGTCCTGTCGCTCCCAGCCGCCGCGAACGTCGCCGCCGATCGCGAGATAGCGGCCGATCTCGCCGGTCCAGAGTTCGCCCATGTCAAGCGTGTGCGCCGGCAGCACCGTCTGCGAGAACACCATGCCGTAGCTCGTGCGCTTGCCACCACCGCTCGGCGATGTATGACAGTTTGTGCACTTCAGGCCTTGTTGCACTGCCAGGTAAGGTTCGGCGCGTATCGCCGCTTGCGACAGAATGGACAGCGCGCAGCCGATCGCGATTCGCAGCCACCGCGGCGTCATCGCACTTCTCCGGCGTGCAATGCCGGTGCGGAACCGCGGACGTCGAATTCGGCGACGAAATCGCCGTCCAGCACTTGCCCGCCGATGTTCTGGATCACGTTTGGGCCGGCACCTTGCAGGATGACGCGATAGCGATCCTCCACCGGCGCAACGCCTGCCAGTTTCATGATCGCAACGCGTGCATTCACCGTGGACAAGGTCACCGACATCGCGGCAATACGCACCTCGTTGCCGTCGCTGAATCGGCCATCGCCCCCACTGCGAAAGAGCAGGAACGTCAGCTCGTTCACCGTCGAGGCGTCGATCTCCTGGTCGAATCCGGCGACGAGCATGGACGGGAATTCCGTCATTGCGCTGCCGGGTGCCGGCGTCAGCGAAACGACGACCGGCGCCTTGCCGGCCGGCGCGATCGACATCGGCAGCGCACCGTCGACAATCCATTGGCGCACGAAATCGATCGTTGCCTGCGGAATGGGAACGCCACCCAGCGGCATACGACCGCCAACCGATGCCGTTCCCTCGAGTTTCCGCACCAGGTAGCTCTGGTCGGGCGCGCCGGGTGCCACTCGCAGCAATGCGCCATCCTGCTGACTCGGCACGCCGACCAGGGCGGTGTAACTGTTCTGCTCGTCCAATCGCAGCCCCAGCGGAGCCGCGGCGCCGGAATGACAGATGATGCAGGACGGATCAAAGACATTGGCCTGGATCGATTCGAAGGTGGGAGCAAATTCGATATCACCGCCTTCGCTCAATGGCCGGCCACTCGCGTCCAGGCCCTCGCCGCTGCCGGCGCCGCACCCCGCCAACAGAACCGGCAAAAGCATGCGGGCCATGGTCATTCCGGTCGCAGCGGGGTTCATGAGCAGTGAGTCGTTTCACCGGCCCGGATGGTTCAACGGCGCGGCTTCCAGGGGAGTCCTCGCCTGCGAATGAACCTTTCCCCTGTTTGAGTACACTTATAATCAAGCAGTCTTCGTGAGATTGCATCGCTGCGCTCGCAATGACGAGGGTGACGCTCGCAACGACGGGGATTCTCGAATCCACCAAAGCTATATTTGGCTTCGACTCACGGACATCACTGAACATGGCGCGTCCCGATTCCGGCAGACCGGCAAGCGATTCCAAAGCAGCCGACGAGCTCGCGCTGCTGGATCTGGTGCGGCGGCGCGATCGTCGCGCATTTGCCGAACTCTATCGGCTCTATCAGCCCCGCTTGTACGGCTATCTGCGCCGTATTCTCGCGAACGCGGCCATCGTCGAGGACGTGCTCGATGAAGTGATGTTCGTCGTCTGGAAAAACGCGCGCCAGTTTCGCGGCCAGTCTGCCGTATCAAGCTGGATATTCGGTATCGCATATCGCAAGGCATTGACGGCTATCCGCAAGGAAGCCCGTTACCACGCGCCACTGGACCGCAGCACCGATGTAGGTACGGTCGCCGCCGGTACGTCCCAGGATGGCGCGTTGATTCGCGCAGCTCTCAGACAGTTGAGCGCCGACCACCGACAGGTCGTCGAACTCACGTATTTTAGCGGATTTTCCTACCAGGAGATTGCGACGATTGCCGATTGCCCGGTCAACACGGTGAAGACGCGCATGTTTCATGCCCGACGCCGCCTCAAATACCTGTTGCCGATCCTGGCCGGCACAAGCGAGGAGAAAAACCGTGAACACGGATGATCACATGACTCACGACCAGGCCAGGGAGCTGCTGCCCTGGCTGCTCAACGATTCGTTGCAAACACACGAGCACGAGAGGGTCCGCGAGCACGCCGCTCATTGCGTGATTTGCCGGCGGGAGCTTGTCGAACTCAGGAGCCTGCGAAATTCCATTGCCGACGCCAACGCAGCGCACGCCGTTCCGGATCCGGACATGCGGCGCATCAACGCGCGCATCGATGCGTTCATGGCCAAGGAAAATCGTGTGCGGCAATTGCTGGCAAGGCTCCGCGAGTTCGGCGGCAGCCCGTGGCGCATTGTTTTAGCCGCGCAGACCGCCGCTTTACTTGCGGTTGCCGCCGTGTTGCTGTGGCCGTCGGTCGAGGGGCCCGAATACACAACCTTGACTGTGCCGGAGACGCTGCCCGAGGGGCAGTATTTCCGTGTCGTTTTCGAACCCGCGCTGCCTGCGGCGGAGCTGTCGAACTTGCTCGAGACGCTGCACCTCAGCATCGTCGACGGACCGTCGGGTCATGGCGTGTATACCCTGAAACTCCCGGCGGCTACATCCGAGGCAGATCGCGACGCGCTGCTATCGACGCTGCTGACGAACAGAGGGGTGCGCTTCGCTCAGCCAGTGACAGGCGGCACCGCGCCGTGAAACCCAGCCGCATCATCGTAGTGCTCGCCATTCTGGCCAGCGCGGGCGCGATGCCCGCCGATGACCGTGCGGAGAAGGAAGGAACCCGGATCCTGGTTACGTTTTCCGATCCGGGAATGAGCAATGCAGCGCGGGCCGGTCCGGCACGGCCGGGGTACAACCGTCGATCGTCGACCTACCTCGTGTCCGTCAGTGTCAACCGGGCGGCCAAGCGGCTGGCGAAGGACTTTGGCCTGCAGAAGATCGACGAGTGGCCGATCCTTCCATTGAAAGTGCATTGCCTGTTGTATGCCGTTGGCAATGACATGCCTGTCGATCAGTTGCTCGGCCTCCTTCGGCAGCGGCCCGAAGTGGAGTCCGCACAAATTCTGAATGAGTTCGAAGTTTCCGCGGCATTGGGGGAAACCGCTGACGATCCGTACTCTGGAATGCAGCACAACCTCGACACGCTGGAAATCGACAAGGCCCATGCATGGTCGTTAGGCGATGGCATCAACGTAACCATTGTCGACACGGGCGCGGATATCCACCATCCCGAATTGAAAGCTCAAATAAAAACACATCGGGACTTCGCCCGCTCGAACTACGACGACTTCGCCGCCGACGCCCATGGCACGGCGGTCGCCGGGGTCATCGGAGCCGCATCCAATAATGGCATCGGTGTTGTCGGCGTAGCTCCATCCGCGCAGCTCTCGGTGCTGCGGGCGTGCTGGTACCGGCGAAGCGACAGCCGGCGGGCTGTTTGCGACAGCTTCACGCTGGCAAAAGCCCTGAGCTACGCCCTGGAATCTGAAACCAACATCATCAACCTGAGTTTTGGCGGACCCTCGGACAGGCTGCTTGGCCGGCTCGTCGAGCTGGCATTGCAGCGCGGCATGATTGTCGTCGCAGCGGCACCGACTACACAACCGTACGGCTTTCCCGCGGACATCTCCGGCGTCATTGTCGTCGAGTCCGAACATTCGGCCGATTCCGCCAGTACGCTGCAACGTTTCCCGGTACAAGCGCCGGGCGACGAAATCCTGGTGCCAGTGCCGGGCGGCGGTTTTGACTACGCGTCCGGCACCTCATTGTCTGCCGCGCACGTGTCCGGGATTGTCGCGTTGCTGTTCTCGATGCAACCCGACCTCAGCGGCGACGAAATCAACGCGTTGCTGCTCGATAGCCGAACGGTCGCGGGCAAGTCCGTCAACGCCTGTCGCGCACTGGCTCAGTTGCTTCAAGAATCCGGCTGCCGTGATCGCGAAACAATGACGCAATCGTTGTAAGCGCTAGAACGCGACGGACAGGCTGGCGACCCATTGCGAGCCGGCCGACAGGTAGTCCGGAAGGCCATAGGCATCCTGGTTGTCGAACCAGCGCAGATCGACCGTCAGCCAGGAGAATCTCGCAGATGCGCCGACATCCCAGTACAGGTATCGGTCCACACCGATGTCGGTCAGGTCGTTCTGCCCGACACCGGCGCTCAACACCCACGCGCTGTCGACAGGATGATCGGCGCGCAGCTCCCAATGCCGACCCGATCGATCGAGGCCGTACAGATCGGCCGTGTAACCGAACTCGATCGAATATCGCTCCCTGAACGTTGCTGCGAGGAGATACTCGTTGTGATCGTAGCTGTGCGACCCGGTTTGACCAGGATAAGTGTAACGAAGAAAAGTCGCTGACAGGGACACCGGTACTTTCAGCGCATGATGATAGCCAAGGTAATAATCGAGTTCCGCATCTCGCCGCGACGACTCACTTTGCAGGTCGAGTGTGCTCCCCCAGACGCCGATGAATACGCCGCTGTGGAATTCGTAGTCGAGCCCGAGCTGAACCGCCGGATTCCCGTCCGATAATGACTGTCCCCTGTAGATGTATTGACTGGTCAAAGTCGCAATGCCGGAAAACTCCGACGCCGCTGCTACCGGGCAACTGGCAACAGAAGCCGCGCACAACGCAATGCGAAGGAGTCTATTACAACCGGACCGCGTACGAAGAGATCGGTCCGTCGGCGAAATCGGTGTCAATGGCCTGGTTCCTGCGGCGACGTTCGGTTTCCGACTCTGATTGAATTCTAAGGTACCTCTAACCGGTTCGGCATTGCGAGGAAGCCGCAGGCCGACGAAACAAATGCAATGACGGAATTTTGAACCTTTCGGCCTCGCGGCGCGACACACCCGGAAAGAAGACCTGCCCGTCACGGCAGATCGCGGGTCCCGTCAAGCCAACAGGAATCCTCCGATGAAAATCAACCGCAGGACAACGCCGCTTCTCCTTTCCACTTGCGCCGCTTTGGCCCTGAACGCGTGCGGCGGGGGCAGCTATAGCGACCCGGGTCCGCCACCACCTCCACCACCGGATACGACGGCACCGACCGTCTCGACAGTGCAGGCGCCCGCAGCCGGCTTCGTCAATCGCATCGTTACACTGACAGTAACTGCAAACGACAACGTCGGCGTTACCGAAGTTCGGTTTTTCATTGACGGCGCACTGCTCGGCAGCGACACCACCGCGCCTTACAGCATCGACTGGGACACCTCCGCCGAGACCGACGGCGACCATGTCCTGAGCGCCGAAGCGCGGGATGCCGCAGGTAACGTAACGAATTCCGGCGACACTACTGTCACGGTCGCCAATGTCGTTGCATTTGCGGTTGCCGCAAGCGGCGATGAGGAGGTCGGCCCCGTTGACAGTGCCGGTTCTGCGCAAGCCGACTTCACCGTCGATCTCGTGAACGGTGAGGTAACGGGCAGCCTGACCGTCACGGGCGTTGTGCCGACAGCGGCCCACATTCACGATGCATTCGCAGGTTTGAGCGGCCCGATACTGATTCCCCTCGACCAGGACGCGGGCGACCCGTTGCTGTTCACGGTGCCAGCCGGCGCAATGCTCGATGCCGCCGGCATCGACCGGCTGTTGGCTGGTGCGTTGTACGTTAACGTGCACAGCGCGGCTCATCCGGGTGGCGAACTACGCGGGCAGCTTCTTCCCGAAGGATTTGTCGTTCGATTCCTCGCCTTGAACGGCATGAGCTCCGCCCCACCGGTTGCGAGCATCGCCAGCGGTCGCGCCGCGGTAACGCTCGACGAGGTCAACGGCACCTTGGTCGTGCAAGCGCAGGTTGAAGGCCTGGACGACGCCACCCAGGCTCACGTGCACGAAGCTTACGCCGGGAACAATGGTCCGGTCCTGGTGCCACTGACGCAGGACGGCGCGGACCCGGGTCACTGGTTTGTCGAGGACGGCGCGCTGAACGCCAACGGACTGGCCGCCTTTGCCGCCGGAAAGCTCTACGTCAACGTGCACAGTCCCGCGAATCCCGGCGGTGAAGTCCGTGGACAGATCGTGCCGAACGGCATTTCGGTGATGTATTTCGAACTCGATGGCGAACAGGAAGTTCCTGCCATCGACACGCGCGCCGGCGCGCTCGCCGCGCTGACACTCGATGAGGCTGCATCGCTGCTGACGATGCACGTCAACACCTCACGCATTACGGACGCCAGCATGTCTCACCTGCACGGCGCGTATGGCGGCCTGAATGGTCCGATCGTGATAGGGCTCACACAAGACGGCAGCGACCCAGCGCACTGGTTTGCGGAAGAACAGATGCTCGACGCAGCACAGCTCGACGCATTGCTGAGCGGAGAAACCTACATCAACGTGCACAGCCCGGCGCATCCCGGCGGCGAAATTCGCGGCCAGGTAATTCCGGACAACATCCTGTTTGCACACGGGCGGCTGGAAGGACGACAGGAAGTCCCGGCCGTTAACAGTGCCGCCGGCGGCACGTTTGCGGTAACCGTGGACCCGGCCGCGTTGACG
>CAZLNH010000123.1:0-28359 GCA_964560775.1 uncultured Woeseiaceae bacterium | reverse complement strand
CGCCTCTGGGTCGGCACCGCTGACGGCCTGGCACTCCTGGACCGGCCGACGAACACATTTACCCGTTACCGCCATGACCCGAACGACAGCGCATCGCTGCGCGATTCCTTCGTGATGTCCTTGTACCAGGACCCGGCAGGGCTGATCTGGATCGGCACGCGCAGCGGCGGCGTGAGCCGCTGGAATCCGCGCAGCTGGGAGTTCGGCGGGTATCGTCCGGCATGGCTCGAAAACCAGCCGGTTTTTGCTTTCGAGGACGCGCCGGACAACGAAGTGTGGATCGCCTCGCTAAGCGGGCTGGTGCGCTTCGATCCGGCGAGCCGTACCGCCACTCCGCTAGATACGCTCGTTGGCCGTGAAAACGCACTCGGCGACGAGCGCGCGACAGCGCTCCGGCTTGACCAGAGCGGCGCACTGTGGATCGGCACCATGGGCAGCGGCCTCAAGGTTCTCACGCCAGACGGCCGCATCGAATCGATTCCGGTACAAGTCGGCGATTCACAATCCTTGAGCGCTGCCGGCATTATGACGATTCTCGAGTCGCAGAACGGTACCCTCTGGATCGGCACGTACGGTGGCGGCGCAAACGTCCTGGACCCTGCAACCCGGACCGTGCGCCAGCTTCCGTACGGTTCCGCTCCAGGCGCGGTCAGCTCGTCGGTCGTTACAGCCATTGTCGAAGACGCCCGCGGCAATCTGTGGCTCGGCACCGAGGGCGACGGCCTCAACCTTGTGCGCGCCGACGGCACGCTGTTGCATTCATTCCGCAGCGATCCCGACGACACATCGACGCTGCCGGACAACGCCGTGTACGCGCTCGCGGTGGATGGCAACGGGGACGTCTGGGTCGCAACCGGGGGCGGGCTTGCACGCGTCGTTGATTCTGACGCAGCAACGGACGGAATAGAATTCCAGGTTTTCTCCAGCGAGGACGGCCTCTCGAGCGACACCCTTTGGGGCGTGCGGCCCGACGCCACGGGGCATCTCTGGTTGAGCAGCAACACCGGCCTGATGCGCCTTGATCCCGACACAGGCGCTGTCAAGACCTACCATCGGGAGCATGGCTTGCAGGGAGAAGAGTTCTCGTTCGGCGCGCACTTTCGGCTGCGTGACGGACGCCTGAGCTTCGGCGGCCCTGGTGGCTTCAACATCTTCAATCCAGCCACGCTGTCGGACAACAGGCAGCCGCCCCGCGTGGCCCTTACCAACGTCGAAGTGCTGGGCGTAAAGGCCGAGGGTGACACGCCCTTCTGGCTCCGTAACCCGATCGATCTCGACTACCGCGGCAGCATCGTCTCGCTCGATTTCGGGGTTCTCGATTTCACGTCGCCTGCGCACAACCGGCTGGCCTACCGCATGACCGGCCTCACCGACGACTGGATCGATCTCGGCGCGGAACGCCGTATCACGCTGACCAATCTCGATCCCGGCAATCACCTGCTCGAGGTGCGCGCGGCAAACTCGGATTCCGTCTGGAGCACGTCGCCACTGCAACTGACGATTCACCGCGATCCCGCACCGTGGGCCTCGCCAGCCGCCTACGCCATCTATGTGCTCGCGTTACTGGGTTTTCTTGCGGAACGACTTCACAGGCATCGGCAGAAATTCCGCGAGGTAGTCCGAGCGCGCGAGCACCTCGAGCAGGAAGTGCTGCTTCGCACGCGCGAGCTTCGGGAAAGCAACCAACAGCTTGCCGAAGCAGCCGAGGCGAAGAGCAAATTCCTGGATCGTATGAGCCACGAGTTGCGCACACCGATGAATGGCGTCGTCGGCATGACGGAGCTCCTGTCCCGCACGACGCTCTCACCGAGACAGTCGCATCTCACGAAAACAATCCGCTCGTCGGCACAGATACTTCTGCAGATCGTCAACGACCTGCTCGACCTGTCGAAGATCCGGGCGGGCAAAGTGGCGATCGAGGCGTTACCTGTCGATCTCTGCCAGGTACTCGAGGAATGCACAAGCCTGTTCGCGGGCGCGGCCGAAACGAAGGGTATTGAGCTGGTGGTATGCCCGCCCCGGGGCACGGAATGCAGCTTGCTCGGCGATCCCCTGCGAATCCGCCAGGTATTGATGAACCTGATCAGTAATGCTGTGAAGTTCACAGAGCAGGGCGAAGTAGTGGTGAAGGCGGACATCGAAGCCGTCGACGCGGACCGGGCGATCGTGTACCTGGCCGTTACGGACACCGGCATCGGCATGGACCCGGTGGCCGTCGGCAAGATCTTCGAACCTTTCGCGCAAGGCGACGAGAGCACGACGCGTCGCTTCGGCGGCACCGGCCTCGGGCTCGCAATCTGCCGGGAGCTGGCCGACGTGATGGGAGGCCGCCTGACCGTCACGAGCGAGCCGCAGATTGGCTCCACGTTCAGTCTTTCATTGCCGCTTGCGCTCGAAGCGGTAACAAAACCGCAGCCGGCTGCGGATTTTGCCGGAAAGGGGGTGCGCATACTGTCGCGTCGCCCGTCACTTGCCGCGTCGCTGGCGCGGTATGCGTCGTCGCTCGGCCTCACGGTCCTCCCGGACACCGCGAGTGTCGACGACGCCGAAGCCATCATTGTTGATGCCGGCACTCATTCGGGCACTATCGATGCGCTGCTCGGCTCATCCGGCCCTGCATCAGCCACTCTCGTCGTGATTGCGACCGCCGCCGACGTCGATGCACAGCAACTTCAGGCGAAGTTGCCTGATGAGCGCATCGTTCTCAAACCCGTGCACCGGATCGCGTTGCAAGAGGCCCTGGTCGCTGCGTTCGGCATGCCCGCTGCCACGCACGCGCCCGCGGACGACCACGCGTTGTTGCCGGGACACGTGCTGCTGGTCGAAGACGAGCCGGTGAATGCAGCAGTGGCCGAGGGGTACCTGGCAGCGCTTGGATGCACGTCCGTGTGGGTCAAAAGCGGCACGGCGGCTGTTGCCCGCATCGCCGCAGAGCACTTCGACCTGATAATGATGGATCTGAACATGCCGGAGATGGACGGATTTGCCGCCGCGGCGCTCATTCGCAAACAGCAAGCCGGCACCGACGGCGGACACCGCAATAAGCGCATCCCGATAATCGCGCTCACGGCGCATGATGCAGCCCAGTACCGGGAGAAGTGCCTGGCGGCGGACATGGACGATATACTGAGTAAACCGTACACGCTCGACGATTGCGGCAAACTTCTGCGGCGGTGGCTGCTTTGCGCCGACGCCACCACTCCGGCCGCCAAATCCGCTACGGATGGCAATGACGCACCGTCGACCCTCGCCAGCATCGACGCGAGCACAGTTTCAGCGCTGCACCGGCTCCGTGCAGGCGCGACAACAAATCTGTATTCAAAGCTTGTAGACCTGTTCCGGTCGAGTTCCGCTCAGTCACTCGCGGAGTTGTACACGGCGCTCGAACGGGATGACCTGGCAACGGCTGCAGCGGTATGCCACAAAATGGCGGCCGCAGCGGGCAATGTTGGAGCGCTCGAGTACGCCCTGCTGATTCGGAAGCTCGAACAGCACTGCCTCGCCGGCGAACGTGAGCGCGCCTCCGAGCTTTGCGGGGAGTTACAGGCAGCGCATGCACCACTCCTCGAGACGCTGCACGAGCAACGCCTGCGAGCCATCGCATGAACATGCGGGGTAAACGGCTCGCGATCATCGCCGACGATGAGGATCTCGGGAGAGTGCTGCTCGGCGAATCCGCTGCCGCGGTCGGCCTCGAGAGCCTCGAATTCGCGGACGGTGCCTCGGCACTTCAGGCAGCGCTGACAAACGAAGTCGCGATCGTGCTGCTCGATGTCGACATGCCCGGCTTGAACGGCAACGAGGTTTGCCGCCGCCTGCGTGCGGACCCGCGCTTCAGAAGCGTGCCGATAGTAATGGTGACGGGGCACCAGGACTCGGATGCGATCCGGCGCGCATTCGAAGCAGGTGCTACCGATTTTATCTCGAAGCCGGTCAACTGGGACCTGTTGCCGCGCCGGCTCGAATACATCTTGCGCAATGCTGCCGCGGCCGAGCACATCGAGCGGCTCGCATATTACGATACCCTGACCGGACTACCGAACCGCCAGCGCTGCATCGACCTGACCAGCGCGTTGTTCGAGGCCGCCGCGCAGCTGAACGAGTCGGTCGCGGTCGTCTATCTCGACCTGAACGGATTCAAACGCGTAAACGATACATTCGGCCACGCCGTCGGCGACGAAGTATTGCGCATTTTTGCCAGCCGCCTCACGCGCACTCTCGCGGACTTTGCCGTTCAGCACCCGGGGCTCGTGGTCACGCGCTTCGGTGGCGACGAGTTCGTCATTGCGGTACGGCACGCACGGGCTCGGGAGATCGGAACGCAAATCGCGACGGCCTGCAACGCAGCGTTCGAAGAGCCCATCGCTTACGAATCGCTCGAGTTTTACTCGGCACCGAGCATCGGCATTGCGGTATACCCGGATGACGGCGCGGACGTCACCACGGTCCTGAAGCATGCCGATACTGCGATGTACCAGGCGAAATCCGGCGCCGTCGGCCCGATCGCCGTCTATGCCCCGGCCATGAGCAGACGCCTGCAGGACTGGCTGGATCTCGAAGCACGGTTGCGCCACGCGGTGCGGGACGATCTGCTGACCCTGGTGTTCCAGCCAAAGTTCAACTTGCACGACAGCCGTCTCGTCGGCGTGGAAGCATTGCTGCGCTGGTGTGACGACGAGCACGGCGACATTCCGCCGGCGCGCTTCGTGGAAATCGCCGAGGACAGCGGCCTGATCGTGGACCTGGGCGAATGGGTCATACGCGCCGCGTGCCGTCAGTTGCGCAAGTGGCTGGATCGCGGCTGGCGGGTTCCGGTGGCCATCAACTGCTCCGGCAAGGAGTTGCTGCACGGCGACCGGGCGCGCGTGATCGCAAGGGAAGCCGCGGCAGCAGGCGTGCCGACATCACTGATCGAGGTTGAAATCACTGAAACGCTGCTGGTGAATGATTCGGCCTCGGTCAAGAATGTGTTGCAGCAATTCCGGGAACTTGGCTGCCGCATTGCACTGGATGATTTCGGTACAGGCTACTCTTCGCTCGCATACCTTACGCGCTTCCCACCGGATCGCATCAAAATCGACAAGGCCTTCGTCGACGACATCGACCGCTCGGCGAGCGATGCCGCTATTGCGAATGCGATTCTGTCGCTGGCGGGCAGCCTGAATCTCACGGTTACCGCTGAGGGTGTCGAGCGTCCGGGCCAGCTCGAGTGGCTGCGTACGCGCGGTTGCGACGAAGTCCAGGGATTCCTGCTGTCGAAGCCCCTGACGCCGGGAGATCTCGAGCGGCGTTTTCTTGCGCAGGACGGCGCTCACACGGTACTCATGCAAGCCTGTTCGTCGATCTGGCCGAACACGGCAGTGCGGGGTCGTTCCTGATAAAGCTTTACGACTCCGGGCAGGCTCAAGCTCTCCTGCGCGCAATCCTCGCAACATCAGCGGCCAGGCCCTTGAAAGACAGCGGCTTGCTGTAGCAATGCAATTTGGATGGCGGGGGCACTCGCTGTTCGAGTTCGTCCCGCGGGATGTCCAAATAACCGGTCACGAAAATAATCTCTACATCGGGATCCAGTTTGCGAATCTCGCTGCCCGCCTCCACGCCATCAATACCGGGCGGCATCCGCACATCGAGTATCACGACATCGAACGGCCGGGCTTCGGCAACAGCTTCGGCTGCACGTTTGACCGCATCGCCTCCCTGGTCACAGGTTGCCAGCTCGAACATCGGCGGAACGGTGGCACGCTTGCCGGATTCGAACAATTCGTCTTCCATCGCCTCGATAAGTTGCTCGCTGGCAGCCGCACTGCGCTTTTCGAAGGCACTGCGGTAACACCTGAGGATATGCTCGTCATCATCAGCAATCAGGACGCGGATACTGTTGTCATTCTGCATCGTCATGCATTGCTCCTGAATTCAGCGAGCGGCACCAGCAAATGGAACACCGCACCCCGGCCCGGCCCCGGGCTTTCAGCATACATTCGTCCCCCCATGCCGGCCACCGCGTTGGCGCTCCAATGCAAGCCAAGGCCGGTGAAACTGCCGCTCTTCGATGTGTAGCCCCGTTGGAATACCCGGTTCGCGACACCCTCATCGAATCCGCACCCGGTATCCCGCACCGTTACATGCACCATCGACGGCCCGTCGTCGGCGTCGGCAGATGCCGCTATGTCAATCTCGCCCGTGTCGGCTGAATGCCGCTCGATGGCCTCATAAGCATTGAGAACCAGGTTGCCGAGTACTTGCAGCAAGGCAATTCTATGTGCCCTGACCCGGAACAATGCCAGCTCCGGCCGCAAGCGGACAGTTACTTCCGGCGTGTCATTTGCAGGGACGACGATAACCGCTTCATCCATAATCTCCAGCAGCTCGAATTCCTCCATCACCGGCGAAGCATCAGCGAACTTTTCCTGTTCACTGAGAATTGTCTCGACCTGCCGTGCCTGGCGTGACGCTACCCCCAAGTCAGATACGGTAGTGTCACTCATCGTCCTGATGTGATCGAAAGCCGTTTGCAAATACTGCAACAGTCCCTCGCGGCGGGCTCGCGAGCAATCACCGGTACGCAACTCCTCGATAGCCCGGGAAACCCGCATCGAGCGTACAAAGCCGAAATTCCGGGCCAGTGCCTCGATGCCGTTGACCAGCGGCGTCATGGCATTGCGGACATTGTGGAGCAATGCTGCCGCCGTATCCGCCTTGCCTGCGTTGAATGACTGCTGCAGCAACAGCCGGCGGGCATTCTGCAATTCCCTGGCCATCAGGTCGAACTCGGCGGCCAGGATGCCTATTTCGTCCGCACGCCGTTCATCGAGCCGAATCGACAAGTCGCCACTCTCTCTTATTTTACCTATGTGTCTCGCGATACGCTCAAGTGGCGTGGCGATACTGGTACGCAACAACCACCAGCTGACAGCCGCGAGTACAATGCCGACAGCGGCAATCAGCAGCAACGTTGCACCGACGGTACTGCCGCCAAGCGTTGTTATCTGGCGTGGAGTTTCAGTCTGCAGAACAAGCAGCGGCTCGCCAAATACATCGTCGAGCAATCGATAGGAATGTATCGTATCGCCGCCGGCAACATGGTGTATGTATCCGGAATTCGAGTTGATCAATTTCTCGCGCAGCGAAACGGTCGAACGCGTCATTTCGTCGATCACATACCACTGCAGGCGGATTTCCGTCCTTTCCTGCAATCGTTGCCGGCGCCGTTCATCCAGAAACCGTCCGATGACAACAGTTCCCGCGATGGGGCCGTCCCTGTTACTCATGATAACCGGACGAGCGGCTACCAGGGAGGGTCCGAGATGAGTTTGGATCAGGCCTTCCTTGTGGTCATCAACGCTGTCGTGCACGAAGAACGCACTGTATTCCGGATTCGCCGGGTTGAAGAAATCAAGCTGGCTCGAATCAACAAGTTCGCCGTCCCGCCGAATACGCCGCCCGACTACATTGCCGGCGGCATCGAAGAACATCAGGTACTCGACCCCGAGATTCTCAAAAGTCAGGTCGTTGAGGTTCGCGTCGTAGAAACCGGGATTTTGACCCCGCACGAAGCTGTGCGCCTCGTCCCAGGGCGCCCAGTCGCCGGCAATTGCAGAGAGATTGGCCAGATCGTTCTCAATGGCACGTTGCACGCGCACCAGGTTAGTACTTGCGACGGATCGCTCCAGCCGATCGAATGCAGGGGCCACAGTCGCATTCAAGGCCAGATAGCTCAGAGCGACCAGCGCACACAGGATTACTATGAGTGTGACAGTGACCTTTCGCTGCAGGGTAAACGGTGTGACTTTTCCAATCATTGCAGCAAGTAGTCGTCACGTTATCGGAGATTCCGACAGTATAGGCATCGGGGCCGAGAATCTCTGTGACCCAGGTTGGAAACGGGACACCGGTGCGTTGTTTTCAGGATATATCGTCGATCCGCCCTTCGATCCGCCCTTCAGAATCGCAATGTGTACGCAATTTTGAAGGTAAGTTCCCGGTAGAGTGAACGGAATCGGTTGTCGCCGTCGATGTCCTGCAATTGGTGATTTGCCACCAGCACAATTTCGCGGCCGGCCTCCGGCAGCCAGCGCACGATGCTGTTTACGCCTAAGGATTCGGACACGTTGTCGTACTGAACCAGGTTTTCCCAGTACCAGGTCGAAGTAATGGCAACGTCGGCGCGCAGGCTCGCGAGCCGCGTGGTGAAATCGCCGTAAGGCAGCTTGATATCGTTCCATTCGAGCGCGGCGTCGAAACGAAAGTGTGGCGACGGCCGCCATATCAGCTCGGCTCCCGCGCTTGCCCGCATTCCGTCATAGAAATCGCCGTCGCAGGCGAACAGCTTGCCCGACAGGTCGCGATGCTGGCCGGTCGTCGCATTGGCGCAATAGCTGTCGAAAGCGTAGTCACCGGGCGGGATGACCACGCCTGCCGAGATCTCGAAAGGCACGTCAAGGCGTTCGCGTTGCCGCCGCATGTCGAGGGCGAAGTAGTCGCCGGTCTGGTTTTCGAGCTCAAGCGGCTTGATCGTCAGTTGCTGCGACTGAAGCTCGCCGTCGATCGTCTGTACGCGCCAGCCCTCGACGCTGCTGGTAATTGACCGCAACCAGTGTCCGGACGGGCGCCAGTTGTAGCCCACTTCCAGCTCACCCTCACGAATTCCCGTCCGGTTAACGAAGCCTAGCGCGGGGAAATAGTCTGCCTGCACTTCCTTGATCGACAGGTCAGCCTGCCATCCGCGCCGGGCAGGTATGCCGAGGCTCAGTCCAAAGGCAGCCGACTCGCCGTCCCTGCCATCCGTGTCTGTTTGCTGATACCAGGCAGCGCCGATGACACTGCGATTCTCACTGAGACGAGTGTTGAGATAGCGGAAATCGATGCCGTACAGTCTGTTATCTGCGGCAGACAGCGGATTGCCGCCGGTCGCTACCAGGCCGAGGCTCGATTCGCCGAGGACGTTGGCGGACAGGCGCGTTACGAACAGGTCAGTCGAGCCGTTACTGTGTTGCGACTGCTGGCGAATGCCGAGTACACCAATGGCGAAGCGGCCCGCCCTGCCGGTGAGCTTCAGCCCACCGTCTATATCGAGACTTGAACCGTCATCACCCAGGCCGATGCGCCGCGAAAAGAACGGTTTGCCACTGTCGTTGCCGATACGGCCGAATTCGAAGATATCGGCATCCTGCAGGAAGAACTGGCGTTGCTCGGGAAAGAACAGGTCGAAGCGCGTCAGGTTGATCTGCCGCGTGTCGGCGGTGGTGCCGGAAAAATCGGTATTGAGCGTGAGCGCACCCGTCAGTGCCGGCGTGACCTTGTAGAAGACATCGAGTGACGGTTCGGCGTAGTTGTCCTCGAGGCCGCTCGCGAAGTCCCGGGTCTCGCCAACCCGAAGGCCCGGCACAACGTCCAGACCCATTCCCTGGTCGATGTCATGGATCTCCGTCAGCCGGCCCGAATTGGCCGGGTTCTGGCTCCGGTTGTGCGATACCCAGCCAAAACGCTGGTTCCTGCGGCCCAGCCAACGTGTGAAGTTCAGCCCCCAGGTAGCGTTCTCCGGATCAAACGACAGGGTTTTGAACGGGATCTCAACTTCCGCGGTCCAGCCCTTGTCATCGCGCCTGGCCGCGCCGCGCCAGATCGCCTGCCAATTCCAGTTCTGCTCGGTGACATTCGTAAACAGCGCCTGGCTGCGCACGCCGTTGGGATTGATATCGAATATGTAACCGCTTTGGCCACGATTCATTGGATCGAGGATTATAGAAAAGCCGTCTTCCCCCCAAGACATGTCTCCCTGACGCATGATGTTGGCGCTTACAAGTTCCGGTTCACGGTCAAAGAAGCGCGCTGCAAAGTACAGCGCGTCAGGCCCGTACAGCACGCGAATCTGTGAACGCTCCGTCGGCGGCGCATATTCGTTCGGTACGACCATGTGCAAGTCGTCAATTATCGGTGCCTGCTGCCACACAGCATCATCCAGCCGGCCGTCGAGTGTCGGTGGCGAAGTTATGCGAACAGCCGCAACCGTCTTGTCCGTGATCGGGGAATCGACCGCCGTTGCGACCGTACAATCCATAAAGAGGCAGAGCGCAAGCAAGGCAGGCCAACGGCGCAGGGAATCGCCCCCTGCCACATTTCTGGTCACGCTTTACACCCCCCACAGTCGCGCAGCTGAAAGTCGCATCATACCGGCCTATATGGAAAAGGCAGGCGATACGCGTGGCAATTTCAGATCGTGAACCCCAAGGGCACTGAGTTATGCGTTGATAAATCGGCGAGCGCTGCCGTCGGAACGTGCCCTTATGTATGCAACCGAACAGATCTACAGTGTGAAAGTCGCAATACTCCGTCATTCGTTGAAGCTGGCGATAGCCCGACGTAGCGGAACGGCCACTGCATTAATTGAGGTTGCGCCAGACGTATTTTTAATGACCAACAGTCAGGGACAAATTGAAATGAAAACTTCAAACTTTATATCAGCAGCAATTCTCGCGATTGTTTGTACCGTCGCACTTGGTTGCGCCGGCAGCCCGACACAAGAGAGCACTGGCGAGTACTTGTCCGACACGTGGATAACGACCAAAGTAAAGGCCGCGCTCGTTAACGATTCCATCGTTAAATCAACCGAAGTAAATGTCGAAACGTTTAAGGGCATTGTTCAGCTCAGCGGCTTTGTCAGCTCGGATGAAGCAATGGACCAAGCGGTTCTGGTAGCCCGCAACGTTGAAGGCGTTACATCTGTCAAGAACGATATGCAAATAAAGTAGCCCGTTGCGAGATGCTGTCCATTACTGGGACAGCGAAACGCTCGCATCTTGAAGTATGTGGTGCAGCAGACAGACGGCACTGTCGAATGGCTCCATTCTCCACGCAACTCGAGCAGACAGCAGTAAGCCGTCTTTCGAGAAGTAGCAGCAAGTGCCGGGGATACACTCCCGGCGCATGACTACTGCAACGACTCAATCTTGAGTCAAGGCAACAGATAAAGGATCCATTGTGATGAAACTTAACTATTACATGATTGCATCGGCAGTCAGCCTGGCGCTTAGCGCGCCGTCGATGGCAGCCGAAATGACGGAGGCAGAATACGCGGCCGCTGAACAGCAAATCGAGGCTGAGCACGCAAGTGCAAAATCGGCGTGTGCATCCCTGTCAGGCAACGAGAACGAGATCTGCATCGTCGAGGCCGATAGCAAGAACGAAGTTGCGATGGCTGAGCTCGAAGCAAAGAAGGACCCGACCGCTGAGACAAGTCAGGCCAGCTCGACGAGTAGTGATACGTCTGGTTACGGCGACATGAGTGCCAGTGATACATCCAGCGACAGCGACCCGAGCCAGACTGATTCGTCCAGCTACGGCGACACGAGTGAAACCGATTCGTCGGTGTACGGCGACACGAGTACAGCCGATACGTCCGGTGAAAACGACCCAAGCCAGGCTGATTCGTCCAGCTATGGCGACACGAGCGAAACCGATTTGTCGATGTATGGCGACACGAGTACAGCCGACACGTCCGGTGAAAACGACTCAAGCCAGGCTGATTCGTCCAGCTACGGCGATTCGAGCGAAACGGATACGTCTGATTACGGCGATACGTCTGACTACGGTGACGCACGTGCAAGCGATTCGTCCAGCGACAGCGACTCAAGTGAAACTGATGCGCTCTTTGATTTCGACAGTGCGGAACTACGTGCTGACGGCCGCGAAACACTCGATGAGTTCGTCCAGAAGTCGAAAGAGAATTCAGTAGCGCAGATCAAGGTCACTGGTTACACGGACAGTCTGGGTGATGATGCCTACAATCAGTATCTCTCTGAGGAGCGGACCAAGGCTGTCAAGGAATACCTGGTCAGCGAAGGCATCGCCGCAGATCGCATACGCACGGAAGGCAAAGGTGATGCTCAATCCACCTTGAGTGCGAATGAGTGCCAGGGTAAAACCGGCGACGCTGTAATCGCTTGTTTCCAGCCGGATCGACGCGTTGTTGTGTCAATGAACCAGGCCGACGGTTCAAACTGATCGAAAGGCCTTAAACAGGCCATGAGAAGAATGCCCTGCAATCGCAGGGCATTTTTTTGTGCGCGTCGTGCCCGGATCTTTCACCAATTATAGACCAACGCCCATCGCGAGCAGCCAGGACAGCAACGCCCACATTATGACCTGCAACGGCAGCCCCAGGCGTACAAAGTCGGTAAATCGGTAGCCACCGGCGTTCATCACCATGACGTTCGTCTGGTAACCGAGCGGTGTCAGGTAACTCATGTTGGCGCCGAACATGACAGCAAGAACCAATGGCCGTGCATCCAGGCCAAGCCCGTCCGCGATGGCAAATGCGATGGGTGTCAGCAGTACCGCCGCGGCATTGTTGGTAACCACCTCGGTTATGAGAGCGGCAGTCAGCATCAGCAATGCGATGACCATGCCTGGTGACAGGTCACCTGCGACCGATACGAACAGACTCGCCAGCCACACTGTCGCGCCCGTGCCCATCAACGCCTCGCCGAGTGCCAGCGCGGCGACGATCATCAGTACCAGATTGGCATCGATGGCTGAGCGCACCTGGTTCCAGCGGATGCAACGGGTCGCTATACACAGCACGACACCTAGCAATGCGCTCACCATGATTGGCAACAAACCTGCCGCGGCGACCGCGACAACACTGATCATGATGGCGCCAGCCGGCAACGCCTTCGAGGTATGCGGCAGGTCGACAGCACCGTCGAGCACCAGTACCTGGCCGCTGCGTTTCAGTGCCCTGATGCCGGCAGGGTCTCCTTGCACCAGCAGGACATCGCCCAGGCGAAGTTTCATTTGTTCAAGTTTGCGCATTTCGTCCGATGGGTCGCCGGCACGGGTCTTCGGCGCATGCACGGCTATCGGCGACAGGCCGAACTGTTCGAGTAACGCCGATTGCCCGAGCGTTTGCCCGTTCAGGGATGATGCGGACGTGATGACAATTTCGGCAAGACGTTGTTGCGACTTTTCCTCGAGCCAGCGTACCTCTGCTTCGCTTGTGGGTATATCGGATTGCCGCAATGGCGCACCCAGTACGGTTTCAAAGTCCTTCAACTGCCACGACTGGCCGCGAACATAGAGCCGGTCTCCCTCCCGAAAAACCGTAGTCGGCAGCCGCGCGATAAAGAGATCGTTACCGCGTTCGATGCGTTCGAGCTGCATGCGTCCTTGCGTCAACGCCCGGACCTCCGCAAGCGTGCGCCCGACGACGGCACTCTTCGCTGTGACATGCAGGACGCCGCGAAAAATGCGCGGTGATGTATCGGTCATTGGCGGCGTGCGCGCCGGCAAAACCCATGGTGCGATCAGCCACAGCGCCAGGATGCTTGCGGAGCCGGCCAGAACAACGGGCAATGCGAAGTCGAACATCCCGAAACGCGGCAGGCCCTGGTCTGCAGCGAGCTCAACCACCAGAAGATTTGTCGACGTGCCAATAGTCGTCGCCATGCCGCCGATAATGGTTGCAAATCCAACCGGCATCAGCACGCTGGAAGCCGTTACCTGGTTGCGAATGCAAACAGCAACGAGAACCGGCAAGATCATCGCTACCAACGGCGTGTTGTTCATGAACATACTGGCAATTGCCGCAGCGAGCATCGTTAACAGCAACCCGGCGCGCGGCGCCTTCGCCCAGAACCTGGCCAACAGCCGCGTCGAAGAATGCAAAGCACCGGTTACATCCAGTGCCTTCGCACAAATGAGCAAGGCGACGATTGTAATCAGGGCAGGATTGCCAAAACCGCCAAGAAAGTCGCTGGAGCCGAGTGAACCCGAGGCAGTCTCGTAAGGGAAAATCTCAAAACCGAGAATCAGCAGGGTCAGAATTGCGAGACCGGATGACTCGAGGGAAATTCGCGGCCGGCTGAAAAGAAAAAGCGCGAAAAGAGTCAGCACCATCACGGCGATGGCATGTCCGTCCGGTGCGTCGAACGTAGTATTCAAGGTGGCGGTTCTGCGGTTGAGTCCGCGGCATTATTGAGGAATGCGATGCGACTTTCCAGTGGTGGCGTGAAAACCGGCTCAGTGAAACCCGAGGTTACGCCACTTCACTTGACTTTGGCACCGGCACCGTTTTGAGCGTCACCAGTGGAATGTCTTCGGTCGACTTGATGGTCTGGCGCTGCGGGAGGTAATCGAGCAGGAATTCGGTTTCCGTCCGGACCACTTCGTAGCACTCGCAACTGAGCGTCTCGAGCTTCGACCGGTCCACAACCGTAATCAGTCCGCGCGCATAGGAAATCACGCCCAGCTTACGCAATTTGGATGCCGCCTGGGTGATCATCTCGCGACGGACGCCGAGCATGTTGCTGATGAAATCCTGGGTCAGGGTCAACCGGTTGTGGGACAGGCGATCCATCGAAAGCAGCAGCCAGCGGCACAGCTGCTGGTCGATGGAATGATGACGATTACACACCGCGGTCTGGGCGACCTGCGTAATGAGGGCTTGCGTATAGCGCAACATCAGCAACAGCAATTGGCCATGGCGATTGAACTCTTCTTTCACTCGCGCTCGGGGCAAGCGGTAGGCGTACCCGGCACTTTGCACCAGTGACCGGTTCGGTGTACTTGCCCCACCCAGATACAAATTAATACCCAGCAACCCTTCATTGCCGACCACGAGGATCGCCGTCGAATCGCCGTTTTCCATCATGTACTGCAATGAAATTATCGAGTCCGTCGGGAAATAGACGTGACGCATGGGGCGGGAGGATTCATATAACAGTCCGCGCAGTGGCATCGACACGAGCTCCAGATACGGGAACAAACGGTCCTGAACCTCAGGCGACAAGGCGGCAAGAAGATGATTTTGATTGGGGAGGGGTTCGACAGTCATTTAACGCGTTGATTCCGAACTGTCCGAAAATGCCGGATACAAGGTTGTAATTGTCGCTTGTCCGGACATACCGTTCTGTGCGTTGGGGTACGCTCGCAGTTGGCGGGAATGACGAATTCACCCACAAGTCCCTAATCACCGAAGCGCGGGCGCGAGGATTTCCTGCAGGGCTCCCAACTTCGATTGGTAGTGCTTCCAGTAGCCGATCGCGTCCTCGTAAATCGGCTCTCGCACCTGTTCCGCGCTGGCCGTGGTGACCTGCCGCCGGCTCTCATGAAAGCGGAGGCAATGTTCATCGAACCCGAGTCCGCAGTGCGCCAGCAACCGGCGGACCTGGCCCTCCAGATCACGCACGACATCCTCGTAGTGCACAGTCAGAATCCGGCCGGGCATGACACGCTCCCAGTGCTGCATGACCCGCAGGTACTCGAGGTAATATTCGCCGAGCTCCAGCAGGTCGTAGCTCTGGTTCTTTCCCTGTGCGAAAAGCTGGCGGTAGTTGGCGACACAGGTATCGAGCGCATTGCGGCGGGCATCGATGAAGATGGCCTCCGGCAGCATCATGCGGATGAATCCGAGATGTCCGAAGTTGGCCGGCATCTTGTCGGTGAAGCAGGAGGTATTCTCGCGACGGTGGGCGTGCGAGTGCCGCAGGTAGTCGTTGCCTAGCGCAAGCCAATCGTCGCCCGACAACCTTGCGACGGACTCGGGGTAGTGCGTGCCGCCCTCCCGGTCCGTGCCGGATGTCGCGGTCAGCATAATGACGTAAGGCAGTTCGCCGCAGCCTTCAACATCACCGTGACACGCGAGAATCTGCTCGATCAGCGTCGACCCCGAGCGCGGCACGCCGGTGATGAAGATTGGCCTGATGGTTCGGCCGTGGCTGGCAGAGCCGGCCTGCGCCATGAATTTCTCGTCGAACACGCGAAGCCGCAAGTCGTGCTGTGTTTCCAGCTCGACCGGATCGTAGCTGACCTTGCGGCGCTTGGCGTCGTTCGCCGACGCGTAGCGCGCCCACGCCTGTTCGTAATCCGCGCCACTCTCGCAGGCGCGGGCCATGGCAAATTCGAGCGCGATGGCCGCATCGGTCCCGGGCTCCGCCCCGGCCAGCTGCCTGCCCATCGTTTCCCGTTCGGCTGCCGTGAAAGCGAACCCCCGGAACGATGCCAACGACCACCAGGCATCACCCAGATCAGGACGGGCAGCCGTGCATTGCCGGTAGGCCGCAATCGACTCCTCCCGCCGCCCGTGGATGCGCAGCATGTGAGCGCGTCCGAGCAGTGCGCGCGGATCGTCGGGGTTTAGCTCAAGTACGCCGTCATATGCCTCAAGCGCTTCCGTCGACCGTCCGACGATCGACAACGTGTCGCCGAGTGCCTGATGGAGATCCGCCGCATCCGGCCCGATACTGACGGCCATTTGCAGCGCATCGACGGCTTCGTGAAACCGGCTGCGATCAAGGAAAAACCACGCCAGGTCCCGGTGCGCGAGGAGAAAGTCCGGCGCGATACTGATAATGCGGCGCAGCAGCCCAACAGCCGCAGCGTCGCGATGGCTGTCGGCGCAAATCCGTGCGAGCAACCGCATTGCGTGTACGTTCTGCGGCTCCTTCGCCAGGATCCCCCCGCAGATGGTCTCGGCGCGGTCGTTCCGCCCGGCCAGGAAGTGTTGCGCCGCCTCCGACAGTGCCTTGCCGCCGGGCGACAGCGCCAGAAATCGGGCCCGCGCCGCTTCCGCTTCGTCGCGGCGGCCGCATCGCTCGAGGGCCGTCGCCAGCCCGTAATATAAAGAGGCCTGCCGGGTGTCGAGTTTTATCGCGCTCTCGTACGCAGCGACTGCGTCCGCGGGCCGCTGCGTCGCAAGGAACAGCACACCGAGGTCCTCGTACGGCTTCGCGAACCGCGGCTCCAGTTCTACGGCCCGCTCAAGACACTGTTGCGCCTCGCCATATGAGCCCTGCCGGATCAGCAAGGCGCCGAGTGCCGCCACGACGTTGACCTCGTCGGGCCACTCGGCAAGGTACTCGCGGCACAGCGCGCAGGCGTCGTCGAGCCGGTCCGCCTGCGCCAGTGCCAGCGCGGAGTCGACAAGGTCCCTGGCGGATTCCGGCCGGCTCGCGGTCGTCATACGGCGTGCCGGGGGGCATGACCGGCCGCGGCGAGCACGGCCGGAATCGCGGCGAGATTGCGCGTCGCCCACAAGTGAGCGCCACAGACACCGGGGATCTGCGCGACTTCCGCGAGTATTTCCGCCGCGATGGCGACGCCTTCCTGCTGTGCATCCCGCGCCTGCTCGAGTCGCCGGATCAACGCGTCGGGAATCAGGACGTTCGGCCGATTGCTGCGCAGCCAGTGCGCGTCTTCAGCCGATTCCGGGATCGCAATCGAAACGATCATGTCGACGCGCCGCGGGATTTTTTCAGCAACGAGGTGCCGGAACCAGCTTTGCAATATCGATACGTCCATGCAGACGTTCGTTAGCATGAATTGCGCCCCCGCCTCGACCTTGCGCAGCAGTGTGTTGGGCGCCCAGCCCGGCTTCGGACGATGCGCCGTCACCAGGCCGCCAACGTAGAAATCCGACAGGGCGGGCAAACTTTCATCCGAGCGGATGGTCGTCGCCGTTGCGATCAGCTCCGTCGCATTGAGATCCAGTACCGCCTTCGGACGCGGCTCGAATCCGGCCGGCACGTGGTTACCTTTTACCAGCATCAGGCTGGTCACGCCCAGCGCGCCGGCGCCCAGCAAGTCGCTCAGCAGTGCGATACGGTTCCGGTTGCGGCAGCTCAATTGCATGATCGGGTCCACGCCGTTGGCGATCAACAGCGCCGCCGCGGCAAGCGTCGACATATGCAGCTGCCCGAACTGGTTATCGGTAAGCAGTACGCCGTCGACCTGGTCTTTCAGCAGTTTCGCCTGCTCGGCGATCGTTGCGGCGCTCGATTCCGGTGTCAGGAAGAGTTCAGCGGAAACGCAGAAATCACGGGTGCGGGCCGCTTGTCGGAAAGTATTCATCTGGCGAGTGTAGCGGCGATATGGTCCAATTTCCCGCAGGGACACCCGATTTACAGCAGATGACCACGGACATCACTCACCAACGTCAGACATTCGACAACGCACTGGCAAAGCTCCGCGCCGGCGACTACGCGAGGGCGGCGAGCCTTTGCGAGGAGGCGTTGCTGACCTTTCCTGACGACGCCAGCACGATGTGCCTGGCATCAAGAGCGTATCTCGCATTGCGGCAGTTCGAGGCATGCGAGCGTCATGTGACGGAGGCGGTGCGCCGTTTCCCGGATTTCGCGATGGCACACGACGTCTATGGCGATCTTATGCTTGCGACCGGCCGCGCCGGCCGGGCGCTCACCGCATATCAAAAGGCCGTGACGCTCGACCCCGCCCGCCCCGCAACGTTGGCCAAGATCGACCGTGCAAGGCAGGCTGCCGGCGCGCCCGGCGCCAGCAGGACTTCAGGGAAACGCATGGCGTTCTCCGCGGAGATACGCGACGCCGAATCGCTGCAACAGGCCGGCGATGTCAAGAAGGCCGAAGACATTTATCGCAGCATCCTGAAAAAAGATCCCGATCATGTCGAAGCGGCGCGCCTGCTGGCCGGCATAGCCTCGCTGAACAAGCGGTTCGGCGACGCGGAGGTGTTTCTGTTGCGCGCAACGTCAGTAGCACCGAATTATGCGCGTGCCTGGGTGGACCTGGTCGACGCGCAGCGGGAACAGGAGAAATATGATGAGGCTCTAAAGAGTGCGGAACAGCTGCTGGCGCTCGAGCCGGACAAGCCGGAATCGCACATGGTTTATGCCGGCGTGCTCGGCGTCGCCGGCCGTCACCAGGACGCCATTGCCGCGTATCAGACGACACTCGAACTCGCGCCGCAAAAAGCCGCGGCAATGTGTGGCATGGCGCACCATCTCAAGACGGTGGGGGAACAAGACGAAGCGATCAGGCAATACCGCGCCTGTATCGCCGCCAAACCGGACCATGCGGAAGCGTACTGGAGTCTCGCCAACCTGAAGACGTTTCGTTTCGAGAAAGCGGAAGTCGCTGCGCTGGAACTGCTGGTCCGTGACGGCGAATTGCCTGACGAAGGGCTGTGCATGCTCCACAATGCGCTCGGCCTGGAATACGATGCCCGCGGCGACTACGACGCAGCATTCTCCAACTTCGAGCGCTGCAACACGCTGCGCCGTAAGCAGGAATCCTACGATCCGGTCGACACGGAAGCGACTCATGACCGCGTGATCAGCTTCTTCGACGAGACACGCCTGCGGCAGGGGGCTACGACCGAGGTCACGCCGGTGCCTGTATTCATCGTCGGCCTGCCACGCTCGGGGTCTACCCTCATCGAGCAGATTCTCGCGTCACACAGCCAGGTCGAGGGCACGCATGAGTTGAGCGACCTCGCGAAGGTCGTGCGCAGGTTTCGCGGCCGCCGCAACGAGCAGTTCCCGCAGACATTGAACGGCCTTAAAGCCGAAGGCTGGGCGCGGCTCGGCCGGGACTACCTGGCCAGTACAGAGAAGCATCGCGGCGGCGCGCCGTTCTTCATCGACAAGAATCCGAACAACTTCGTCTTTACCGGCCTGCTGAAACTCGCCATGCCGAACGCGAAGGTCATCGACGCGAGGCGGCATCCGATGGACAGCTGCTTCGGCAGTTACAAGCAGCTGTTTGCCAGCGGCCAGCCGTTCACTTACGACTTGACGGAACTCGGCGAATACTATCTGCAGTACCAGCGACTGATGGAGCACTGGCACCGGGTCCTGCCCGGGTTCGTGCTCGACGTGCAATACGAACACGTCGTCGCCGACCTCGAAAACGAGGTCCGCCGGATACTGGATTTCTGCGGTCTGCCGTTTGAGGAAAGCTGCCTGAATTTTCACCAGACCAGGCGGGCGGTCAAGACCGCGAGTTCGGAACAGGTCCGCCGGCCGATTTATGCAAGTTCAGTCAACGCCTGGAGCAACTACGAAGAACATCTCGGAGAACTGCTTCACATAATGAAACCGCTGCTTGAGCGACCACCTGCAGACGTTCCTGCCGGGCAGGCGAACGATGACGATCGTAGCTGATTAATTTTATTAAATTTCCGGAACCTGGCCGGGGTCCACTTGCCCCTGTGGTGAAAGAGCAACCGGGCAAAAGTCATTAGAGGTCGAAAAACGACCGCATTTGGCTATTGACAGAACATATGAATCTTGCCATCGCAGCGTCGCTGCAATAGATTATTGACGTAACAGAATAAGGGCAGGTCTATTCAGGGAAAATCGCGCTATCGAAGGTTGGGGGAGTTAAAGACATGATCCGTATTCCGAACCGGGGAGTTTCACCCGTCGCAGCCGCCGTAACCGCGGCGCTTTATCCGGCACACTACGCAGTCGCGCAGGACACCGGGACGCAAGCCGACGAGTCCAGGGCACTGGAAGAAATCGTCGTCACAGCCCGCAAGCGCAGCGAATCAGCGCAGACCATCCCATCGGCCATCCAGGCCATCAGCCAGGAATCCCTCGCCGCAATGGGCGCCAAGGGCCTCGAGGATTACTCCCGCTTCGTGCCCTCGATCAATGTGGTCAACTATGGTCCCAGTTCCAGCACCGTCGTGTTCCGTGGTGCCATGACCGGATCGGGGTACCTGGGCCAGTCGACGTCGTCGGTCTATCTCGATGAGATCTCGATTACCCAGGTCGGCACCCAGCCGAACATACGGCCCGTAGACATCGCGCGCATCGAGGCGCTGTCCGGCCCGCAAGGTACGCTGTACGGGTCTGACGCGCAGGCCGGTACGCTGCGCATCATCACCAACCAGCCATTGCTGAACGAGTTCGAAGCTGTATTCGACGGCGAGGTGCGCGGCGGTGGCGACAGCGACGCAAGCTATCGTGGTTCGCTGGTCTTCAATCTGCCGCTGGTCGAAGATAGCCTTGCACTGCGCGTCGTCGGTTATAACGACCACGACGGCGGATTCATCGACAACGTTTTCGGCCATACCCCCGACTGGTATGGCACCGACGGCACCAACCTGGCTCCCGGGCAGTGGGGAACGCTCGACAACGCGGATTCCGTCGAGGAACGCTGGAATGACGCCGACGTTTACGGCGGTCGCGTGCACCTCCTCTGGAACATGAACGACCGCTGGTCGACGACCCTGTCCTATCACCACCAGACCACGGATTCCGGCGCGGACAATTACTACGATCCGTTCGTCGGTGACTTGCAGGTCGTTCGCTTCCACGACGAGTGGCGCGAAGAGAAATTCAACATGGGCTCGCTGACGGTCGAGGGCGACCTCGGGTTCGCGCAACTCGTCGCGGCCGTGTCCTACTATGACCGCAAGACCACGTATTTGAATGACATCACGACCTACGCTCATTACTGGGCTGCGCAGTACTGCCATGATGCGGATCCGACCTATTACAGCCCGGCCGACTATCCGTATTACTGGACCAACCCGGATACGGGCAACCTCGTCTGGTGGCCCGTCTATTGCAACGGCCCCCAAGTCGATTCGGATTTCTACAACAGCTACCGGGGCTCGACGAATGACGACAAGCTGACCGCCGAAATGCGGCTGTCGAGCGAGGGCGATACGCTCGACTGGATCGTCGGGCTTTACCGCGAGGAAAGCACCGACTCCTGGATATCGCCATTCGGTACGCCGACCCTCGGCGGCGATGCATCGACGCTGACTTACCAGGATTCTATGTCCCTCAATTTCTGGGAATGGTACTGGTCCAATTATTACGGCACGCCGACGACGTATCCGGAGGCGGAAACGCAGTGGTGGTCCGAGAGTCACACGGACTGGGAGCAGACGGCCGTATTTGGCGAAATGACCTGGCACGTTACTGACAACCTGGACCTGACCGTGGGCGGCCGGTATTTCGAACGCGAGAACACGAATTTCTATTTTGTCGATCATCCGGGCGGGCCGAATCATATCGGCGAACCGGACGCGACGGCCGGAGACCGTGAGTACCGGCTGGCAAACGGCGGCCGTCCGGCGGGACGCACGGGATCTGAAAACCTGTTCGTGCCGAAGGTCAGCCTGAGCTACAACCTCGATGACAGCAAGATGATGTACGGGTTGTACACCCGGGGTGCACGCCAGGGCGGCGTAAACCGCAGCCGCGGCGAACCGTTTTTCCCGAACTCCTACGACTCGGACATCATGGACAACTACGAACTCGGCTACAAGTCGACGTTCGGCAACGGCAGGGGCCGATTCAACCTCACGGCCTACCGTAGGGACTGGAGCGACTACCAGCTACAGCTGGTCGACCCTACGGACAAGCCATGCCTGGACGATGACGGCAATGAATTGTTGCCGGAAAGTGAGTTCAATATTCCCGGCGTTTGTGGCCAGCCGTGGCAGGTACTCATCGCGAATGCAGGCGACGCGCACATCAACGGTGCGAACCTTGAGCTCGACTACGCGATTGGCGAAAACTGGCTCGTGGGCTTTAACTACGAATGGATGGAAGCCGAGACTGACACCGAAGCCGATCTCGACGGCGAGGTGGACGAAGATGGCAATACCTCCAACGAGCTGGTTGCTGGCCTGCGGTTGCCGCTCGTGCCGTCGGCGAAAGCCTCGGCGTGGCTCGAGTACCGGCAGCCGACGGAGCTGTTCGGACGGAACGAGTTCTTCATACGGACGCAGTGGTCGTACACCGGCGACAGCCTGAACATCCTTGAACCGCGGGGCGTGACGCATCCGAATCCGCAGTTCAAGTCCGACGCCTACGCGATCGGCGACCTGCGGGCCGGAATCGTCGGCGATGACTGGCAGGTCGATGTGTTCGTCAACAACGTTGCTGACGAGCGGGCCACGTATACCGTGCAGGCAGACCTGTTTGAGTGGGCAGCGGCCCAGACCGCAGAAGGACGCGCGCATCACCAGACCCTGTTTGTGAACCGGCCGCGCGAGTTCGGTATCCGCTACATGAAACGCTGGGGGGACTGAGGGGGCGCCATCGCATCCGTCAGTCGTCGTACGGCCAGACCTCGAGGCCGTGAATGGCGTTGCGGATATCCATCGTAAGATTCACGGAGCCGACAGTCATGCCGGTTTCCGTATCATAAACGCTGACGGTCGACGGCGATGAGCCGCCGATAACCAGCCGGCTTCCCGATGTGCAAAGCCCGCGACCGAATGCCTGCCGCGCTACCCTCGAATCGTCAATGCCGGCAAACAGTATTTCCGACTCGTCATAGCGCTTGATGCGAAACGCCTGCTGCCGGCACTCGCGCGGCACATAACGCACGCAGTCGGCCGCCGTATCGTTGAACAGTACACCGTCGTTCCAGGGCCGTGCGTTGTGCACGCCGGCCGGCAAGCTGCAAACTTCGCTTACCTTCATTTCCTGGTTCAGGTGCAGCAGCGCCCTCGTGTGCAGGCCGCTGAGGTAGATACCCGATTGATCGACATGCACCATGTTGACGTGGAACTCGTTCACCGCCGCCGGCCCGAGGTCCGAGCGCGGATCAAACGCGAAGCCGGACCACTCGCCGTATGGCCGCTCCAGGTGAAAACCCCAATCGAAGCGCCGGCTGTCCAGGTCGAACGCGAGAATGCTGTCAAACCCGGTCGACGTGAGGAATATCTTCCGCTCCATCCGGCAGATTTCGTGACAGTGCTTCAGGTAACGGTTTTTGAATGACCCCCTGATGGAGAAGCCGTGATCAAAACAGAACAGCTCGTCGCTGGCCGCAATGTAGATGTCGTCCCCATCAAAAGCGATGCCACGGAGACCCCGGTCGGCACCACGGCCTTCGAAATCGATTTCGACCGTGTTCCAGTCCACCAGCTGTCGGCCGGTGCGGTTCTCGAAGTCCAGCGTATAAACGCCGCCGTGACTTTCCCCCTGCCGGCTGCCGCGTACGACCGAGGTCGCGATCAGCCGGGGTAATCTGATTGACATAGGAACGGGCTTCCGTGCGGGTTCGTCGGTCAATTCAAGCAGATCGGTGGGCGACAGACAATCTACAAAGCGCGCATCAGCGCATTTGACGGCGCTGTTCCCGGCAATCGGGATCCTTTACATCGTCAGCGTCTGTCCAGGTACCTTTCGTAGCAGGTCAGGGGGCGGTAGCCACCAACCTGACCGGCTGCGAAAGCTAACCCGGCCGGTACCGCCACGGATACCGGCCGGATTTCCATCAATTGACGTTGCCGAACCATGCGTTGGTGCTTATGACCGGCAGTGCGTCCCACCAGGCGAAGGAGTCTCCGGGCCGTTTCGCTGCCTTTCGATTCCAGAAGAGGTAGTCCACGTGCAACTCATCACGCGCGTAAACGAACAACTCATTCATTGACCAGTACTTCGCACCCCAGTCTGCACTGCGTTCGTGGGCATAGCTGTGGTACTGCATTGAGTTGAACAGCGTCATGCGCCCGCGGAACTGGTCATAGAACGGATAGGAAAGTTCTTTCAGTGGCCGGGAGTCGGGCAACACGTCCGGTCCTCCCATGGCAACGTCCAGGTTCGCCGCCACGTTGGCAATATCGGCAATGTAGCCCTGGTTGCGCGGCAGGAAGTTCATGTACCAGAACACCTGGGATTGCGGGAAACTCTTGCGCGCGGCGCGGATCATTTCTATCAGCGCGTTACGGTACTTCCAGGGCGAGTAGCCATGCTGGTTCAGCACATGGTCCGACAGGCTCGGCGAAGATTCCTGGATCGCCACACCCTCGAATGCCGGGTGAGAATCGAACTCATTGCCCAGCGCCGCCAGCAAAGCGTTGAAACGGGTAACGACCCACGGCTCCCAGCGCAGCACAGTGTAGCCCCGGTTGCGATTTTCTACCGTCATGTGCTTCAGGTAACCCGGCGTCGGGTATTGTCCGTTGAATGATTTGTCTTCAACAAAGACGACCAGCTGCATGCCCTGACTTGCGGCCAGATCGAGATCCTTGCGGATTTCCGAAAAATCGTAGCCGCCCTGCCAGGGCTCCAGCGAACGCCAGGTATAGCGGATCTGAAATCCTTTCACACCCGGCTTGATCGCCTCGATCATATCGGTGTGGTTGTCGTAGCGATTCATTGAAACGTAATGACCCGGATGAGCCTGCTTCCACGATGTGGTGGGTGCCTCATTATCGTCAGTCGTCTTCGAGCCGGAATCCCACGCGACATTGACGGTGAACGGTCCCACCTCCGTCGTGTTGGTGCCGTCGGACACCAGGATCCTGATTTGCTCGTGAGAACCGGCGTCCCCCGAAGAAGGTTCACCGACGAGGCGGCCTTCATCCTGCTTCCACCATAACCAGGAAGGCCGGTTGCGAATCTGGAATTCCAGCGCATCGCCTTCGGGGTCCCAGGCCTGCACTTTGTAGGTATAGGTCGAACCAATTTCAGCCTGGTTGTCCGGGCTGTTCGTCACAACCGGAGGCTTGCCACCCGCCAGCGCGGCGGTGGAAGCAAATAACACCAGTAACATAAGGGTGAAGACACCCCGATTGATAATTTTGTAAATGATCACAAACTGATCTCCTTCCGTCGCGGAACGCCTCGCCGATCAGCAAGCGACATGTCACGTAGCTGCCAGGTCTTTGCACAAGACAAATGGCGGCGTACGGACGTCGTTGCGTAAGAGTACGTCGACAGATTTTTCCGTTGGTTTTACTTCGAATGAAGCGGACCGCAGCCAAGCGGTCGCCCCCCTTGCGGACAGGAGATTACATAAGGGAATGAGGATGTCGATATGTCGCAGGACGTCGACACGTCGCAGGAAATCGACACTTCGCAGGAATTCAATACGTCGCAGAACAGCGACAGGATGTTAAAAAATCCCGCAAAACAGCCGGTCTGGCTGCGCCTCTGTACGCTAGCGTACTGTCACATTACGGAACGAATACAGACCAGCCGTCGAAATCGTGCCAAATCCGTCTTTCGATTTTGTGACGTGGTACCGATTGTTTTCTTTCTTGTTCTTGATTTTGCGCGACTGCGGGACATACTTGGCGGTGGGCAAACTACTGAAAGGAGGTGATCCATGTCTAGTGAGATTGAAACGGTATCGCAGGAACCGGACGGTCTTGTTCGGATACAGGAGCAACCTTCCGAATCCCTTTGACCGCCTGATTCCCCGATACAAATCTCACCGAAGGCCGCCGCAAGGCGGCCTTTGTTTTTTGCCTGGTGCTCAGGCCTTGCGCCGCAGCGTCAGGCCGAGGCCGGCGAACATCGACAGGAAGCCGGCGAGAACCAGCCATGGCAGCGGACCTGCAGTAGTCGGCAGCTGTGACCGTCTCGTGTCGTTTCGTGCAACCGTCCTGTCTGTCGTATCTGAGTCGTCGCCCCGAGCAGCGGATCCCGACCTTGTCGAATCAGACGGAGCGACTACCCTCGCCACCTGTTCGCGCGCAACGGGCTGAGTCGCGAATCCGTATTCTCCTTCAGGCACATACAGGCTGATCGAGTCGGTGGTGCGCAAGGAACTGAAAGGCGTCGCGCGACCGTCGATGTAGGCTGTCTGGCCGGGGTTCGGTTCCAGTACCACTTCCTCGATTGAGCGATCATTCTGGTCGCGCACGCTGAAAATGACGTTGCCATCCTGCTCGACCCGCACGAACTTGGCCGCGAAGCGCGCCCAGTTCTCGCCTTCGACCGAAATGACTTCCTGGCAAGCGTCAATGAGGGTCGGGTGGTGCCTCATCATGTCCGAGTTCCAATCAACTTCAGCGCATGATTTGGCTGACTTGCGTTCGTCCTGGAAGGCCTCCTCCTGGGCGAGGGCGGAACCTGCCAGGGCAAAACCCAGCAGTACTGCCGTGATAGTTGGTACATGTGATTTCTTCATTTCACGTTCCTCTTGGTTTCAGGTTGAAGGATCGGCAGCCACGGCTCGCACGATGAAGCGCTGTGGTGCATTGCCGATGAAGTAAAACGGGTAACAGGTCACGAGTGTCAAAACCGGATCGCCGGTGTCGTCGAGGACATGTACATCGCCGGGTTCGACCACCCACAGGTCCGTGACGACATAGGCCTGCGTGCGGTCCGGCAGGGCGAGTTCGATGCGGTCACCGAGGGACAGGTCCTCCAGTGCGCGGAAATGGGTATCGCGGTGTGCGGCAATCCCCACGTTGCCATTGCTGCCGGGCATTGCGGTGCCCTCCACCAGGCCTGCGCCGCGGAGCAGAACCCCCTCGTCCGTGCCATAGCTCACGGGAACTTCGAGGGCAATTCCGGGGATTCGCAGTATCGCGAGCACCGCGTCGGCTGGCGCGATGCCTTCATCGCCCGCTGATGCAGACGAATCAGCCGGCTGAAACCGGAGTGCGTCATTTATCGCGGCCTGTTGCCGAGCTTGCACGAACGTCGCGACACCGCGCTGCCGTTCGATCTCACCCCACGCCTGCATGCCGGCAAACATAGCCAGCAACGCCGCGCCGGCGATCCAGAGCGTGATCTCGATTGCTTTCATCTGCCCCTTCCGGCGGATGTCCGAAGGTCAGAAGTGACTTTATCGGGCGGTCCGGGGGCTATCTGTGCGCTGGCAGACAAAGCACACCGACTACCAATTGCGTCCTGACATCCTCCGCCGTGATGGCCGTTACAGCGTCCGGCTTTATTCAGGCTGGCCAGTCATCGCCTCAGCACTTTCCGGCAGTCGCGGCGCCGGTACCCGGTTGTTCACCGGCGGGATGGACTGCAGGTAGGCAAAAATCGCCGTCAGGTCCTCGTCGGTCATGTGCTTGTACATGGGAATCGGCATTGGCGGCAGGATCGCGCGGCCGCGACCCATCCGGCGCCCCGTGCGTATCGTCTCGATGAAGTTCCGCAGCGTCCACTTGCCGAGACCCGTTTCCCGGTCGGGGGTCAGGTTCGCCGTGTAACTCACTCCCCATCCCCCCGCCCATGCAGTGAGCGTACCGGCGACACTGACCTGCCACGGGCCGGGAGGCAGCGCCGGCGCCTCCGGCATGTCGAGGTCCTCCGGATGCCCGGCGAGCATGCGCGTCATGTCCAGTTCCGGACCGTTGGGGCCCATCTTCAGCGGCGTGTGGCAGTCGTTACAGCCGGCGATGGTGACCAGGTATTTTCCGCGTTCCACCAGCGCTTGGCTGGCGTGCTCCGTGGCGTCGTCCTCCTGACCGGCCGGAGCTGCTCCGGCTACCAGGAACAAGGCGGCGGCCAGGCCCGGCACACAGGCGCGGGACACAATACGGGTGGTTTTCATTTCGGGTATTCCTCGTGTTGGAGATCGTGTTCGATCCAGCGCGCAACCAGCGCGTTGGCCTGACTGTCGCTGACGCGCGTACCAAGGGGCGGCATCTGCACAAACGGATTGCGCGAGCGCATTCTGGCCAGCAACATGCTGAGCCCGGCTTCGCGCGGTACGACGCGGGTGTCGATTTCTCCCGATTGGAACTCGCTCGGGTAGCCGACCAGCGTCTCGAGTGTGCGCGCCACGTTGGCTGAACCGGAGACGGCGGACTGCTGCAGGTTCAGATCGAGGTCCGCGAGCGGACCGTCATCATTGTGGCAGTGACCGCAATTTGCGTGCAGGTAGCCG
>CAZLNH010000122.1:0-10051 GCA_964560775.1 uncultured Woeseiaceae bacterium | reverse complement strand
GTTCTGGTACACGTAGTCGTTCGGGTAGTGCTGGATCGTGCGATCTTCGAACATCGCTTCGGGCAGGCCATACCAGTGTTCCATCGAGTTCAGGCCGCGTTCGGACGTTGCCAGCACGTTGGCGTGCTTCACGGCCAGTTGTGCGTGATGCATTGTTGACCTTAATCCCACTTTGTTCGCTTCATCCAGTGCCGCCCAAAGCACATCCTCCTGTGCACCGATGAACTTGACGCCGCTGGCGCCTGCCCGCTTGATGCGGCGAATCCATTCACGTGCATCGTCCGGCGTATTGATCGCTCCGGAATCGCTGGTGCCGAACATCGGATAGATTTCGAGCCGCGGCCCGGTCACCTCGTTCCGCGCAAGCTGCCCGGCGACGTTTACCTGCCACCCGGTGTCATGATCGCTGCCCACCGTGCGGCCGCTGGTCACGCCGTGCGCCAGCCACAATTTCAGCACATACTCGGGAGGCACGTTTTGGCCCGACTTCGTCGTATGCAGGTGCAGGTGCGTATCGACGAACCCGGGCAGGATATACATGCCCGTCACATCGAGTTCCTGGCCGCCGTCGAGTGGCGGTCGACGCTCCGGATCGGCCGGCAGTTTCGGGAAGCCGACGACACGCACGTCGGTGATACGGTCTCCCTCGATGACGATGTCTACCGGACCCTGGGCCGGCGCGCCGGTCCCGTCGATCAGGTAGCCGCCACGCAGGATCAGGCGCTGGTACGGTCCCTCACCCTCACTGCGCGGCGGAATGACGACGTCGTCGTCCTGTGCCGCGGCGGACGTCGCAGCGTGTGCCAGGATGCAGCCGATCACCGGCAGCACCAGCGCTGAGAAAAATTGCCTGATTGATCCAGTCACGCTCATGTCGTCCCCCGTATCGGATTGCAGCTGCATGGTTCACGGCGCAGGGTAGACTATACGATGTAAGCATGCAGCGCGGGGAGGTCAGTGGCGGCATGAACCTTAAGCAAATTAACGTTATCGATTCACATACCGGCGGCGAGCCGACGCGGGTCATCCTCGCGGGCGGTCCCGTCCTGGACTCCCTCTCGCTGCCTGACTGTGTCGAGGAACTGCGGAAGAAGCACGATGCGTTCCGCGCGGCAGTCGTCAATGAACCCCGCGGTTCCGAAGTCCTTGTCGGCGCTCTGTTGCGGCCCGCGCAGGACACTGCAAATGCTGCCGGCGTCATTTTCTTCAACAACGTCGGCTACCTGGGCATGTGCGGGCATGGCATGATCGGCGTTGCCGTAACGCTGGCCGCCGAGGGCCGGCTGGACATTGGTACGCATCGACTCGAGACGCCTGCCGGTACGGTTACTGTCACGCTGCACGATGCCAATCGCGTCAGCGTCGGCAACGTAGCCAGCTACTGCTACCGCCGCAATGCTGCGCTCGAGGTAGATGGTGTCGGTACTGTGCACGGTGATGTTGCCTGGGGAGGCAACTGGTTCTTCCTGGTGTCGGATCACGGGCAATCCCTAGAGCTCAATAACGCCGACAATCTGACGGCCTGGTGCTGGAAACTGCGTCTTGCGCTGGATGCAAGCACTATCCGCGGTACCGGCGGCGCACTGATTGACCATATCGAACTGTGCGGACCACCGTCAGACATCCGCAAGGCTGACGGCCGCAACTTCGTCCTGTGCCCGGGCAGAGCCTACGATCGTTCGCCGTGCGGCACCGGCACCAGCGCAAAAATTGCCTGCCTGCTGCAGAGCGGCGATTTACTGCCTGGTGAGACCTGGCGCCAGGAGAGCATAACCGGCAGCGTATTCGATGCGTTCGGTGAACTGGCCGCCGATCACGTGCTGCCGACGATCACCGGTTCGGCCTGGGTGACAGGGCGGGCAACCCTGCTTTTTGAACCCGGCGATCCGTTCCGTTACGGCCTGCTGCAAGCGGGACCCGCCGATCAATGATGCAGGGACCAAGTACATGACGGACCGGGGCGCCGGGTCAGTCGTAATCGTCGGCGCCGGCATCATCGGCCTTGCAATCGGCCTGCGCCTGCAACTGGCGGGCAGAAATGTAAGGCTTGTTGATCGCGAAGCACCGGGCCGCGGCTGCTCGTTCGGCAATGTCGGGCGCATTGCGAATGAGTCCGTCGAACCACTGGCGTCGCTGGAAACGTTGCGCGAAGTACCCCGCTACCTGCTCGCGGCGGACGGACCGCTCGGCATTCGCCTGCGCCATGCACACCGCATCGCACCGTGGTTGGCGCGATTCGCCCGCGCGTCGTTACCGGCCAACTTCGCCCGCGGCAAGGCCGCCCTGCAATCGCTGCAACAGCACAGTCTGCCGGCATTCACGCGCCTGCTGGATGACGCTGGTGCTCTTTCGCTGCTGAAGACGAACGGCCACCTGCTGGTCACCGAAGATCGCGATGCGATACCGGCCTTGTCCCGGTTGCAACAGCGGCTTGCTGACGATGACATCCTGGCGCGGCCGCTCAGCCGCAATGACGTGCAGCAACTCGCGCCCGGCCTGTCGCCGAAAGTCGCCGGCGGCCTGTTTTTCCCCGACACCGCGCACGTTGTCGAGCCGTACCAGGTCTGCAAGCGCCTCGCGTCGGCTATTGAAGAACGCGGCGGCCGTATTTGCCGCGGTCATGTCACTGAAGTGTCTGCCTCGCCCACTGGCGGTTTTCGACTTCGCTACGACGAACAGGAATGCGCCGCCGACGCCATCGTTATCGCCGCCGGGGCCTGGTCACGCTCGCTCGCGAGGCAGCTCGGTCACCGCCTGCCGCTCGAAACCGAACGCGGATACCACCTGACGGCCGGCGGCTGGCAATCCGGTTTGCGCATGCCTGTCGAAAGTCTCGAGCGCCGTACGGTCATGACGCCGATGCGTGCGGGACTGCGCATTACCGGATTTGTCGAGTTCGGCGGGCTTGAGTTGCCGCCGAATCCGGCACGGTTCGATGCGTTGAGGCGTCACCTGCAAGCCCTTGTACCCGGTATCGAGCACGTCGGGTGCACGAAATGGATGGGTCACCGGCCGTCATTGCCCGATCATCTGCCGGTCATCGGCACATGCACGAAACACGACCGCGCGATACTGGCTTTCGGTCACCAGCACCTCGGCCTGACCTTGTCGGGTATTACGGCGGAGATCGTCGCGACACTTCTTGACGGCCGGACACCGCCGGTCGACCTTACGCCCTTTCGCTGCAACCGCTTCGACTGATATTCACCGCAGACTCCTGGCCCGGGTTATTCATGAACGGCACGGAGGTCGGGGCGGAGGTGTGCCCCGGGGAGGGCCTTCGCCTGCCACCGCACCAAAACGTTCATGAATAATCCGGGCCAGGAGTCTGCTCCGCCGCCACGTCCGGTTCGTCAGCGGGAATGTTTTTCACGAGCCTGCCTGTCAGGACGCCGGCCGTCATGGCGCCGTTGACGTTCAGCGCCGTCCGCGCCATGTCGATCAGCGGTTCAATCGATATCAGCAGGGCCACGAGTGCAATCGGAAATCCCATTGCCGGCAACACGATCAGGGCGGCAAATGTCGCACCGCCGCCAACGCCCGCGACGCCGAAGGAACTGATGGCGATTACGCCCACGAGGCCCGCAATGAACGACGGGTTCAGGGGATCGATGCCCATGGTCGGCGCTACCATTGTCGCCAGCATCGCGGGATAGATACCGGCACAACCATTCTGCCCGATCGTCGCACCGAAGGTAGCGGACAGGTTCGCGACCGACACCGGCACATGCAGTTTATCTATTTGCGTTTCGACGTTCAGCGGAATCGTTGCCGCCGAACTCCGCGACGAAAACGCAAATGTCAGTACGGGCCAGACCTGTTTTGCATAATGAACAACGTTTACGCCGTTCAGCGCCAACAGCAGCGCGTGGACCGCGAACATGATCGCAATCGCAATGTAGGAAGCCAGCACGAATGTCAGCAGACTAAGTATGTCATTGGCGTTCGAGCCCGCAACCACTTTGGTCATCAGGGCAAGTATGCCGTAGGGCGTGAATGCCATGATCAACCGCACCAGTTTCATAACGATCGCCTGCGCGGTTTCGATGAATCTCCGTATGGCCGCGCCTCGCGCTTCGTCATCCTTTGACACCTGCAGCGCGGCGATGCCGAACAGGATGCCGAACACGACCACGGCGATGATCGATGTCGGTCGCGCGCCGGTCAGATCCTCGAAGATGTTCGACGGCACGAAGCGCACAAGCATGTCCGCGAAGCCGAGCTCTGCGACAGATTCGCGCCGCCCCTCCAGCACACTGGCCCGCGCAAGCTCACGCGCGCCTTCAGTCAGCCCTTCGGCCGACAGGCCAAAGAGGCTTGCGACGGCAATGCCGACCAACGCGGCAACAATCGTTGTGCCGATCAGGATACCGATGACCGATCCCCCGATCTTGCCAAGTGCAGCGACTTCGCGCATGCGTATGACGGCGGAAATCATCATGACCAGCACCAGCGGCATGATGATCATCATCAACAGGTTGATATAGGTGCTGCCAACGACATTGGTCCACTCGAGGGTGCCGTCCAACACGCCCTTGTCACCGGCAAAGAAGATCTGCAGGTAAAAGCCAAACATGACGCCGAGCACCAGGCCGGCAAGGATCTGTTGCGCCAGGCTGATGCCGGGTCGGCGCAACCGCGCCAGAACGACCATCAGCGCAACAAATATGAGCAGGTTCATCGTGATGAGGGCAATCATGGTGTTCTGTCCTTGCAACCAGGGTTACTCAACGACACCTGCAACGGGGGCGCAGAAGGTTGCCGGCATGCAACCTGTAACTGGCCCGCGCAATCGGTGACGAATCCGCACTAGTGTACCAACGGGCGCATGCGCGGTCCCGCCAGGGATACGTTTCAGCGGCAACCTCTTTTACTGTATTTTCCAAGGCAAGAATCAGGCAATCTCATCCATTGCGACGTCAGGGACATTCCACCATGCCCATCCGTCTCGCCCTAATCGACGACCACAAGATTGTCCGCGACGGCTTGAAGGCGTTGCTCGACGACATCGATGGCATGCAGGTGGTCGCGGAGGGCAACAACGGGAATGATGCAATCGCCATTGCGCTGGCCGACGATCAGGAGACAGACGTCTTCCTGATGGACATCGCAATGCCCGGCGTAGATGGCCTTGAGGCAACCCGGCGCATCATCGAAAAGAAACCGGACACCAGGATCATCGTGTTGTCCATGCACGCCACGGCTGACTACATGAGCAGCGCCATTGCGCGCGGTGCGCGCGGCTACATGGTCAAGAACATGGCCGCTGACGAACTCGAGCGCGCGATCCGCAAGGTGTTCAGTGGCGGCGAGTATATAACCCCGTCATTGCTGCAAGCGCCCGGAACATCCCAGGCCGCGACGTCAAGCGACGACGTGGAACAGCTGACAGCGCGGCAACGGGAGATTCTTCTGGCTCTGGTTGACGGACTGACGACCGCCCAGATTGCCGCCAGGCTGCGGATCAGCGCAAAAACAGTCGAAGCCCATCGCAGTCAGCTGATGCAGCGGCTCGCTATACACGATGTGCCCGGGCTGGTCCGGTTCGCGATACGACATCGCCTCGTCAGCGCGGAGTGAGGGGTTAGCCCGGACATCTCACCGATTCGCGGGATTCTCGGGCAGCACAGTTCGCACAATGGATTTTCCTATCGAGCGGAATACCAGAGTGTATTTCCGGGTGAGGAAAATTCGATGTGCGGACAACGGGCAAGCGAGAAACCGCGAAATCGGTGAGATGTCCGGGCTATTGCCGGGGCGCCGTCAACTGCTGGACCATGGCCCGCACCGCGGCGAGTTGCGCACCTTGCTGTGTCAGGTAGTCCTCGCCCGAATAGCCCCACCAGTCCCAGCAGGCCAGCGGGTTTTGCGGTGACAGCCTGCTCGGCGCAACCTGCGGGTAAAGAATGATCAGGTTGTTCGCCGCGGCCCAACGGTTGAACCCGGCATTTGCGGCAAGCTCGTCGCCGATCTGCTCGACGGATTGTCCGCAGCCATGGAAAAACACGTGCACGCGACATTCAAGTCCCTGCGCGCAACTGTCGGGCACATAGGCGTAGCCGGTCTCCGCGAGGCCGGCCGCCGAATCGGCGCGCTGGTTAAACTCGCGCAATGAACCTGCAGTATCGTCCGGCGGATTCAGGTCGCCGTGCAGGTACCCGAGCAACTCGCCGGCAAGGTCGTGCTCGCAAGCGTTGAGGTACGGCGCGCGGAACTCCGCGCACGGCGCGCCGTAGTCAATCGTCGGCATGCCGTGCGTAACAGGAACGCTGTCGTCGAAGCGGGCATCGATATCGGCAACCGCGGTGTACCACTGCCCGGCCGCGGCCACCGTGTCGCGAGCGACGACCTCGTCGCGCGTACCGTGGAACAGGAACACGCGGTCATCCCGCAGATTCTCCAGTGCATCGATGGCGCCCGCGTCCACCAGGGCGCTGGCATCACCTGCGAGCAGGCCGGTATCGATACCGTCGCCTTTGATGCACGCGCCGAGCGCGCGGGTCAGCTGGCCGCGTGCGCAACCCCAGGGCCCGCCGGCAATTAAAGCGGCACCCGTGACGTGCGACGAGTACGCGACGTGATACTGCGTGGCCATATAAGCGCCGGACGATGCACCGGATACAGTGATGTCCGGCAGCGCCGACAGTGCAGGCAGTTCGGCGGGCTCGTCCCCGTCGCTGGCCGGTTTTCCGCAACCGGACATTGTTGACACGGCGAGCACGACGCAAACGACCGTGGCGAACCGGCTCATTGCAGGCCCGCCAGGAATTCGTCGATGGCCGCGAGGCTCTCGGGCTCATCGAGCAGCGGCACGTGGCCGCGCCGGGCAACGCGAACGTAAGCGAGATCGGGCTTGGCCGCGCGCATCTTTGCGACGATATCATCCGTCAGGATGTCCGACGTCTCGCCATGCAGGACCAGCATCGGTATGTCCTGCAATGCGTCGAACAGCCGCCACGGATCGCCGGCCGACGTGCCCGCTTCCCGGGCTGCGTCACCGATTTTCGGATCCATATCCAGCACCGGAATACCGTTCTCGTTTTCACGATAGCCGCGCCGCACGATCCGCGACCACATGTCATCATCAATGTCCGGCCATGCGGCACCGTATATCTCCCTGACCTGTTGCAGCGCTTCGTCCCAGTTCCGGACCGGCGGCATGCGGCCAATGTAGGTTTTGATGCGCGTGAGGCCTGCCGGGCCGATCTCGGGTCCGATATCGTTCAGGACAACACCGGCAATGCGTGCGCGGTGTACCGCGGCCAGCAGCATGGATACGAGCCCGCCGAGCGATGTACCGATGAATGCGGCCCGGGTCACGTCGGCATTATCGAGCAGCCGCACGACATCGTCGACATAGGTTCGCGGCTGGTAATTCCGCCAGTTCGGGTCAGGCGCCGACCGGCCGCGGCCGCGCAGGTCGGGCGTCAAAACCGGGTGCGAGTGCGCCAGGTGCCTGGCGAGATCCTCGAAATCACGGCTGTTGCGGGTGATCCCCGGCAGGCAGACCACCGGCAATCCCGATTGCGTCGCGCCAAAACGCCGGTAGTACAAGCTCAGCCCGTCCGCGCTGTCGTACCAGCGCTCCTCCACATCCGTCATGCTGCACTGCCCTCCCGAAGCGCATCGGCAAACACCTTGCGCAGTTCCCTCTTCAGCACCTTGCCATTCGGATTGCGCGGCAGCTCGTCAATGATGCGCACACCGGCGATGCGCTGTTGCTTGCCTAGCCGCTCATTGCTCCATTGCACCAATTCGCCGGCGTCGATACCGTCGCCACACACAACGGCGAGCGGTGATTCGCCCCAGCGCTCACTTGCAACACCGATCACCGCGACTTCGCGGACGCCCGGAAAAGTCGCGACGACCGCCTCGATATCGGCCGGATAGATATTCTGTCCACCGGAAATGATCATGTCCTTTTTGCGATCGACAAGATAGAGGTTGCCTTCATCATCGAGCCGGCCGATGTCGCCGGTGCGCAACCAGCGCCGGCCGAGGTCATCGACCCACGTCGCTTCCTCGCTTGCATCGTCGCGATTCAGGTAGCCGCTCATCAGCAGGCGCCCGTAGCCAACGATCTCGCCGGCCTCCCCGGGCGCGACCGGCCGGTCGGTATTGTCGAGGATGCAGAGGTACTGGCCGGGACAGGGTTTGCCGACGGTGGCCGGATTCCGCAGGGCATCGGAGGGGGACTGGATGGTCACAAGCCCCTCGGTCAGTCCGTAAAGCTCTATGAAATCGCCGGGAATTCGTTCGACGATGCGTTTTTTCAGGTCCGCAACAAGCGGCGAGCCGCAGCACATCAGGCTTTGCAAGCTGGACAGGTCAGCAGCGTCGAAGCCCGGTGCTTCCAGCAGGCGCTGGAACTGCACCGGCACCATACCCGCGTGACTGACCCTTTCGCGCTCGATCAGGGCGAGACAGCCGCCGACATCATAGGACCGCATCAGCACCAGCGTGCCACCACACAGGATCGTGTTCAGCATCGTGACCCAAGTGATGTTCGAATACAGGCCCAGGGAAATGAGCGTACGCGCATCCGAGTGGTAACGCAGCGCGGCGGTCATGTCGTAGGCCCATGCCATGCGGCAGGCATGCGTATGCACGATGCCCTTTGGCAGTCCGGTGGTTCCCGAGCTGTAGATAATATTGCAGGCGTCCGACGCGATAATGCTCGTGACAGGCTCCCGCGCATCGGCGTCCGCCGTCAGGGCGGCAAAATCGAGCCAGCCGGCACGGGTCTCGCCGGCGGTAATTCGCCGTTGCCCAATGCCCTCCGGCAGCTTCATGCGCTCGAGGCGTGGAGTATGTTCCGGTGACGCGACCACTGCGCGCGCGGCACAGTCATTGATCTGTTTTTCGATGCCTTCGTCCGCAACCGACACGTTCAGCGGCACGGCAACGTAACCGCCGCATACCGCGCCCAGCATTGCCTCGAGCATCTCGGGGCTGTTCTGCATCAATATCGCGACGCGATCTCCAGCGGCGAGACCCAGGCCTGCATACGCGTTTGCGATGCGGTCCAGCGATGTGCCGAGCTCCCGCCAGGTCACAGTCGTGCCATCACAACGTAGGGCCGGATGATTACCGCGCCACTTGGCGTTCAGGCGGATAATGTCGGGAAGCAAGGGCTCTGCGGCCTGAAACCAGCTCATGTATGTCCGTGCTCCTGCGCGATCGCGCTTTTCAACGAGCGTTGAACTTTATTTCAACGGTTGTTGATGTGCAAGTCGGGACTGGCCTAAGATGCCGCGTATGCCACGCAATGCCAAAGCCACGCGCGAACGGATCCTGGACGCTGCCGAAAAATTGTTCGCGAAACGCGGCTTTGACGGCGTCACGGTGCGCCAGATCATGTCCGGGGCCGGCGCCGACGTTGCACTCGCCTATTACCATTTCAAATCCAAGCGCGACCTGTTCGACGCCGTGTTGCTCCGGCGCGCCAAAACCCTGAATGAAATGCGCCTCGCGGCACTCGAGGAGGTTGAGAAGCGCCATCCGAACGACCCTCCAAGCATTGAGGAAATCATCGGGGCGTTCACCCACCCGTTGCTCGACGTGCTGGCGAAAGAACCGGACGAATGGCGCGATTACATGGCACTGGTCGCGCAAATCAACAACTCTCCCGAATGGGGTGGCGCGTTGATGACGCGTTACTTTGACCCGCTCGTCAAGCGCTTCCTCGATGCGCTGCGACGCGCGTTGCCCGACTGCCGCGAGGAAGACCTGTTCTGGAGCTACCACTTCCTGTCCGGTGCACTGACACTGACCTTTGCCGAGACCGGCCGCATCGACAACCTGTCCGACGGCCTGTGCAAATCGTCGGACATGGAAGCCGCCAACGCCCGCATGCCGCGCTTCGTCGCGGCCGGTTTCCGCGCGCTGTGCGGCCCCCCGGCGGACGAACCCTAGCCCGGACAATTCATGTACAGGCCGGGCCGGCCTTCTCCGCTTGTGTTTCAACCAACGTTGAAATAATATCAATTCAGCAACCGTTGAATTAGGGGGGACCCTCCATGAAAACCGCTTTCGCCCTGCCCGCGGCGAC
>CAZLNH010000121.1:0-15900 GCA_964560775.1 uncultured Woeseiaceae bacterium | reverse complement strand
GATGAGCAAAGTAATCGAAGCAATCGAACAGGAACAGATGACCCGGGTCATTCCGGATTTCGCACCCGGCGATACCGTGATCGTGCAGGTCAAGGTGACGGAAGGTGATCGCGAGCGTCTGCAGGCATTCGAGGGTATCGTCATTGCCAAGCGTAATCGCGGCCTGAACTCATCTTTTACCGTGCGCAAGGTATCGCACGGTGAGGGTGTCGAGCGCGTATTCCAGACATACAGCCCCGTGGTCAGCGAAATCGAAGTTAAGCGGCGCGGTGATGTAAGGCGCGCCAAGCTTTACTACCTGCGCGGACGTACCGGCAAGGCCGCGCGGATCAAGGAAAAGATCTAACCGGGTATCTCACTTGTTGCGGCCCGGTGCCGCGCGCCATATTCATGTCGTGACGCGATTGGCCTGAACCATTGCGTGGCAAACGAGTCTTTCGAGGCATGATCAGTATGCTCCATCACGCCCCGACACTGCGCAGCCTGCTGGTTGTCGCGGCACTGCTGCAGGCCGGTTGTGCGTCACTGGTCTCGTCGGCCGCGTCAGGCTTTGCTGACAACCTGTCGCTGGCTGTACTGAACCAGACGGATCCCGAAACGGTGCGCGATGGTGCGCCAGCGTACCTTCTGCTGCTCGACAGCCTGATAGAAGGTAACCCGGAGGACCCGGCATTGCTGGCCGCTGCAGCTGACCTGTATGCCTCCTATGGCGCTGTGTTTGCCGACGAAGCTGCGCGCGCGGCACGACTGACCGAACGCGCCAGGCATTACGGCAGCAAGGCGATTTGCATCGAGTACGCCTCGTCCTGCGCCTGGGACGATATGGACTTCGAGGCTTACGAGCGCTCCCTAAAGGGACTCGGCGAAAGACATGCCGATGTCGTATTGAGTTATGCCGTCGCGTCACTCGCCTACATTCGTGCGCACAGCGACGACTGGACGTCACTGGCCAGGCTGCCCCATATGGAGGCGCTGCTGCTGCGCTATCTCGATGTAAGCGATGGCACAGACGACAGCGATGCCTACACGTACCTTGGCATACTGACCACCCTGCGTCCGCCCGCGCTGGGTGGCGACCCTGAACAGGGCCGTGCCTATTTTGAACGTTCGATCGAATTGTCAGGCGGCCGGGACCTTGGCGCGAAGGTTGAATTTGCACGCGGCTATGCACGGCTTATGTACGATAAGGAACTGCATGACCGCCTGCTTCAGGACGTCCTTGCAGCCGAGTCCGAAGTACCCGGCTACACGCTGACCAACGTACTGGCGCAACGTGATGCGCGCGCGCTGCTCGAAAGTGGCGCCGATTATTTCTGACCGGCCAGCCGATACCACACCCAGATTGCACCAGCGGAGAATGCAGATGCGAAACCCGATACCGATAGTTGCCGGACTTATGCTTGCCCTGATGGGCGGCATGGCGGCCGCGCAAACGACGGAGATCAAGATCGCAACGCTTGCTCCGGAAAACTCCGGATGGATGAAAGAATTCCGGCAAGGCGCCGCGGAAATTCGCGAGCGCACGGACGGGCGCGTAAAGCTCAAGTTTTATTCCGGCGGTGTGCAAGGCAATGAACGGCAGGTTCTCCGGAAAATGCAGATTGGCCAGTTGCACGGCGGTACGTTCGCGCCTACCGATTTCCAGGATCGCTACCCGGACGTGAATATTTATGGTTTGCCGTTCCTGTTCAAATCAATTGAAGAGGTCGAATACGTCCGCGAACATCTCGATGCCGGGTTGATTGCGGGAATTGAAGACCTCGGATTCGAAACCTTCGGCTTCGCGGGTGGCGGGTTTGCGATTATCCTGTCGAACGAGCCAGTTCGCAGCCACGACGACCTGAAGGGCAAAAAGGTCTGGTTACCCGAAGGAGACCAGATCAGCTACCAGGGCATGAAGTCTCTGGACCTGTCGCCGGTCTCACTGCCGATTACCGACGTATTGACCGGCCTGCAGACGGGACTTATCGACATCGTTGCCATCCCGCCGGTCGTGGCACTTGCGCTGCAATGGCATACAAAGGTGAAGTACGTAACCAGGATGCCGGTGCTGTATGCAATGGGCTTCATGGTGATCGGCGAGCGCAAATTCAACCAGTTGTCAGATCCCGACCAGGCGGTCGTCAGGGATGTCATGACCGGTATTTACGATGACGTTGATGCGGCCAGTCAGCGTGACTCCCGCAACGCAACCGAGGCCCTGCTGAGCGTCGGACTTGAAGAAGTAGACCCCGTACCCGGCGAATTCGAAAAAATCCGCGACCAGATGCAGGAGACAAACAGCGATATGGCCGACCAAGGCATGTTTTCGGCCAGCTTGCTTGACGAACTGCTGATGCACCTGCAGGACTACCGTACTGCCAATGCCACGGAAAATGACGAGGTATCCGTCAGCGAGGCGCATTAATGACGGATGCCGCCCGCCGTCTGCTCGGGCGGCTTGAGCGCCTCGGCACTGCGCTTGAAAACCTGGTGCTGGTATTGCTGCTTGCGGGCATGATGATTATTGCCGTTGGCCAGATTGCGCTGCGGTTGTTTTTCGACAGCGGCCTGGTTTGGGCGGACGAATTGCTGAAGCTTATGGTGCTGTGGATCGCGATGGTTGCCTCCATTGCGGCGAGCCGCAGCAACCGTCACTTGCGCATCGACGTGCTGTCGCATTTTGCTCCGGAACGGTTCGCGCGCGTGCCGCGTATGATTGTCGACCTGTTCGCGGCACTGATTTGCGGTTTGCTGGCATGGCATTCCCTGCGTTTCATCCTGCTGTCACTTGAGTTCGGTGACACCGTGCTCGTCGATATACCGGCGTGGACAGCGCATGGCATCGTACCACTGGCGTTCGCATTGATGAGTTACCGGTTCCTGTTGGCAAGCATCGGCGCATCGATAGCCGTGATCCGCAATGAGCCCGCCGAGGCGCCCGGCCAATGATAGCGCTCAGCATACTCCTGATCGTACTCGCGATATTCGGTGCGCCGCTGTTCACGGTCATAGCCGGCAGTGCCATGCTGGGTTACTACCAGGAAGAAATCGACTTGATGGCGGTCGCCGTCGAAATTCTTGGCATAGCCGACATGCCGTTTCTTTCGGCAATCCCGCTGTTCACGTTCGCCGGTTATCTGCTGAGCGAAAGCAACGCCCCGACGCGGCTGGTGCGGCTTACCGGTGCACTGCTGGGCTGGATGCCGGGCGGACTAGCATTGGTGTCGCTGGCGGCCTGTGCGTTTTTCACAGCGTTTACCGGTGCATCCGGCGTGACGATCATCGCTCTTGGCGCAATTCTCTATCCCGCGCTCAAGCAGGATGGCTATCCGGATAACTTCAACCTGGGCCTCGTGACGACGTCAGGCAGTCTGGGTCTGCTGTTTGCGCCCTCATTGCCCCTGATACTGTACGGAGTCATTGCCGAGGTTTCGATTGACGATCTGTTTCGCGCAGGCATCCTGCCCGGCATGCTGATGCTCGTCATGTTGTCAGGCTACAGCTTCTGGGTGAGCCGGGGAAACCGGCAGCCATTGAAGCCGTTTTCGCTTCGGGAGTTAGGCGATGCGTTACGCGAGTCGATTTGGGAGCTCCCGTTGCCCATCGTCGTCCTCGGTGGTATTTACTCCGGGTTTTTTGCCGTGTCTGAAGCTGCCGCCGTGACGGCGTTGTATGTGCTGATTGTGGAAGTATTCGTCTTGCGCGAGATCCCATTCCGGAACCTGCCGGAAGTCATGCGGCAATCCATGCTGCTGGTTGGCGGAATACTCGTCATACTCGGCGTATCGCTCGCGTCCACGAACTACATGATTGATGCCGGCGTGCCGCAGATGCTGTTGGCGTATGTCGCGGAGCTGGTCAGCAGCGAACTGAGCTTCCTGCTGTTACTGCTGGTATTTCTGCTGATTCTCGGCGCAATACTTGATATTTTTTCGGCCATTGTCCTGGTCGTGCCGCTGGTCCTGCCGATCGCCGCCCAGTACGGCGTCAACGAAATACATCTGGGTATTGTATTCCTGGCAGCGATGCAGCTCGGTTACCTGACACCACCGGTCGGGCTGAACCTCTTTATTACCAGCTACCGGTTTAACAAGCCGATTATGCAGGTATACGCAGCGACACTGCCATTCCTGCTGATACTGATGGTGTCGGTGCTGATCATTACGTTCTGGCAGGATCTCTCGCTGTGGTTCTTGCCGGGGCGGGACGCCGCGCCGTAATATTCAACGTGACAGTCAACGTTTTTCGCAAAGCACTTCAGGAGTAGTACGTGGCCAAGCGCAATGTTTTTGTTCGATTCTTCAGTGCGGTCTGGACCGGTGCCGATACGCTGCGCAAGGTGCTTCACCTGATCGTGCTGCTGTTCATGTTTTCGATTCTGATTGGCGCATTGTCAGCAGGGACACCGACGCTTCCCAATAAAGCGGCACTGGTGATACAGCCTTCCGGCGTGCTGGTTGAGCAGCTTGAGGGCGACCCGTTTGACCGCGCCGTCGCGGAGATGCTGGACGAGGCGCCGTTGCAAACATTGGTGCGGGATATCGTCGACGGTCTCGAGTTTGCGCGAGACGATGACCGCATCCAGGTCGTGGTCCTCGACCTGCGGGGTATGTCCGGTGGCGGGCTCAGCAAGCTGCAGCGGGTTGGCGATGCGATCGAACAGTTTCGTCAGTCTGGCAAACAGGTCATCGCGCATGCGACTTTCTTCGAGCAGTCCACTTATTATCTTGCGTCGCATGCGGACAAAATCTATATGCATCCGGAAGGCATGCTGCTGATGCAGGGCTATGGCGTCTACCGTACCTATTTCCAGGAGGCAATCGAGAAACTTCGGATCGACTGGAATGTGTTTCGTGCCGGAACGCACAAGACCGCGGCCGAATCCTATACGCGCAATGACATGTCAGACGAGGACCGCCAGGCTATCGGTGGGGTGCTGGCTGCCCTCTGGGCCTCGTATCAGGCGGATGTCGCCGGCGCCCGCGCCCTGAACGACAACAGCGTGGATGAATTTGCCGGAAACTTTCTCGAGCATGCACGGCGCGACGATGCGACGATTGCGGAGATAGCTGTCGAGCTGGGGTTTATTGACGAGTTGCTGACCAATGAACAGATCAGCGAACGCATTGCGGCCATTGCCGGCGAAGATGACGAAGGTGTGCTCGGCTACAAGGCTGCCGGCCTGGATGAGTATCTCGCGCAAATGCGCTTGCTGCAGGACACATCATTTGGCGGGAACAACATCGCGGTTATTGTTGCCGCGGGTGAAATACTCGATGGGTCACAACCGCCAGGTACGATCGGCGGTGACTCGACGGCGAATCTTCTGGCGCGGGCGCGTCACGATGAATCCGTCAAGGCCGTTGTCCTGCGCGTGGACAGCCCGGGTGGCAGCGCGTTTGCGTCAGAGATTATTCGCAATGAGGTGCAGGCCCTGCGGGATGCGGGCAAGCCTGTCGTTGCCTCGATGAGCAGTGTTGCGGCCTCGGGCGGATACTGGATTTCAATGGCCGCTGACCGCATCGTAGCCAACGAGACTACGATAACCGGATCAATTGGTGTTATCGGTATGTTCCCGACGTTCCAGCGCAGCCTTGCAGCGTTGGGTGTACATACTGACGGTCTCGGTACGACAAGGTTTGCCGGCGCACTGCGGCCTGATCGCGAAATGTCGGACGACGTACGGCAGATTGTGCAGGCATTGATCAAAGACACCTATGACGATTTCATCGCGCGCGTCGCGGGACATCGCGGAATGGACGTGGCGGCAGTCGATCGCATAGCGCAAGGGCAGATCTGGACCGGTGCTGCAGCGGTCGAAAACGGACTGGTCGACCAACTGGGCGATCTGGACACCGCCATTCAGGTCGCCGCTGACCTCGCAGGTCTTGTCGCGGATGACTACAGCCAGGTTTATTTCGAAGAAGACCTGAGCCCGTTCGAAGTCATGGTCCTGCAGTTTCTGGGCGGAGCCCGGTCACTGGGTCTCGACATCGGCTCGCGGACGTCGCCTGTCGACCGGCTGGCGGCTTTCGCCGAACGGGCACTGACCTCGGTACTGCGTTTCAACGACCCGCGCGGCATCTATGCACACTGCTTTTGCGTGTTTGACGGGTCCAATCTGCGCTAGCACGCGTCTGGCCCGCTTACTTCAGCGTCAGGATGCCCAGTCCAGGATGATCTTGCCCGACTGACCGGACTCCATCATTTTGAAGGCATCGAGAAAGTCATTGGCGGCGAAATGGTGTGTAATGACCGGGCTGATATCGAGTCCGCTTTGCAACATGCTCGTCATCTTGTACCAGGTTTCGAACATCTCGCGGCCGTAGATGCCCTTCAGGGTAAGCCCCTTGAAGATGACCTCGTTCCAGTTGATCGCCGTTTCGTCCGGGGGGATGCCGAGCAACGCAACCTGTCCGCCGTGATGCATAGTGCGCAGCATGTCCCGGAACGCTGAGGGATTGCCGGACATCTCGAGGCCGACGTCGAAGCCCTCGGTCATGCCGAGGTTTTTCATGGTGTCGTCTATGGAGTCATTGCGGACATTGAGTGCGACTGTTGCGCCCATCTTTTTTGCGAGACCAAGGCGATAGTCGTTAATGTCGGTAATGACGACATGACGCGCGCCGGCGAATCGGGCAATCGCGACCGCCATGATGCCGATCGGTCCGGCACCGGTGATCAGCACGTCTTCACCGACCAGGTCGAATGACAGTGCGGTATGCGTTGCATTGCCCAGCGGGTCCAGGATTGATGCCATGTCATCTGTAATGGCATCGGGTAACTTGAAGACGTTGAATGCAGGCACCGCGATGTATTCGGCGAACGCGCCTGCGCGATTGACGCCGATACCTTTGGTGCTGATGCACAGGTGCCTGCGGCCGGCGCGGCAGTTGCGGCAGACACCACAGGTAATATGCCCCTCCGCCGACACGCGGTCACCAACGTCGAAGCCGACAACTTCACTGCCACATTCGACGATCTCGCCACTGAACTCGTGGCCGACTGCCATTGGAACCGGGATCGTCCGGCTGGCCCAATCGTCCCACTGGTAGATGTGGATATCGGTTCCACAGATTGCCGCGCGGCGGACGCGTATCAGTACGTCATTGTGACCCGGAGAGGGCTTGTCGATGTCTTGCATCCAGATGCCGGGTTCGGCCCTGGCCTTGACCAATGCTTTCATTGCGATGAATCCTGGTTAGATAACGTGCAGCGCGCGCCCGACGGTAGCGAACGCTTCGATGGCCTTGTCGAGATGGGCTTTCTCGAGCCCCGCCGACATCTGCGTGCGTATTCGCGCCTCGCCCTTGGGTACGACCGGGAAGGAAAAACCGATCACATAGATGCCGTGCTCGAGCAGTTGATCCGCCATCGTCGATGCGAGCTTCGCGTCGCCCAGCATGACGGGCACAATCGGGTGCTCCCCCGGTTTTAAATCGAATCCCAGTTCTTCCATGTGCGTTCTGAAATACGAGGCGTTTTTGCGCAATCGATGCCGCAAACTGTCATCGCTCTCCAGCAGGTCGAGTACTGCGAGTGATGTCGCGGCAATCGCTGGCGCAACCGAATTCGAGAACAGGTACGGCCTTGACCGCTGGCGCAGCCAGCCGACGATTTCCTTGCGACCGGACGTAAATCCTCCGGAGGCACCGCCCAGCGCCTTGCCGAGTGTACTCGTAATGATATCGATACGGCCCATAACGTCGCGGTATTCGTGTGTGCCGCGGCCGGTGTCGCCAAGGAAGCCGGTAGCGTGACAATCATCGATCATCGTCAAAGCGTCATGGCGTTCGGCCAGGTCGCAGATATCCTTGAGGTTTGCGATGGTACCGTCCATTGAAAACACACCGTCCGTCACGATCAGGCGGGTGCGGCACCCGGCGGTTTCCCGAAGTTTCGTCTCGAGGTCGTCCGTGTCGTTATTCCGGTAGCGGAAACGCTGCGCCTTGCAGAGGCGGATACCGTCGATAATGCTGGCATGGTTCAGCGCATCGCTGATGACGGCGTCTTCTTCCGTCAGTATCGTTTCAAACAAGCCGCCATTGGCATCGAAGCACGAGGGATACAGGATCGTCTCTTCGGTTCCAAGATACGCGCTGATACGCGACTCGAGTTCCTTATGTATCGTTTGCGTGCCACAGATGAAACGCACGGACGCCATACCGTAGCCGTAGTCGTCCAGCGCCTTGTGAGCAGCAGCGATGACGGTGGGGTGGTTGGCGAGCCCGAGATAATTGTTGGCGCAGAGATTGATGACCTCGCGAGCAGAACCGTTGGTCCGGACCTGGATTGACGCCTGCTGCGGCCCGGCTATCAGGCGTTCCTCCTTGTACAGTCCCTCCAGTTTCAGGCTTTCGGTTTGCGCGGCCAGTTTGTTGAGAAATGTGGCGGGCACGGCATTGCTCTCCGCTTTCAAAGGCCGCAAAGTATATCAGGTGATTTTGGCGGTTTTTGAGGATTCGATGACGTCCGAAACCGGTTCCGGATTGCGCGTTGACCGCTGGCTGTGGTTTACGCGCTTTTACAAGACACGCACCCTGGCGTCGAAAGCAGTCGGTGGTGGCCATGTGCGCATCAACGGCGAACGCGCGCAGCCCGGTGCGCGCGTGACACCCGGAGACCGCATCGAACTGGTCCGCGACCGGTTGCCGTTTCAGATTGATGTCGTGTCAATACCGTCGCGGCGTGGTCCCGCGGCGGAGGCGCAAGGCTGCTATTCAGAGAGCGACGAATCACTCGAGAGGCGTCAGGCTCTGCGCGCCGGTCTGCAGAGCGACCGTCAGCAGATGCCACGCACGGACGGGCGTCCGGACAAGCACACACGGCGCAAGTTGAGGCAGCGAAACCGCGGTCTCTGATCCGCCCGGGCCGCCTTTAAAGCACTTCGGCGAACAGCTACACTGGGCGCCCCGGCAGCCCGGCCATCCAACGGGAATCGGCCGGCGAGGCAGCCCGCCACAGGCAAACTACGCATGAAGTTTACTGAACAGCCCACCGTGAGCACCGATCCTCTCGGTGACATCAGCCGTCACTATCTTGCGGACGAAACCGCACTGGTTGAAGCACTGGCCCGCAAGGCGGATGCCGGTGATGCGGCGCGGCTGCATGTGCAGCAGACGGCGACAGAGCTGGTCAACGCGGTCCGCGACAATGCAGTTAACGAAGGCGGTATCGATGCATTCCTGCAGCAGTACGATCTGTCGTCGCAGGAAGGCGTGCTTCTGATGTGCATCGCGGAAGCCTTGCTGCGCATACCTGATGCCGATACGGCTGATCGATTGATCGCTGACAAAGTGACGTCGGCTCGCTGGAAGGATCACCTGGGTGCAAGTGACTCTTTATTTGTTAATGCATCGACGTGGGGCCTGATGCTGACCGGCGAAATTTTGCGTGTTGATGAATCCGCGAAAAAAAATCCGGCGCATTATATTGGCCGGATCGCGAGCCGTGCGGGCGAGCCCGTCGTTCGCGCGGCAATGCGACAGGCGATGCGCATCATGGGGCACCAGTTCGTCATGGGGCGCGATATCCGCGAGGCGCTGGCACGCTCACGGAAAAAGGAAGCGCTCCAGTACCGGTATTCCTACGACATGCTCGGAGAAGCGGCACTGACGGCGAAGGACGCGAGTCGCTATTTTGAATCCTACAGCCAGGCCATTCGCGCAATCGGCGACAGAGCAGCTGCGGATGACATGTTCGACGCTCCCGGCATTTCCGTGAAATTATCGGCGCTGCACCCGCGTTACCTGTACACGCAGCATAAACGCATTATGGCCGAGCTGGTGCCGGTATTGACCGACCTCGCGATGCAGGCAGCAAAAGCTGGTATCGCCCTGACCGTCGATGCCGAGGAGGCCGATCGCCTGGAAATATCGCTCGAGCTCTTTGCAGCCATTCGCGCCGATTCACGACTCAAGGATTATGAGGGCCTGGGTCTTGCCGTCCAGGCGTACCAGCGCCGTGCATCCGACGTGCTCGCATTTGTCATTGACCTCGCGGCCACGCATGGCCAGCGCATACCGGTGCGCCTGGTCAAAGGTGCGTATTGGGACACCGAGATCAAGCGTGCGCAGGAACTCGGGCTGGCAAGTTACCCGGTGTTTACACGCAAGGCACATACCGATGTGTCCTACCTCGCATGCGCGCGGCAAATGCTGGAAGCAGGCGAGCACCTCTATCCACAGTTCGCAACACACAACGCGCATACGCTGGCGAGCGTGCTGCACTATGCCGGATCACGCACTGATTTCGAGTTCCAGCGGCTCCATGGCATGGGTGAGGAACTGTACGCGGAGGTAATTAATCCACAAAAATACAATCGTCCCTGTCGCGTCTATGCGCCGGTCGGGAGCCACGAGGACTTGCTGCCGTATCTCGTCAGGCGGTTGCTCGAGAATGGTGCCAATACATCTTTCGTCAACCGGATTGTCGACGAGTCCATCGCCGTCGAGGACATCGTGCGTGACCCGATCGAAATCGCGCGCGAGGGTGGCTTCAAGCCGCACCCGCGCATACCGCAGCCGGCCGGGCTTTATGGCCGCGAGCGACGCAACTCGGCCGGCCACAACCTGGCAGACCGCAAGGCCAGCGGGCGGCTGCTGCGGGCGATGCAGAAAATCGCGGTCGCGGAGCGGGTCGCCGCACCAATCGTCGGCGGCAAGCGATTGGGCGGAGAACCGGTCGAGTCACGAAATCCCGCCAACACGTCGCAGGTTATCGGTATCTGCCGGCAGGCGGACGCCGGTGCCGTTGACCAGGCGCTGGACCTTGCCGCCAAGGCGCAGCCCGGCTGGGATCGGATGCCGGCGGCCGATCGCGCCGCGATACTCGAGCGCGCGTCCGACTTGTTTGAGCAACATACGGCTGAGCTCCTGGCACTATGTGTCCGCGAAGGCGGCAAGACGCTGCCGGACGCCATTGCCGAATTGCGCGAGGCGGTCGATTTCCTGCGCTACTACGCGCATGAGGCCCGGCGGTTGTACGGCGAGCCGCGGCAATTGCCCGGTCCGACCGGTGAACGCAATACACTTGGCATGCGTGGACGAGGCATTTTTGTCTGTATCAGCCCGTGGAATTTTCCGCTGGCGATTTTCACCGGACAGGTGTCGGCCGCGCTCGCCGCGGGCAATGCCGTGCTCGCAAAGCCCGCGGAGCAAACACCGCTCGTTGCGTTCCGTGCGACAGAGCTGTTACTGGAAGCCGGCGTGCCGGCGGATGTGCTGCATTTTCTGCCGGGTGATGGCGCCAAAGTAGGTGGCCGCGCCGTCGCCGACCCGCGCGTTGCGGGCGTCGCATTCACCGGCTCAACCGACACCGCACGTGTCATCAATCGCACACTGGCGGGACGCGATGGCGCGATAGCTACGCTGATTGCCGAGACGGGCGGCCAGAATGCGCTGTTTGTCGACAGCTCGGCGCTTCCGGAGCAGGTTGTCCAGGATACGATCACATCAGCATTCAATGGCGCCGGCCAGCGTTGTTCGGCCTTGCGTGTACTGTGCCTGCAGGAAGACATTGCACCGCGCGTCATCACGTTGCTGCAAGGTGCAATGAAGGAACTCGCGATCGGTGATCCGGCGGATCTATCCACTGACGTTGGCCCGGTGATCGACGACGATGCGCGCAACATGCTGAAACGCCATGTCGCTCGGATGGATCAACAGGCAAAACTGCTGTATCGATGCCAACTGCCGGACGCTATCTCATCCGGCACGTATTTTGCGCCGATTGCGCTCGAGATCGACAATATCGATGTATTGCAGGGTGAAGTGTTCGGCCCTGTATTGCATGTCATGCGCTACAAGCGGCGCCAGCTTGCGGAGGCGATCGAATCGGTTAATCGCACCGGTTACGGCCTGACAATGGGGCTGCACAGCCGCATCGGTGCACGTGCCCGCGCATTCGAGACGCATTCGCTCGCCGGCAATATTTACATCAACAGGAACATGATCGGTGCAATCGTCGGCTCGCAGCCCTTTGGCGGCCGCGGACTGTCCGGAACCGGACCGAAGGCAGGCGGTCCCAATTACCTGGCACGCTTCGGCAACGAGTATGCTGTCAGCAACAATATCGCCGCTGTGGGCGGGGATACGGGCCTTCTGTCGCTGGCAGAGAAATGACTTTCCCTCCCCGGGGTGCGCCGTCGCCTGCCACTAAAGCCAAACAAGTTCCCAAAGAGTCCGGGCGGTATTTGAGGTAAAACGTTCACCATGGCTGAAATCAGCATCTTCGATATTTTCAAGATTGGCGTTGGTCCGTCGAGCTCCCACACCGTGGGGCCGATGAAGGCGGCGTCCGAATTTGCGCGCACACTGGCGGGCAAGGAGCAACCGGTCGAACGGCTGAACGTGCGCCTTTACGGCTCGCTGGCGTTTACCGGGCGCGGTCATGGCACGGACTCCGCGGTCATGCTCGGACTTGGTGGTGCCGAGCCGGCCACTATCGACCCGGACGCGATGGAACCAACGCTGCGCGCCATTCACGACACCCGGCGCCTCAAGGTCGCCGGTATTGGGGAGATTGCCTTCGATCCGGAAACAGACCTGGTTTTCGACTACGACGAGGAACTGCCGCGGCACACCAACGGCATGCGTTTCACCGCGTACACCGCCGACGGCGAAACGGTCCTGAGCGAGGACTGGTACTCACTCGGCGGCGGATTCGTCGTGCGGGGCGATGAGCCGGAGACCAGTGCACAGGAGGGCCAGCCACCGTTCCCGTTCAGCGATGCCGAAACACTGATGTCGCTTGCGGAAGAGCACGGGATTTCGATTCCCGAACTGATGTACAGGAACGAGCGGCACTGGCGCTCGGAAGCGGAAATCCGCCAGCGCATCGACGACCTGTGGGCGGCCATGCGTGCATGCGTGCGTCGCGGCCTCGAAACTGAAGGCGTTCTGCCGGGCCGGATGTCGGTATTGCGGCGGGCACCGAAGCTGTACAAAGCCCTGACGGCCGAGGGCAGGCGCGGCGGACTCGATACTATGGACTGGGTCAATGCCTGGGCAATTGCGGTCAATGAGGAAAATGCGGCCGGAGGCCGGGTTGTGACATCGCCGACCAATGGCGCGGCGGGGATCATTCCGGCGGTGCTGCATTACTACTGCGAGCTGTATCCGGATGCTGACCAGGATGGTATCGATCGCTACCTGCTGACTGCCGGCGCGATTGGCATCCTGTACAAGGTCAATGCGTCAATTTCCGGCGCGGAGATGGGATGCCAGGGCGAGGTTGGTGTCGCCTGTTCGATGGCGGCCGGCGGGCTCGTTGCGGCGCAGGGCGGCAGCGTGCGCCAGGTGGAGAACGCGGCGGAGATCGGCATGGAACACAACCTCGGGCTGACCTGTGATCCGGTCGGCGGTCTCGTGCAGATTCCGTGCATCGAGCGGAATGCGATGGGTTCCGTCAAGGCGATCAATGCAGCGAGCCTCGCCATGCACGGCGACGGCACTCATTTCGTGTCACTCGACCAGGTTATCAGTACGATGCGCCAGACCGGCCTGGATATGTCGACCATCTATAAAGAAACATCGCGCGGCGGCCTCGCCGTCAATGTGCCGGAATGCTAGTCCGATTTTGGTCGCATCACCGATGCTTTTTCGGGTAGTCGTAGACCAGCAATTCGTTATCGCCGGTCTGCCGAAGATCCCACTCGTCGCTGGCGAGATTGATCGAGACGATGCCTGACGTCGGCAGGTTGTCGGTCAGTCCGGCGATGAGGTAGTTGGCAAGGTCCGTCAGTCCGGGATTGTGTGCAACGACGAGCACGCTGTTGAAGCCATTGTCCTGCCGGCCAATGATTTCGATCAGTTTGCGGCGTGACGCGAGGTACAGGTCCGCTTCCCGTTGCAGGAACTCCAGTGGATAGCCGATCTGCTGTGCCACGACCTTGGCGGTTTCCCATGCGCGCACGGCCGGGCTGCTGAGTATCAACGACGGTCGTACCCCGGCTTCCTGCAGGCGCACGGCCATCGCCGGAGCATCACGGAGACCTCGATCATTCAGTGGACGGTCTTTGTCCGCAACGTTTGGCGTGTCCCAGCTCGATTTTGCGTGGCGCAGCAAGGTAAGCGTCTTCATTCAGGTTATCCGTATCCTCGTCAAGTGGCGGGCCGATTGTAAATTATAAATGCGCCGTACGGCGGTCAATTCCTGTCAGACAGGCTCGTGCTTCGTGAAATGGTTTTCCATTCGTGTTTGCCGCCGCGCAGCCATCGGTACAGGCCCTGCATGCGCCACAGCGCAGTGAGTTGCCGGTACCCAAAATTTTCGAGTATCGCCACGAGGTACAGCACCATCAGGTGGCGAAAGCGCGGATACATATGAAAGGACAGCTCTTCGAGCAGGATTGAACTGGTCGACAACAGAACGCCAAGTGCAATGGCCAGCGACAGGAAAAGCAGCGCTTCCGGCCACGCCAGCCAGCCCATGATGCCGCACAGGATAAAAAACAGGTAGCCGGCAACTTCGATGATGGGCCCGAACAGTTCAAACAGCAGGTAGAACGGCACGGCAAGCCACGACACGGCACCGCCGCGCGGATTGAACATCAGCCAGCGATTCATGAACAGCGCCTGGCCCAGACCGTGCTGCCAGCGGACGCGCTGGCCCCGGAGATCACGGAGCGTTTCCGGCGCGTCGGTCCAGCAGACCGGGTCCGGAATAAAGGCAATCCGGTACGGGCGACGCTGCTGTTTCATGATCCGATGCAGCCGCAATACCAGTTCCATGTCCTCGCCAACGGCGTCGGGATTGAAGCCCCCGACTTCGACCAGCGTTTCCTTGTGAAATACGCCAAATGCCCCGGAGATGATCAGCAACGCGTTCATCGGAGCCCAGCCCATGCGGCCAAAGAGAAATGCGCGCAGGTACTCGACGACCTGAACCAGCGGCAGGAACCCGCGGGGAAGACCGACTTTTTCGAGAAAGCCGCTGCGCACGGTACAACCGTTGGCGATACGCACAGTGCCGCCGACCGCGACCGTTGTTGAGTCCTCAAGGAACGGCCGGACCACGCGCCGCAGGCTGTCTGTCTGCAGGACCGAATCGGCATCCACGACACAAATCAACGGATAGCGGCACGCGTTGAGACCGGCATTGATAGCGTCAGCCTTGCTGCCGCCATTTATTTTGTCGACGACCCGCAGGCGGCTGTTCAGCGCCGACCGGTACATGCCGTTGATCTCCTGGCATGGCACGCGCTTGCGGTAGGCTTCAGGAAACGGCCGCATGTTGAACTCGTCGATCAGCTTTTGCAGCGTGTCGTCTTTTGAGCCGTCATTGACCACGACGAGTTCAAAATCAGGATACTCGAGCTGCAGCATGGCCTTGACCGCCGTGACAATCGCCACGGATTCGTTGTAGGCGGGCACGATGATACTGATTGGCACATCAAGCGACGAGAACGCTCCCTCTCCGGCGTATTGGTCCGCGGTTTGCAGGTAGCGGCGGATACCGAGTGCCGCAATGATGTTTTGCGCCAGGTACCCGAGGTTGATCAGGATGAAATAAGCGAGAAAAACCCACTGCAACGAAAGCAGGACCTGCTGCGCGGTCATGCCATGCCCACTTCGGAATAGGCCTGCTCCAGGATGTCGCGGGCGTACAGGTCCTGTTGCCGTTCGCGCAGCGCACGCAGGGCATTCGGGCCGAGAAAAGGCAGGCTGGCAATAGCCTGTGCAGCGCGGTAGCGCACCCACCAGTGTCTGTCATGCAGCAGTGACTCGAGCACCGGCACGTGTTCCGGCTGGCCGATGCGGCCGAGCAGCCTCGCCACCTGCATGCGAACGAAAGATGCATCGTGCCGCGCCAGGGCAAGCAGGCGTGGAATATCCTCGCGCCCGGAAACCAGTTTCAGGGCCGCGGCCAGCACATCCGGATTCTTGCTCTCCCGTATCAGTTCGGCGGCCAAAGCAT
>CAZLNH010000120.1:0-1658 GCA_964560775.1 uncultured Woeseiaceae bacterium | reverse complement strand
GCGAGCGTGTAGCCGCGGCCGTCGAACTGCCGGATCAGGTCAAAGCTGCGGCGAATCGCCGTCAGCATGCCGAGCCCGAGCACGTCGACTTTCAACAGCCCCAGTTCCTCGAGATCGTCTTTTTCCCACTGGATGACGGTGCGGTCGGCCATCGCGGCATTTTCGACCGGCACCAGCTCCGACAGCGGGCCATTCGAGATGACAAAACCGCCGACGTGCTGCGACAGGTGCCGCGGAAACCCGAGGAGCTGGCGCGTCAGCCACAGCAGGCGTTTCATGACCGGGCTGTGCGGATCGAGGCCGGCTTCCCGTACGCGGCTGTCATCGACCTGCTGCCCGTCCCACCATTGCATCGAGCGCGCGAGGCGCTCGACCTGCAGGCCGCTCAGGCCCAGTGCCTTGCCGACATCGCGCAACGCGCTGCGCGGCCGGTAGCAGATGACCGTCGCGGCCAGCGCAGCGCGCTCCCGGCCGTACTTGCGATAGATGTACTGGATGACCTCCTCGCGCCGTTCGTGTTCGAAATCGACGTCGATGTCGGGCGGCTCGTTGCGCTCTTTCGAAATGAAGCGCTCGACCAGCATCGCCATGCGGTCCGGGTCGACTTCGGTGATGCCGAGGCAGAAGCAGACCGCCGAGTTCGCCGCGGAACCGCGACCCTGGCACAGGATGCCCTGCCCGCGCGCGTAGTTCACGATGTCGTGAACGGTCAGGAAATAGGGCTCGTACCGGAGATCGGCGATCAAACCGAGTTCGTGCTCGACCGTCGCCACAACGCGGGCTGGCGTGCCGTCCGGCCAGCGTTGGCGCATGCCGGCCTCGGTCAGTTGCCGCAGGTAGCTCGCCGCTGTCTGGCCGGCAGGCACCAGTTCCGACGGGTATTCGTAGCGGATTTCATCGAGCGAGAAGTCGATGTCGGCGGCGATGCGTACGCTCTCCTCAAGTAATGCCGGCGGGTATTGCGTGGCAAGGTCAGTACGCGATCGCAGGCAGCGTTCGCCGTTCGGGTCCAGGAGAAAGCCGGCTCGATCGAGCGTAACGCCGGCGCGGATCGCCGTCATTGTGTCCTGCAGCGCGCGCCGTCCGCGCGCGTGCATGTGCACATCGCCGCTCGCGACGAGCGGTAATTGCAGATTCTCACCAAGCCGCTCGAGGCGCGTGAGGCGCTCGCGCTCGAGGCCGTCGGCCAGCAGTTCGACGGCGATCCACAGGCGGCCGCTGAACACGTCGCAGATCCAGCGGTCGGCCGCGTCGAGCACGAGCCGGTTGTCGGGAACCCACAGCAGCAGGCAATCCGGCAAGCCGCAGGCCACGTCCTCGCGCGTCAGCCGGTAACTGCCCTTGGCCGCGGCGCGGCGGCCGCGGGTGATGAGCCGGCACAACGCCGCATAGCCGCGATGGTTACGCGCCAGCGCGACAAACGTCAGTCCATCGTCAAGCCGGAACTCGGTGCCGATGATGAGCTTGCGCAATCCCGCCTGCCTGGCCGCCGTGTGCGCACGCACGATGCCGGACAGGGAGCACTCATCGGTGATCGCGAGCGCGTCATAGCCGAGCGCAACCGCGGTCTCGACCAGCTCTTCCGGATGCGACGCGCCGCGTAAAAACGTGAAGTTGCTGAGCGCGTGCAATTCCGCATAAGGAGTGGAGCTAACCGA
>CAZLNH010000119.1:0-3705 GCA_964560775.1 uncultured Woeseiaceae bacterium | reverse complement strand
TGCTCGCGCAGCAGTTCCTTCGCCTTGTCCAGCCGCTGCATGGCGCCATCAATGTTGTCACCGGCAAACGGGCTCATCGGATCCGCGATGGCTTGCCAGCCATTGCTCCAGTGCACCTTGAATGCCGCGACCAGCATCGTGATCATCAACGGAATTGCAAACCAGCGCGTGGCGAGTCCGATCAACAGCGCGACAGCACCGAGTACCTCGGCGCCCACTGCCAGCCACGCGAGCAGCGCGGGAAACGGCAGCCCGAGTCCCCAGTCGGTATTGCCGAACCAGGCGATGACATTGTCCATACCGTCGAGCTTGTTGGTACCCGCGACCCAGAATACCGGGGCAAGGTACAGGCGTAAGGCGAGCGGGCCGAGGAAGTCGACCGCGCGGGTGGCATCGAGTGTTTCCTGCATTCGTTTCAGGGGTGATGTCACGAGGTTTTCCGTTGTTGTTTTTTACGATACGACCGGGTTCCGGTGTGCCGTGTTGCTTATTATGTTCGCCGGGTACCCGCCAGTATGTCGACGGTGCGCATGTCGTTCATGGCTGCCGCACCGTGCCCGACGAGCGCATCCGGATCCGGAAACGCTATTTCCTGTGCCAGTGCCAGCAGCAGTTCCCGGCCGGTTTGCCCGCTTGCATTCGCTTCAATCATTTCAAGCAGTCGCGCGGTCACCGGATTCAGCTCCATGAACCCGACATCATCGTCCCGGCGACGGTTGACGGCGAGAAAGGTTGGCTGCTCGCCCGGCTCGAGTGGCTGGAAATTGCGCGAGATACGGTGCACCGGGAAACGGTAGTTGAGGACCCAGGCCAGCTTCGATTTGACCGGCACGCTCTCGAGCAGGTCACCGCTGGCGTCAATGTCGTCGAGCCGATCAGTCTCATTGCTGACCGATAATGCCAGTTCCACCCATTCGTAATGTGCCAGCTCGGCCAGGAAGGGCGGGTCATCGTCGGCCGGTTCGTAGCCCGTTTGCAGGAAGCGTACAAATTCTTTCGGCAACTCGAGAAAGTAAGGCGTCTGTGCCTGGTGATGGGCCATGAACTGCCTGACGAGACGGCGCCAGCCATCATCTCCGTACAGGGTCTTCAGGACCGGAAACCCCTTGCCCAGCAGCTGGTTGAGATTGTTGAAGAACAGTTCGCGATAGATCGCCATGCGGCGATCCTCGATGCCGTCCGGTGCCGGCTGGCGTTCGGGGTCGCGAATATGTGCTGCAAATGCGTACTGTTTCTGTTGGAAGTCCGGAACGTCAGCCATTTGCCGCATCCCTGGACGACGCCTGCACAGCCGCACTATCAGCCTGCATTGATTTTATGCGACGCACCTCGTCGAGCAGCTCCGCGACCGGCGGGAAATTGAAGTCTCTTTCCAGCAGTGTCGGTACCGGGCCGAAGTGACGGTATGCAGCCGCCAGCAGATCCCATGCCTGCTCGCCGACCGCATCGCCGTGCGTGTCGATGCGCAGATCCTCCGCTTCGACATAGTGGCCGGCGAGATGGAAATACTGGACGCGTTCGGGCGGCATTGCCAGCATGAACTCCAGGGGATCGTAACGATGGTTGATGCTGTTGACGATAATGTTGTTGATATCGAGCAGCAGGTCGCAATCGGCTTCCTCCAGCACGGCGCGCGTGAAGTCAGCTTCACTTAGCGTGCTGTCGGTCGGTGCATAGTAGGATACGTTTTCGACCGCCATGCGTCGTCCGAGTATGTCCTGCGCGCGCCGTATCCGTGCGCTGACGTGCATGACGGCTTCATCCGTAAACGGTATTGGCATCAGGTCATAGAGCTGCCCGTCATCGCCGCAGAAACTCAGATGCTCCGAGTAATAGCGGATATCGTGCTCGTTCATGAAATCGCGGATATCGCAGAGCAGTGACTCATTCAGCGGCGCGGGCGAACCGATGCTGAGCGACAGCCCGTGTACCAGGAACGGGTAGCGCTCGGTGAAAAAACGCAGCTTCTTGCCAAGTTTGCCGCCAACATTGATCCAGTTTTCCGGTGCGACTTCCATGAAGTCGATACCGGCGGGGGGATCGGCCATCAGCGAATCCATCAGTCCGCGGCGCAGCCCCAGTCCGGCGCCGGACACGGCGTACTGTCGGGTTGCATCGGTCATGAAGGGTCGCTCTCCTGTCGCGGCATACGGGCTCATGTGTTGCCGCTATAGACCTTGCGGCACCCGGCAATATTACAACGGACAGCAACAAGCCGCGCCCGTTCGCAGGAATGCTCAGCCAGCGAGCATTTGCAGCCGTTCGAGGTAGCGGCGCTCGTCAGGGGCCGTGTTCTGCTGCTGCGCCTCCCACAGCGTTTCGGCCAGGCATTCGATCATTCGGTGCTCGGCGGCCAGCAAATCGCCGACACGGGCCGCAAGGCGTTTGTGGAGAGCGCGAATGCCCGGTGGCCGGTCCGTGGCGACCTGGTCGCGCAATGCCAGATGCAGGCCCATGTGCAGGAACGGGTTGCCGGGACCGCTATCCGGCGGGAAATCCCGGTCGACGGCAGCGTCCGACAGAAAGCGATGGTACTCGGGGTGGTCTTCGATAACGCCGGCAATCTGCGCCTCGAGCGGACTCAGTGGCGTACCGGCCTGCGCCTTGCGCCATGCATCGACATACATCTGGCGGAGCTCACCGCGATCCTGGCCGAACAGCATTACACATTTCCTGCCGGGGTCTTGGCGCGGTATTCGCACAGATCGGCGATAACACACGAGGGGCAGCGCGGCTTGCGCGCAACGCAGGTATAGCGGCCGTGCAGGATCAGCCAGTGGTGAGCGTCCTTGCGGAACTCATCGGGCGTCAGCCGCGTCAGCCGCTTTTCGACGGCCAGCGGTGTCGCCCCTGCTGCCAGCCCGGTACGGTTGGCGACGCGGAAAATATGCGTATCGACGGCAATCGTCGGCTCGCCGAACGCCGTATTGAGTATCACGTTGGCGGTCTTGCGCCCCACGCCGGGCAATGCCTCGAGTTCAGAGCGCGTGCGCGGGACTTCGCCGCCGTGATGGTCGATGAGCATGTGACAGGTCTTCAGGATATTGGCAGCCTTCATATTGTAGAGGCCAATGGTGCGTATGTACTTCTTCAGGCCCGTAAGACCGATCCCGATGATGTCTTCAGGCTTACTTGCCACCGCAAACAGCTTGTCAGTGGCCTTGTTGACACCAACGTCCGTCGCCTGCGCGGACAGAATGACCGCCACAAGCAACTGGAACGGGCTTCGGTAATTGAGCTCCGTTGCGGGCGTCGGGTTTTGCTTTCGGAGCCGAGTATAGATCTCCGTGCGCTTCTGGCGATTCAACGGAGTCCTTCAGATGTTCCGGTAGCGGCGGGCAACGAGCGGGCGTTCCGGATCACGGCTGCGACGCTGGTCAAGGATATTCTTGGCCGCGACGGCCAGGCCGAGACTCAGGAAGGCGCCAGGCGGCAGTATCGCAAGCAGGAACCCGCTGTCGGCGAGCACCAGGCCGGCCATCGGCTCACCGCCGAACAACATGTCGAGGCGTGACAGTATCGAGCCTTGCCCGACCAGTTCACGAAAGGCGCCCAGCGCGCACAGCAGCAGCGCAAAGCCGCTGCCCATCGCAATGCCGTCAACGACGCTTGCACCGACCGGGTTGCGTGATGCGAAAACTTCCGCGCGGGCGACAATGGCACAATTCGTCACGATCAGCGGGATAAAGATGCCGAGCGACCTGT
>CAZLNH010000118.1:0-4384 GCA_964560775.1 uncultured Woeseiaceae bacterium | reverse complement strand
CCTGCGCCGCCGCGCATCCGCCGCGCCATTGCTCGACTGGCCGCGCATCCAGCCCTGCTATCCATACCGCGAGCAGCTTTCGTACGAAAGCCTTGAAGATTACGCCTGTCGCGCCGCCGATCATCTCGAACTGGCGCTTGTTCATAGCGACGCCGACAATGTCGCCGCCGTCATACTCGAACCGGTCGTCGGCTCATCGCTCGGTGTCGTCGCGGCTGCACCCGGCTATTTGCGCCGCATTCGCGACATCTGCGACCGTTTCGGCGTACTGATGATTGCCGACGAGATCATGTGCGGCAGTGGCCGCAGCGGACATTTCTTCGCACACCAGCATGATGACGTAATACCGGACATCGTCACGCTGGCCAAGGGCATCGGCGGCGGCTACCAGCCCCTTGCGGCGGTCGTACTCCGGGCAAACATTGCAAACGAGCTGTCGCGCGCAGGATTCGCCCATGGCCATACCTACATCGGCCACGCGATCGCCTGTGCTGCCGGCGTCGCCGTGCAAAACGTCATCGATCGCGATGACCTGCTGGCCCGCACACGTGACCAGGGCACCCGCTTCATCGGCATGCTCGAGCAGGCTTTCGCCAATCATCCTCACGTCGGCGAAATACGCGGGCGCGGCCTCTTCGCCGGTATTGAACTGGTAAGCAACCGTACCACCAGGGCGGGCTTCAGCAACGGCGCCGGACTGGCCGAACAATTGCGGCAATCCGCCATGCACGAGGGCCTGATCTGCTACCCCGGTTCAATACAGGTCGACGGCAACACCGTGCCTCACATCATGCTGGCGCCGCCGATGATCGTCGAGGATGAGCACATGACCGAGTGCATATCCAAGCTTAGTGCTGTGTTTGAGGCGGTGCTTTCACGATAAGTCGGCTTTACGCTGTCCCGCCCGGATTATTCATGAACGGATTGGAGTGGTGGTAGGCGAAGGCGCACCCCGGGGAGGGGGTACCGGGGCGGCGGTGGCGGTCCATTGGCAAAAAGAAATCGGACAGAAAGCTCGCCCAAGCGGCTAAATGTCCGTTCCTACTCCGATGCCTCCTCGGGATAAGCAGCGATACATTCGATTTCGAGACGGGCATTTTCGGCAAGGCCATTGGCACCGAGTGCGCTGCGCGCCGGGTACGGCGGTTTCATGTAACTCTTGTAGACCTCGTTGAAGGCAGCCCACTCGCTGATATCGGCAAGAAATACCGTGCATTTGACGATGTCCTTCATCGACAGGCCGCGGCGCTCGAGTACATCGGCGATGTTTTGCATGGCCTGGTCGGCTTCGGCCGTCATGCCACCCGGCGCGAGCTTGCCATCGTCGGTCATGCCAAGCACGCCGGACAAAAACAGCACGTCACCCACTCGCACAGATTCGGAAAACGGCAGCCCCATATCCTTGAGCGGTCCGTCATTGAATTTGGTGACTTCTGCCGATTCGGTACCACGGGGCAGGCCGATGAATACCATCAGCACAGCCGCCACAAGTACTGCATATCTACTCATGAAGAATTCTCCTCTCGTGAAAACCTGCGTGCGTGCGTCCGATTTGCGCGTGGTCCCGAGGCTGACGGACGCTGTAAGCACTCCACCATGCTCATGACCTCATCAGCCCAGCTTGCGAATGCCGACAGCGTAGCGAATCTGGTCGAGATAGGGTACTGACAGGGCGCGAGCTGCCTCGGCGCCTTTTTGCAACTCGCGTTCGATCGCCGCCGGGTCGTCGATCAGCCGCGCATACTCCTGCCGCGCGGATTTCAGGTGATCATTGACGTACTCGAACAGCAGCTGCTTCATTTCACCCCATGCAATCCCGTCGGCGTATTTCTTTTCGATCTCGCGGGTTTCAGCCGGTGTTGCGAACGCCTTGTATATTTCGTACAGCGTTGAACCGTCGGTCTCTTTTGGTTCACCCGGCTCCAGGCTGTTGGTCTTGATTTTCATGATCAGCTTGCGCAGCCGTTTCTCAGGCTCGAACAACGGAATCGTGTTGTTATAGCTCTTGCTCATCTTGCGGCCGTCCAGCCCGGACAGCACGGCCGTGTTGTCGTCAATAACCGGTTCCGGCAGCACCAGGATATCGCCGTAGTGATGATTGAAACGCTGCGCGATGTCGCGCGCCATTTCCACATGCTGCTTCTGGTCGCGGCCGACGGGCACTTTGGTGGACCGGAACATCAGGATGTCGGCCGCCATCAGTACCGGATAGCTGTAGAGCGCCATCGTAATACCGCGGTCCGGGTCGCTGCTGCCGCTTTCCTCGTTCGCCTGTACCGCAGCCTTGTACGAATGAGCGCGATTCATGAGGCCTTTCGCCGTCATGCTGGTCAGGATCCACGTCAATTGTGGAATTTCCGGAATATCGGATTGCCGGTAGAACACGGCATTCGATGTATCCAGTCCAAGCGCCAGCCAGGACGCCGCAATTTCCAGTGTCGAGCGGTAAATCTTGTCGGGATCTTCGGCTTTTGCCAACGCGTGCAGGTCGGCGAGAAAATAGAAATTGCGTTTCGACGCATCCTTGCTTGCTGCGATACCCGGTCGTATCGCACCCACGTAGTTGCCGATATGCGGTGTGCCGGTGGTCGTGATGCCGGTCAGATAGATGTCCTGGTTCATGTTTCAGTAGCCGGCCGCCTGTCCGTCTTTTCGCGATTCGGATGCTCCGTAATACACGCGCTGATCCGCGTCCCACATAACGGCCTGGTATCCGCCGTAGCTGGTGGACCGGCTTGCGATGGCGTGGCCCATGCGGCGCAGCTCATCGCGAACTGCGTCCGGGATGCTGCTTTCGAGGTACACCGTACCGCCATCCGACATGACGCTGCCCGTCGGCTGCGATGAACCGGAATGGCGTATGCGTGCCGCGTCGCCAGCCTCCTGCAGGTTCATGCCAAAGTCGATCATATTCACCAGTATCTGCGCGTGGCCCTGGGGCTGCATGGAACCGCCCATGACACCGAAACTCATGAACGGCTTACCGTCCTTCATGACAAAGGCGGGGATGATGGTGTGAAAAGGGCGTTTGCCGGGAGCGTAGACATTCGGATGGCCCTCGGTCAGCGCAAACAGGGAACCGCGATTCTGCAGCATGAAGCCGAGTTTGCCGGGTGTCATGCCGGATCCCAGGTCGCCATAGTTGCTCTGGATCAATGACACCATGTTGCCATCGCTGTCCGCGACACTCAGGTAAATCGTATCGCCGTGTTCGAGACGCGGATCTCCGGCAGGATAGGCCGTTGCGGCCCGGTCCGGCGAGATCAGTGCGCGCCGCTCGGCCGCGTACTCTTTGGAAATCAGTCCCTGTACCGGTGCATCGTAGAAATCGGGGTCCGCATAAAACCTCGCGAGATCCTCGTACACGACCTTTTTCGCCTCGACGAACGTATGAATGTAGCGCGCGCTGCCAAAGCCCATCGCCGCCAGATCGTACCCTTCAAGCACATTCAGCAGTTGCAGTGCCGCCACCCCCTGCCCGTTCGGTGGCAACTCATAGACATCGTAGCCGCGATATCGGGTTGACACCGGTTCGATCCATTCGGACGTATGCGCCGCCATGTCGTCGTAACCCAGGAAGCCGCCGTTCTCTTCCATGTAGGCGCCGATCGTGCGGGCAATGTCGCCCTTGTAAAATGCGTCGCGGCCGCCGGCGGCGATCGTACGGTAGGTAGCCGCGAGCCCGGGATTCCGGAACATTTCACCTTTCACAGGCGCCTTGCCGCCCGGCATGAACGTCTCGGCAACGCCCGGATACTGCGCGCGACTTTCGACATTCTGGCGCCATAGCCCTGCAATGAATTCAGTTACCGGGAAGCCGTGTTCAGCATAAGCGATTGCCGGCTCGAGCAGTGTCGCCATCGGCAGGCGGCCGTAGCGGTCGTGCAGCTCGAACCAGCCGTCGACTGCGCCCGGGACACTGACCGTCAATGGACCAAGGTAGGGCAGCTCGTCGATCCCGTGGGACTTGAGATGATCGAGTGTCAGTGACTGCGGCGAGCGCCCCGAGGCATTCAGGCCCTGCAATTCCTCGCGCCCGGCATCCCAGACGATCGCAAACAGGTCGCCGCCGATGCCGCATCCGGTTGGCTCGACCAGTCCGAGCATGGCGTTTGCCGCGATGGCGGCGTCGACCGCCGTGCCGCCTGCCTTCAGGGTATCGAGCGCCACCTGCGTTGCCAGCGGCTGGCTGGTCGCCGCCATGCCGTGCGGTGCAATCACCTCTGAGCGCGAGGCGTGCGCCGCGCCGGAGGACCGGTCAAAACCGTAGGCTGTTGTCATCACACCTGCCATCAGGACCAGCGCCAGCGCCGTCAGCATCGAACGTTTCATGCATGGCTCCCCGGAACGGTCCGGAAAACGGTGAATAATGCCTAGATTGCCC
>CAZLNH010000117.1:0-2716 GCA_964560775.1 uncultured Woeseiaceae bacterium | reverse complement strand
CCCGGGCAATGTCGATCGCCATGCGGCAATTGTTCCACTTGGCGAGCGAGACCTGTGTCGGGCTCAGGTCACCGCGGTCCTTGATGCGACCGAGTTGCAGCGACAGCAATTGCGCTGTCGTGATGCGGCGCGCCATGTCGGCCAGGCGCTGCTGGATGGCCTGGTTGTGCGACAGCGGCTTGCCGAACAGCACGCGGTCATGGCTGTAGTTCAGCACCTCGGAAAGACACGCCTGTGCCGCTCCGATCACGCCCCAGGTAATGCCGTAGCGTGCCTGCGTCAGGCAGCTCAACGGGCCCTTCAATCCGGTAACGCCGGGCAGCACGTTGCTGTCCGGCACGCGCACGTTGTCGAAAAACAGTGCGGATGTGACCGACGCGCGCAACGAGAACTTGTCCTCGATCTCCTGCGCCGTGAAGCCCGGCATGTCCTTCTCGACGATGAAGCCGCGTACGCCGTCGTCGGTGGTCGCCCACACGATCGCCGCATCGGCGATGTTGCCGTTCGTAATCCACATCTTGGAACCGTTCAGGATCCAGTCGTCGCCGTCGCGTTTTGCATGCGTCTTCATGTTGGACGGGTCCGAGCCACCGTGGGGCTCGGTCAGGCCGAAACAGCCGATGGCCTCGCCACGCGCCATGGCTGGCAGCCAGCGCTCTTTCTGTTCCTCGGATCCGTACGCGTGAATCGGGAACATGACGAGACTGCTTTGCACCGAAACGAAACTCCGCAGGCCGCTGTCGCCGCGTTCGAGCTCCTGGCAGATCAGGCCGTAGCTGACGCTGTTCAGGCCCGCGCATTCGTAACCGTCGATCGAACTGCCGAGGAGGCCCAGTGCGGCGACTTCGGAGATCAGGTCTTTCGGGAAGTAGTGCTTCTCGAATGCATCGCGTATGACCGGCAGGACCTTGTCGTCGACCAGGCGGGCTACCGAGTCCTGCACCATCTGTTCATCGTCGCTCAGCAGGGACCGCACATCGTAAAGATCGAGCGGATTGAGCTGTTTCTTGCTGGTGCCGGCTTTGCGGGCGGGTGCGGTACTGGCCACGGTGACTCCTGGGCTGTTTGACGGTGCGGGATGCTTGATACGGCAGGAAATCCGCCGCCCCGGATCAGCGGGGGAGCCGATTCTACCGGATCAGGCGCGATTGGTCAGCGTCGCCAGCCGGAATCAGTAGGGAATACCGAGGCGCCGGTAAAGAATCGACAGCATCCAGACCGGCGCGATCATCATCAGCTGTATATCGATGCCGACTCCGCGCAGGCCGCGCCCGGCAAAATGACCCGCATACAAGCCGCAGACCGCGGCCACGGTGAGGCTGGCCGCAGCCATCGGCAGCACATCGCCATCGACTTCCAGCCAGCCGGTGATGGCGAGGAGGCCAAAAACGAACGGCAGCATGCCGATTGCCAGAGGCACTGAAATGATGAAGTAATAGACCATCGCCGCCATCAGGAACACGGTGCCCCAGTTCAGCAGTGGCGAGATGGACTGCAGGGCGTCCGGTACCGGCAGCGACCACAGCAGCCCGACGGTGCCGAGCACGAGGAGCGGCACCGCGGACCAGTAAACAGGCGCGTTTCGGATGTCTTTGTGCTTCTCGCCGTAGCGTGCCAGCCAGTGATCGGTATCGGACATAGGGTCTCAACAGCGTAACAGAGCCGCCATTCTACATGTGTCAGGGGCCCCGGATGTGGCCCCGGGGGGCCGGTTTCAGTCGTGGTTCAGGTTCCGGAACGGTACAATGTGCGGTTGGCAGGTACCGGACGTGCGTTTCATGGCCGGGCTTGTCTTGCATGGGCAACAATTGAGGATAGATCATGAGTATGAAAGGACTTAAATTTGCGGCACTCGGCCTTTGTGCCGGCGTCATGCTGACGGGCTGCGAAACTCTCGACCCGTATACACAGGAGTCCCAGACCAGCACCGCCACGAAAGGTGCGGTCATCGGTGCAGTTGCCGGCGCCGTGGCAGGACTTGCGTCCGGTGATGACGCCGTCGAGCGGCGCCAGCGTGCGCTGATTGGCGCCGGTGTCGGTGCGCTTGCCGGTGGTGCCGTGGGTGTTTACATGGACCGGCAGGAAGCGGAACTACGCGCAGAGCTGCAAGGCAGCGGCGTCAGCGTCACCCGGATTGGCGACAACATCACGCTGAACATGCCGGGCAACGTTACATTCGCGTCCGACAGCTCCGATCTCAATCCGGCGTTCTTTGACGTCCTGGCGTCGGTGTCGAAAGTAATGGATGAATTCGACAAGACGGTCGTCGAAGTCGCTGGTCACACCGACAGCACCGGCAGCGATGCCTACAACCAGTCATTGTCGGAGCGTCGTGCCAATTCGGTATCTCGTTATCTGCAGACCCAGGGCATCGATTCGCAACGCATGATCACGATCGGCATGGGTGAATCAATGCCGGTTGCGGACAACTCGACGACGTCGGGCCGGTCTGCGAATCGACGCGTTGAAATCACGATGGTACCTGTCACCGGCTGATGGGGTTCGCGCTGGCGGCGGAGGGCCGTCGCCAGCCGGTTCGGAATGCGCGCAGCAATAAAAACCAAAACCAGCAGCGCTTTTGCAAAGGCCGATACCGGCACCTGGATAGAAGGTGCCGGTATCGTTCTCCGTTTGCTGCACGATGACAGCGACGGTGCACGCCACCAGCGCATTATTCTCGATGCGCGCAATGGCCAGACACTACTAATAGCTCATA
>CAZLNH010000116.1:0-5250 GCA_964560775.1 uncultured Woeseiaceae bacterium | reverse complement strand
GGCACGCATCAGCAGCGAGCTCGCCGGGTTTGCCGAGGCGAATCCGTCGTTGCCGGTGGCGCCTTTTGCCGTGAACCAGATCGTGCACCAGAGCAACGACCGCCTACGGCACGACGTCGAAATGTGCGTGAAGTACAAGGTACCGATTGTCATCACCAGCCTCAGGCCGCCTGCTGCAGTCGTTGAAGCTGTACACAGCTACGGCGGCCTGGTGTTTCACGACGTCATCAACGTGCGCCATGCACGAAAGGCAATCGAACAGGGCGTCGACGGCATCATTACCGTATGCGCCGGTGCCGGCGGGCATGCCGGAACGCTGAGCCCGTTCGCACTGGTCAGAGAGGTGCGCGAGTTTTTCGACGGCACCATCATCCTGTCCGGCAGCATCACCCGGGGTGGCGACGTCCTTGCCGCGCAGGCCATGGGCGCCGACCTTGCGTATATCGGCACGCGTTTCATCGCCACGGAGGAAGCGAATGCGACTGCTGCCTACAAGGATATGATCGTTGCCAGCAAGGCCAATGATATTGTTTACTCGTCGCTCTTTACCGGCGTCCATGGCAGCTACCTGAAAGGCAGCATCGCCAACGCCGGGCTCGACCCCGACGATTTGCCCGAAGGCAATCCGGAAAAGATGAATTTTGGCAGCGGCGGCAACACGCGCGCCAAAGCATGGCGCGACATCTGGGGCGCGGGGCAGGGCGTCGGCAGCGTGCACGATATCCCGCCCGCCGGTGAACTCGTAATGCGCCTGGAGCGGGAATACCAGCACGTACGCCGGGAATTTGGCATTTCCGGTGCATCGCAATGAACCTGACCGCGATCGCTCTCGTCGGAACCGGTGGCGCGCTCGGCGCCATCGCGCGGTACGCACTGACGTTCACTCTCCCGCGTGAACTGGGCGAGTTACCGCTGGCGACACTGCTGTCGAACCTGATTGGTTGCCTCGTCATTGGTGCGGCTCTGCAATGGCTGGCAGAATCCGACTGGTTGTCCGGCACGCGGGTAGCGCATGAACACTACCGGCTCCTGATCGCGATCGGTTTTTGCGGCAGCTTCACGACGCTTTCTTCAATGGTGTTCGAGATGAGTGCGATGATGGAACGCAACCTGGTCCTCAATGCGTTTTCCTACCTGGCCGCGACCCTGGTCGGCGGCTTTGCCTGCTTCTATGTTGGCGCCACGCTTGTGCGCACGCTCTCCGGCCTTACATTTCGGTAGCATACCGGGCCTCACGTTGACCACCAGCAGAACGCGGCTTAACCTTGGCCTACTGTTGTACCGGACGGGCAGGAGGGCGGGGGAAACATGGACCTGATCGCGCTCGCAGTGCCGTTTTTCCTGCTGGCCATGCTGCTCGAAGTGGGTGTGGACCGCTGGCGCGGCACCGGCTACTACCGGCTGAACGATGCAATAAACAGCCTCAGTACCGGCACACTGAGCACCACCATCGGCTATTTCACCCGATTATTGCCGGTGCTGATCTGGGGTTCGGTGCTTCAGCACCTGGCGTTGTTCAGCATAGATCCCGCGTTGTTTGACCTGACCGCTCGGGGCCTGCTGTTTTGGCTGATGGCACTGCTGGCGTTCGACTTCTGCTATTACTGGGCACACCGCTTTGGCCATGAGATTTCGATCATGTGGGCGGCGCATGCCGTGCATCACCAGAGCGAGGATTACAATCTGTCCACCGCGCTGCGGCAAACCAGCACGGGTTTCCTGTTGTCGTGGATATTTTACCTGCCTTTGTTCCTTATCGGTCTGCCTCTGTCCGTTGTCGTTACCGTGAATGCCATAGACCTGATATATCAGTTCTGGGTGCACACACAACATATTCGCAAGCTCGGCTGGCTCGACCGGGTTTTCGTCACGCCATCCAATCATCGCGTGCATCACGCACAGAACGAGATTTACATCGATCGTAACTACGGCGGCATACTGATCGTGTGGGACCGGTTGTTTGGCACGTTCCAGGAGGAGCGCGATGACGAACCGGTGGTATTTGGTGTCCGCAAGCCACTCGCCAGCTGGAATCCTTTCTGGGCCAACGTGCAGGTCTATAACGACCTGTGGCGCGACGCGCGCCGGACTCGCCGCTGGCGTGACAAACTGGGCATCTGGTTCCGTCGTACAGGCTGGCGCCCGGCGGATATCAGCGAGGGCTGTGCCAAATTGAATGCCGGCATTGATTCATTTACGAAGTACGATCCGCCGTTAGGGCAGGGCATCCAACGCTACCTGCTTGCTCAGTTCATGGCCGCCGTCATTGTGATCCTGTGGATCGGCACCGTGTTCGCTGCCGAGGGAGCGCGTACCGTGCTGCCCCCGTGCGCATTGCTTTGGTTCAGCCTATACGTGCTGGGACTGCTCAATGACCGGCGGCCGACGGCATTTCGTACAGAGCAATGGCGGCTGACCGTTGTCGTGCCGTTGGGAGTGGCGCTGCTTTACTATTCCGGACTGGTGCCGGTCGCGCCAATGACGCTGGTTGCCGCGACTGCCGCCTACGTCGCGGTCTCCTGGTTCGGGCTGCAGCGCGCCCGGGCCGGTGGAGCACAGCACATCGTACATGCCACGTAGCCGATTCAGCGCGGCTGAAGCCCGGCGAATCGCAATCAGGGCGCAGGGGTTGGATCGCCTCGGGCCCGCACGCGTCGATACGCGGCATATCACCCGGGTCATTGAGCGGCTGGGTTTGCTGCAGCTCGACTTTGTCAATGTCCTTCTGCCCGCACACAAGCTGGTTGTCTATTCGCGCATCGGACCGTATACGCTTGCGGATTTCGACCGGGCCGTCTACGGCCGTGGGCGATTTACCGAGCATTGGGCGCATGAGGCCTCTATCGTGCCGGTCCACGCATGGCCGTTACTGCGCTATCGTCGCGAGCGTTATCGGGCGTCGCCGGGCAGCCCACTGTCGAATATTCCAAACTACCGTAGATACTTGCGAGAAACACTTGAAATTATAAGAGAAAATGGAGCCACTACGGCCAATGATCTACCGCCGGTGAAAGGTCCGCCGCGGCGAGCGGGCGACTGGCACCGGTCGGTACCGCGCTGCGCGCTGGAGCACCATTTTGGGCACGGTCACATCACGGTGCGCGACCGGCTGCCCAATTTCCAGCGGGTCTATGACTTGCCGGAACGGGTCATTCCCGCAAAGCATTTCGAACACCGGGTGCCGGAGCCGGATGCACGAAGGGAACTGTTGCGGAAGGCCGCCGATGCGCTGGGTATTGCCACGACCGGCGACCTGGCCGACTACTACCGCATGACGGCACGAGACGCCGCCCCGCGGCTGGCCGAACTGGCGAGTGCCGGCGCCATCCACCAGGTCACTGTTGACGGCTGGCGCGAACCGGCATGGCTCGCCACCAAGGCAAGCGTACCGCGCAGAGTTAATGCCTGTGCGTTGCTGTCACCTTTCGATCCGCTGGTCTGGTACCGGCCGCGCGCCGAGCGGTTGTTCGATTTCCATTACCGCATCGAAATCTATGTACCGGAACAAAAACGCCGCTGGGGCTACTACGTCCTGCCGTTCCTGTGCGGTGAGAATATCGCCGCGCGCGTCGACCTGAAGGCCGATCGCAGCCGCCGCCGGTTGCTGGTACGCGCGGCCCACCTCGAACCCGGCGCGGACCCGGCTGCGACCGCTGAGCGGCTCACAGAAGAACTGGCAACGTTGACCGTATGGCTTGGTCTCGACGACATTTCAGTCGGACGCCGTGGAAATTTCGCGACAGCATTGTCCCGCGCACTTCGGGCACGGCACGCAGTCTGACCCGCACGGCCGCCAGTTCAGACGCTGGGCTGCGGCCGGATCGGCGAACCGTCGAAGAACCTGCTAAGACGAAAGGGCGAAAGATCGAAACCCCGGGTGTCGCCGGTCAGCATGCCGGCAACGACTTTGCCGGCACCCGGCCCGATGCCAAAGCCATGTCCGCTGAAGCCTGTCGCGATATGGAAACCGTGAATCTTTTCATGCGGCGAAATGACCGGCACCACGTCGGGTGCCGTTTCCACCATACCGGCCCACGTCTCGACAAACGGGATCCCGGCCAGTGCCGGAAACACCTCGCCCAGGTTCCTGCGGATTTGAGGCACGACGCGCGGGTTCGGTGCCGGATCAAGTACGCGCATGTGTTCAAACGGTGTTGTCTGGTCCAGCGGCCAGTGCTTCGGAGTCCGCAGCTCCTCAATAAAGTCGCGGCCGATGGATAAGCGGAGCACCCGGATTTCCTGCCAAAGCGCCGGCAGGAACTTGAAACAATAGCGGAACGTTGTGGGCGTTATGCTGTGATCGAGTATCGCGCCATGCGCGACGTTGTATCCGCCGTCCTGCCTGCGACGGATCCCGACCTTGTCGTCGAAAACGCAGCCTTTCAGTACTTCCGTCCCAGGTGCCGTACGCACGACCGTGCCGCGAACTCGCAACTGCGGCAATGAAATGCCGATTGACCGGCAGAACAAGGCGCTCCAGGCACCCGCGGCGCAAAGGACTGTCGATGTACGAATCGTCCCGTGCTCCGTGACTACGGCCGATACCGCACCACCGGCCGTTTCGATACCGCGCACCGCACAGGCTGTCAGTATTGATGCGCCTTCACGCGCCGCCGCCCGGGCGATGGCCGGCGCGGCCTTGTGTGGTTCCGCGCAGCCATCGCTTGCGGTATACATCGCGCCGCGCCAGCGCATTGAAGCGTCCGTCACGCGATCGTCGAGCTCGCGTCCGGATATCATCCGGGTATCCAGTCCGTGCCGTTTGGCAATCGGCAACCATGCCTCGAATTCCGCGATCTGCTTTTCCGATTGCGCCATGAACAGGCAGCCTGCCTGCGTAAAACCGACGTCCTCACCAATTTCCGCCTCGAGCTCGCGCCAGATGCGCATGCTTTCCATCATCATCGGCAATTCGCGCTCATCGCGCCCTTGCTGGCGGACCCAGCCCCAGTTGCGGCCGGACTGCTCGCCGGCAATGTGGCCTTTCTCACAGACGACAACGTTGATCCCCTGTCGTGCAAGAAACCAGGCCGTGGACACACCGACGATGCCGCCGCCTATGATGACTACATCAGCACTCTCCGGCAGCGCTTCCGGCGGTTTGAAATCGCCACTCCAGGTGCGCGACACGGTTCGGGGATCAATATCTGATTGCATGCCTGTCTCTCTTTATTTCTGCGAATTTCCAAGCGTGCCGAATCGCTGTTATCGATTCAATAAACCCGTCACGGCCGAACGCAGGCGATGGTC
>CAZLNH010000115.1:0-6114 GCA_964560775.1 uncultured Woeseiaceae bacterium | reverse complement strand
CTTCGGCATCGTGTTCGGTGCGGCAAATGCCTAACTCGGGCTGCGCGCCGGCCTGACGATCAGCACGTCGATCCCGGTCGCCGTCATGACGGTAGCCGCGTTTCGTGCGCTCGAGTCGGTCGGGCAGGCTGGCACGATACTCGAGGCGAACATGTCGCAGACGATCGGCTCGGCTTCGAGTTCGCTTGCGAGCGGCGTGATTTTTACGCTGCCGGCCCTCTTTCTGTGGGGAGTGGCGCCTGACCTGCTGCAAATGACGCTGCTCGCCATGGCCGGCGGCTTGATCGGCGTCCTGTTCATGATTCCTCTGCGGCGGCTGCTGATCAAGGGCGAGCACGGGCGGCTGCCGTACCCGGAAGGGACGGCGTGTGCCGAGGTGCTGGTGGCGAACGAAGTCGGCGGCCGCAATGCGCGTTTCGTATTCTATGGCCTCGGGCTTGGCGCGTTCTTCAAGTTCCTGACGTCGTGGATCAAGGTCGTCCCGGACAGCGTTACCGCGCAACTGCCGTTCATCAGGAAAGGTGAAGTGGGCATGGATTTGTCCGCCGCGCTGTTCGGTGTCGGCTACATACTCGGGCCGCGCATTGCGGCCGTCATGGTCGGTGGCGGACTGCTGGCATGGGTCGTCATTATCCCGTCTATTGCAACCTGGGGTGATGCGCTGACGGCGCCGGTATTTCCGGAAGCCACCATGCTGATACGCGACATGTCGCCGGGCCAGATCTGGACCCGGTACGTGCGCTACATCGGTGCTGGCGCCGTGGCAACTGCCGGCATTATTACGCTGATCCGCAGTATCCCGGTAATGATAGAGAGCTTTCGTATCGGCACATCGGAGATACAGCACCGGCTGGAAGACGAACCGCCTGCCGGCGACCGCACCGACGAAGACCTGCCGCTGAAATTTGTCGGCTTCGGCCTGCTCGCCGTCGCGCTGTTGCTGGCGTTGGTGCCGCAGATATTCGGTGACATCGGCGGCGTCGGCATCCGCCTCGTTGCGGCTGTCTGCGTAGTTGTCTTTGCATTCTTTTTCGTCACGGTCGCCTCACGCATCGTTGGTCTCGTCGGTGTTACCAGCAATCCGACCAGCGGCATGACAATCGCGGCACTGCTTGGCACCGCCGGCATTTTCCTGGTCATGGGCTGGACGGACATGAGCGGCAAGGCCGGAGCACTGACGGTAGGCTGCGTCGTCGCGATCGCGGCGTCTATCGCCGGCGACACGTCCCAGGACCTGAAAACCGGATTCCTGCTCGGCGCGACGCCGAAACGTCAGCAGACCGGTGAATTGATAGGCGTGCTGACGTCAGCGACCTTTGTTTGCCTTTCAGTGCTGTTGCTAGCCAAGACGTTCGGATTCGGTGGGCAGGAACTGCCGGCCCCGCAGGCGACACTGATGAAGCTCGTCATCGAAGGCGTACTGGATCAGCAACTGCCCTGGGGCTTCGTTGCGATTGGAATCGGTTTGGCCCTGCTCTGTGAATTATTCCGGATTCCGTCGCTGCCATTTGCCGTCGGCGTCTACCTGCCGGTGTCGACGATGACGCCACTGTTCGTCGGCGGCCTGCTGCGCGGCTATTTCGAACGGCGCGCAGCTTCCGTCGATCTGGCCGCGGACCGCCGCGAGCGTGGCGTGCTGCTGGGCAGCGGCTTCGTCGGTGGCGAGGGATTGCTGGGTGTTGGCATCGCGGCCGTCGCATTTATGCAGAATCGCAAGCCGGACGGTATTGGCACGGGGTGGCTGGGCCAGCCGTGGCTGGCGGAACTGGCCGGGTTGGCGGCATTTGCTGTGCTGGTTGCGTACTTTGTTCGTCTCGTGCGCCGGCAATCGTGACCGTGAACGCACAGGTTGCTTCGTCCTCACCAGCCCGGATTATTGGTGGAAAGGCGGGGCGCACCTCCGCCCCTGTCATTGTGCGGTTCATGAATAATCCTGAATCGGTCACAAGCCGACAGCCGGTGGCCCCCGTTGTCGAGTCTGTCGCGGAGTCCCGCAATGAATAAGAGACACGTGCCGACGATACTCATGATTGTCCTGCTTGGCGGTTGCGCCTCTGGCAGTCCCGACGTGCCGTATCCGGCATTTGTGCAGGCTGATGAATTGCCTGACGTGTTTCTGGCAGGGTTTCCCGGCATTCGTGCGAAGCAGTTTGCCGGCAATCCCCAGACGCGGCGGACCAGCAATCGGCTGCAGCTGCCGGCGAACTGGAGCGGCAGTACTGGTGGTGATCCATCGAAGAGCCTGGAACTATACGTGTTGAGCGGGTCCGTGCAGCTTGGCGAGTTTGAACTTACCGAGGGCGGTTACGCCTGGTTGCCGGCGGGATGGAGCGGCACGAACATCAGCACTGAGTCCGGCGCCACGGTGCTGTACTTCCTTAACAACGCCAACGCGGCAAGCGTCATCCAGACTCCCTTGATTGCGAGCAGCCATCTGATCGAATGGCGGCCTGCTTCCTCGCAGCCGGCCGGCGGCGGCCTGTTCGAGAAGGAGTTGCGGCACGATCCCGGGACCGGCGCGCGCACCTGGTTGCTGAGAGTTGCCCCGGGCGCGAGCCGGCCCTGGCAGCACTTGCCAGGCACGATCGAAGGGTACCTTCTGGCGGGTCGCTACCGAGGCAGCGAATGCGTCGCCGGCAAGGCGGTCACCGCTGTCTATAGTCCGGGCGGCTACTTTTACCGGCCGGCGGGAGCCGTTTTCGGCGGGCCGGAGGAGGCGGCCGTCGAAACCGCTACCTGGTTGATGCGCTCGGGCAAGGGCGTCATGCCCGAGACCGTTGCCGGTTGCACCAGGACGCCGGTCAACTGACGCCGTATGCCTGCAGCGTCACTTGCTGACGAAGCGAGTGATGCCGGCGCCCAGCTTCATCAGCTTTTTCAGCACCGGCGTCGGCACATCGTGGATATTCTCGTACCAGTCGCTGGCCGATTCGACGAACCCGAGCATGTTGTGAATTCGTTCTTTCGTCACCGGGTCCGTCTGGTCTTCCGCGCTGACGTCATCGGCACATTGCCTGAGCATCGTCAATGTCGGGTTGAGTTCGCGTTGCTTGCGCTGTCCTATGATGACGCGGAACAATTCCCAGACGTCGTGCAGTGATTCGAAATAGTCGCGCCTGTCGCCGAGTACGTGCGTCATTTTCACCAGTCCGTAGCTCTGCAACTCACGGATGCTGGTGCTGACGTTCGAGCGGGCGACAGACAGCAGGTCGATGATCTGGTCGGCACGCAGCGGTTCCGGTGACAGGTACAGCAGTGCCTGGATCTGGGCGACGGTGCGATTGGTGCCCCAGCGCGTGCCCATTTCGCCCCAGTGCAGCACGTATTTTTCGACGGCCGGCGTCATCTGCATGGCGTTCACTTCTTTCTGTCAAAACAGAAATTTAAGAAAATCCTGACCGGGGGTCAAGGCAGGGGCTGTGCGGGGCTCAAGGTGACCGGCAGATAACAACGGCCCGGCGCGGGGCCGGCCAGCCTTCGACCGTGCGGGCCGGGTCACCGGGTGCAAGTGCCTCAGCCAGCGATTCGAACGGCATCCATGCCGTCGTGCGCTGTTCGTCCGGCGTGGTGGCCGCGATGTCGGCAACATGGCAGTCGTTAAAACCTGTGCGCTCGAGCCAGACCATTAGCTCCGGCAGGCTCGGCAGCAGCCAGACATTACGCATTCGCGCATACCGGTCCGGTGGTGTGCGACAAAGCTGCTCGTCGCTCGGCAATATCAGCGTCTCGAGTACCAGTTCACCACCGGGCCTTAGCGTTTCGCGCAACTTCTTTAAGTGCCCGAGCGGCGAGCGCTGGTGATAGAGGACGCCCATCGAAAATGTTGTGTCGAATGCGCGGCATTGGCCCGGCAATTCATCGAGGCGCAATGGCAAAACATGCACCGGCAGGTCAGGCAAAAAATGCAGCAGTGCACGGAACTGCATGCAGAAAAGCAGCGTCGGGTCTATGCCGACAACCGCGCGCGCACCGGCACCCCGCATTCGCAAGGCGTAGTAGCCGTTGCCACAACCGACATCGAGGACAAGGCGGCCTTCAATCGGTGCGAGCGCTTTACGGACGCGATTCCATTTCCAGTCCGAACGCCATTCACTGTCAATAAAGAGGCCGCCGATATCGATTGGTCCCTTGCGCCATGGTGACAGGGAGAGCAGTGACTTTCGTACGACCTCAAGCACAGCGTCGGGTAGCGGGTCTCCGAGCAGGCGGATCGTATCGGCATCGAGGTCGGCACCGCCGGGCATGATGGCCGGCAGGTCCTCGACAGCCCGGCGCCACGTGGCCATGTCGCCGTGGGCGCTATCGGCACAGCGTTGCTCTAGCAGGGGTGCAAGCTGGCGCCACCCGTCGAGGCCGGAGGTCTCGAGACTGGCAAGGACGCCAGGTTGCATCAGCGAATCGCCACGATCGAGACGAAGTTAAACCACCGGAGCCAGACGCCGGCGTGTGAAAAGCCGGCATTGCGAAGTCGCGCGAGGTGAGCAGGGACCGAATCCGGTACCAGCACGTTTTCGAGTGCGGCGCGCTTGCGGCTGATTTCCATCGCACTATAGTCGTTGCGGCGCTTGTACTCGAGATGCAGGTCGGCGAGCATGTTCTCGATGGCCGGATCCGTGTCCACCACCTTTTCGGACAGCACGAACACGCCGTTATCATACAGGCTGTCCCGGATGCGGCGGATCAGCGCTGGACGCTCGTCGGGCGGCAGGAACTGCAGCGTGTAGTTCATGACGACCATGGACGCGTTTTCCATCGGCAGCGTGCGGATATCGGCTTCAAGCACATCGACCGGCAGGTCATTGCCGTCGGCCAGCACGGCTTCGCGGCAGCGCCGGACCATTGCGGCGGAGTTGTCGACGGCAATGATGCGGCAGCCCGGCGCATTGATCGACTGGCGCATTGCGAGAGTTGCCGCGCCCAGCGAGGCACCGAGGTCGTAGCAGCGGGTGTCCGGCCGCACGACGCGGCGCGCCAGCGCCCCGATCGCCTCGATCGTTTCGGCATAGCCCGGGATCGAGCGGCGCAGCATGTCCGGAAATACCGCGGCCACAGCCTCGTTGAACTCGAACGGGCCGTCCGGCGTTTTGCCGCTCCCGTAGATGTTGTCGCGACTCATCGTTGTACCTGGTGGTCACTGTGGCTGTGGACGGCTGGGGATCCGCATTGTAATGGGCCGGCCCGCAGCACGCGATGTCTTGCCGCGGGCGCGGAGTGTGGGACAATCGCCGCGTTTTCGTACCGACACAGGTTCCGACATGCTCAGCAAGGCGCAACAGGCCATTCACCGGCAGCTCGGCATACCCGGCGATTATGGCTCCGGCGGGCGTCCGCGCCACTATCCCGAGGTAGCGGAGCTGGTCGACGTAGGGCCGAACCTGGTCGGGCGCATGCAGAGGCTGACGCCCGAGTGTGCCCGCAGCTGGCGGACGATGTGCGAAGCGGCGTCGGCCGATGGCATCAGCTTGCTGCTTGTGTCCGGGTTTCGGAGTTTCGACTACCAGGCCGGCCTGATAGAAAAGAAACTGGCGGCGGGCCAGGCCATCGGCGAAATACTGACGGTCAACGCCGCGCCCGGCTTCAGCCAGCACCACAGCGGCAGGGCAGTAGACATTGCGACGCCCGGCAGCCGGCCGCTGACCGGGGAGTTTGAGCAATCGGCGGCCTTCGCCTGGTTGTCGGAACACGCTGCAACCTTCGGCTTTTCAATGACCTATCCGCGCGACAACGACGACGGGTTCATTTACGAGCCATGGCACTGGGCGCTCTAGTCCGGATATCTCCACGATTTTGCCGTTTCTCGCTCGCCCTTTTGTTCGCACAACGGATTTTCCTTACCCGGAATTACACTCTGGTATTCCGATCGAACGGAGTTGACAGGCGGTGCCCAGTCCGGACAATGCGCGCCCCGCATCCGGTGAATAGCACGCCCGGGACCGCCGGCTGGCAACGGATTTAGTGTTGACAGGGTGGTACCAGGATTAGACAATAGCCGGCTTGTGTCCGCGGAGGGGTACTCAAGCGGTCAACGAGGGCAGACTGTAAATCTGCTGGCTATGCCTACGTAGGTTCGAATCCTACCCCCTCCACCAGATACGGGAAAAGTGGTGGATGGCG
>CAZLNH010000114.1:0-3878 GCA_964560775.1 uncultured Woeseiaceae bacterium | reverse complement strand
TCACGTTCAATGAAACCAAAGCCCTTGTCATCGTTGAACCATTTGACGGTTCCGGTCACTCTTTCGCCTGCCATAACAACCTCATTGCATTAAAGACCGGCCAGCGCCGGCAAAACCACCGTGCCAGTTTGCCAACACGGTGTCCCGGATGATACCCGTAATTGGTCGCGGAGACGGCATTTTCGCAATGCCCCCGGCGTTTTAGTGGCAACCTGAGGCCGACGGGCAGCTAGCGAGCGCGTTTGCCCGTGTCTTTCACGACGCCCCGCCGTATCTGGTCGAGCTCCAGTGACTCGAACAGCGCCTTGAAATTGCCCTCCCCGAAACCGTCGTTCCCCTTTCGCTGGATGATTTCGAAAAAGATCGGGCCGATGACATTGCGCGTAAATATCTGCAGCAGCAGGCCCTGACCCTGCTGCGGTGCACCGTCGACCAGTATGCGGCGCTTCTTCAGCTCGACGAGCGGCTCACCATGACCGGGCACGCGCTCGTCGACCAGGTCATAGTAAGCATCATTCGTATCCTGCAATTCCACATCGTTCGCGGCGAGGCGATCAACGGTCGAATAAATATCATTCGTACCGAGCGCAATATGCTGGATACCTTCGCCATGATACTCGCGAAGGTACTCCTCGATCTGGCTCTGGTCATCCTGGCTCTCGTTCAGCGGAATGCGAATCTTTCCACAGGGACTCGTCATCGCCTTCGAAAAAAGGCCGGTGTGCTGCCCTGCGATATCGAAATAGCGAATTTCGCGGAAATTGAACAGGCGCTCGTAGAAATCTGCCCAGACTGCCATCTGCCCGCGGTGTACGTTGTGCGTCAGGTGATCTATGTAGGTAAGCCCGGTATCGCATTCGCTCATGCGTTCGCGCCAGCCGTGCTCGAAACGGAAATCGACATCGTAGATCGAGCTGTCGCCGTAACGATCAACAAGGTAGAGACGGCTGCCGCCGATTCCTTCTATCGCCGGAATGTTCAGCTCCATTGGTCCGGGATCGCCGGGTACCGCTGTCGCGCCCAGCTGCACCGCACGTTCGAGCGCTTTGTGCGCATCCGTAACGCGAAACGCCATTGCGCAGGCGGAGGGTCCGTGCTCACGCGCGAAATGCTGTGCAAAGCTTTCCGGTTCAGCATTGATCACGAAATTGATATCACGCTGTTTGTGCAGTGTGACGTCCTTGGACCGGTGCCTCGCCACGGCCGGCAGGCCCATGCGCTCGAACAACGCTCGCAGCAGTTCCGGATCAGGCGCCGCGTATTCGACAAACTCGAAGCCATCAGTACCCATCGGATTGTCGGTAGTTGCCATGAAATTCTCCGTCTCGGCTATGCCCGGGGGACGATGGGCGTATTGTATCGATCCGGCCGCAGCAGCGCAGCGGCAGCCGCTACAAACCGACGGCGGTCAACACCTGGCCGGCAAACAATACGATCAGCGTCAGGCTTACTGCGCCGACCAGTGCAGCCGCGAACAGGCCGAGCAGGAACGGCCGCAGGCCGATCTGGCGCAAACCGGCGAACATCGTCGTCAGCCCGATCGCGGCCATCGCCACCAGCAGCAAATGCTCAGCGGCACTGCGGGTGAACGAGACGATCGCGGCCCATGTGGCGGGATCGAGTACGGCAAAAGGCCGGTCGCCCAAATCGCCCACGGTCCGCAATGCGGACATTCCGGCGAATCCAACAATGAACCAGGGCACCATCGACAACCAGCGAATGCGGCCGGTTGCAGGTTTAGTGCCTTCCGCGGCATACATCATGCCGACCAGCGGAATGACCGCGATCATGCACAGGTTGCGCACCAGCTTCGTGACCGTCGCAATATCCAGCGCCAATGGTGCATTGTATTGCGCCTCATACATCAGCCCTGCGCCGGCTACCTGCGCAGTTTCGTGAATGGAGGTGCCGAGCAGTAGCCCCGCCAGCGCCGGCTGGTCGGGAAACAGCCAGTAAGCGATAAACGGGTAACAGAACATCGCGACGAGCCCGAACAGCGTAATGCAGGCAATCGCATAACTGACCTCGGCCTCCTTCGCGCGGATGAGCGGTGCCGTGGCAACGATGGCGGTACAACCGCAGATACTCGTACCGACAGCGATCAGCCCGCTGAGTTGGCGTGACAGGCCGAGTTTGCGGCCGAGGGCAGCCACGGTTATCAGCCCTATCGCTATAGCTGCCACGACGAATGGCAGCGCCACCAGCGTAAAGCGGCCGGCCCCAAGCAGGCTCAGGCGGATGCCTAGCAGCATGATGCCGATACGCAGGATCGTGCTCGCGCAAAATTGCAGTCCGTCCCGCAATTGCTCCGGAAAAGAAACGATGTTGGCGATGATCATGCCGATGACGATCGCCATCATGATGTCGCTCACCGGGCTGGATGAAAAACCCAGTACGGACTCGCCGACCCATGTTGCCGAGAATCCCGCAGCCACAGATACGGCGACTGCTACTGCAATTCCGGACCACCAGAGTCCGTCATTGACCCGAATCACTTGCTTAGTCCCCCTCGCCGTTCAGGGTCTTACCGCCACCATTGAACGCTTGAGATCGGCAATTCGGCGGCAACCCATCAGCAGCATGTCGCGCTCGATTTCATTCCGCAACAGCGTCATGGCACGCTCTACGCCGGCGGCACCTGCAGCGGCCAATGCATACAGGTAGAGCCGGCCGCCCGAGCACGCCGTCGCACCCATTGCCAGCGCCTTGAGCACGTGTGAGCCGCGCCGTACGCCGCCATCCACAATAATCTCGATATCGCCGCCTACGGCATCGACTATTGCCGGCAACTGGTCAAACGGTGCTCGCGAACCGTCCAGCTGCCGCCCGCCGTGATTGGAAACCATGATTGCGCTGGCGCCGATGTCGACCGCGCGACGCGCATCGCCCACGGACATGACACCCTTGATCGCAAATGGTCCGCCCCAGGCTTCGATCATGCGCGCGGCATCATCCCAGCTGATGGAGCGCTTCAGTTGCTGATCGATATAGTCCATCACGGATGATTGGACCTTCGACCCTACATCGATGTACTTCGAAATATTGGGCAGGTCGAACTTCGGCCGGAACAGGTAGTTCGACAACCAGTCCAGGTGCGCCAGAAAACTCAGCATGCTGCGAATGGTCAGCTTCGGCGGCGTCGTCATGCCGGTCGCAAAATCGCGCTCACGGTTGCCGGCCACGATCGTGTCGACGGTAAGCGCGAGCGCATCGAAACGCGCTGCCTTGCAACGTTCTATCAGGTCATCGGTCAGGCCGGGATCGTTATGCACATAGATCTGGAATAGCTTGGGTGCATCGCTGTATTCGCCGAGCTCCTCGATGCTGCGGGTGCCGATGGTCGAGACGCCAAACATCGTGCCAAGCTTTGCCGCGGCCTGTGCCAGCGCCAGTTCGCCGTCATGATGGAACAGCCTCTGCATGGCGGTCGGCGACATGAACAGCGGCATCTCAAGCTGTTTGCCCAGCACGTTCGTGGTCAGGTCGACGCTGTCCACGCCGGCCAGGACATTGGGTACCAGGTCGACGGCATCGAACGCTGCCGTATTGCGGCCCATCGTCACTTCATCATCCGAGCCACCATCGATGTAATGAAAGATCGGCAATGGCAGGCGTCTTTTCGCGAGCTGGCGAAAGTCAGACGTTTTGTAACAATTCTCGAGCCGCATGGCATTCCTTTTCGCGTTCCGGCGGATGTTTTCAGTACACGCCAATGTACCGGGATATCAGGGCGGCATTCGGCATCGCGGACCATACCGGCATCCGGACAAGCCTGATACCATTGCCGGCTTTGGCCGCGCCACTATAACCGAATCGCACACCATGACCGAAGCGCATCCCCTGCCCGACCGTAACCGCCGCGTTGCCCGATGGTTGCT
>CAZLNH010000113.1:0-6453 GCA_964560775.1 uncultured Woeseiaceae bacterium | reverse complement strand
ATTGTTCATCGTGCCCTGCGACGCGGCGAGTTCACCGAGCGCGCCGAACAGGGCGTCGGTAACACATTGCGACGTCTCGACATTGCCGGCGACAACGGCCGCGGGCCAGGCGGGACTCAGCAGGCTGCCCGGCGGGATGCGGATATCGAGCGGCTCGAGACAGCCTTCGTTCATCGGGATCGCTTCGGTGATCAGGCTGCGGAATACGTACAAAACGGCGGCGCGTGTTACGGCCTGCGGTGCATTGAAGTTGCTCTCTGATTGCGGCGATGTGCCGGTGAAATCAATAGAGGCACGCTGCCTGTCCGCATCCACATCGACTCGCACACAGATTTGTTCACCAGAGTCGAGTTCATAGCTAAACCGGCCGTTCTTCAGGCGTCCAAGCAGCCGCCGCACACTCGCCTCAGCGTTATCGCGTACGAAACCGAGGTAGCGTTGCACTGTCGGCATGCCATAGCGCTCAACGGCCCGTTCCAGTTGCCGCATGCCCTGCTGGTTGGCCGCGAGCTGGGCTTTGAGATCCGCTACGTTTTGCTCCACGTTGCGCACCGGCCACCGCGCGCCGGTCAGCAGCTCGCGCAGTGCGTCAATCCGGAGCTCGCCGTTCTCGACCAGCAGGAAGTTATCGATCAACACGCCTTCCTCGTCGATATGACGGCTGTTGGACGGCATCGATCCGGGTGAAATGCCGCCGACATCAGCATGGTGCGCGCGAGATGCAACGAAGAACTGCGGCCGGTCACTGCCTGCGAACCACGGGCTGACCACGGTGATGTCCGGCAGGTGCGTACCGCCGTTGTACGGCGAATTGAGCATGACGGCATCATTCGGCTTCATCGTGGCGCCATGCGAGCGAATGACACTGCGCACGCTCTCGCCCATGGACCCGAGATGCACCGGCATGTGCGGCGCATTCGAGACGAGCCGCCCTTCAGCATCAAACAGCGCACAGGAAAAATCGAGGCGTTCGCGGATGTTGATCGAAAGTGCAGCATTCTGCAGCACCGTGCCCATCTGCTCGGCAATGTGCATGAACAGGCGGTTGAATACCTCTAGGCGCACCGGGTCCGGGCCGGACGATTCGGAATCGGCGGCGCCGTTCGTAATGCCTACACGCGATGCCTCCGCGTTTCGTTCAAGAACCAGGTGTCCCGCATCATTGACGGTGCCGCGCCAGCCGGCATCGATGACCGTCGTGCCGCTGGACTCGGCGATGATCGCCGGACCATCGATAACCGCAGCCGCGCCAAGCTCGTCGCGCCGGAACACCGGTACATCAGACCAGCGGCCCGCGTCCCACATCCGGCTGGTGCCAGCCGGTGCCGCACGGTCGGTGGCAGGCGCCGGCGGCATGTCCGGGCGCGTCTCGCTGCCGGTCGCGGCGACACTCAGGCGCGCAACGCGCAGCGAACCACCGCCCATCGAGGCCCCGAATCGTGATTGCCACGCGGCGGCAAATGCCGCGTGCATGGTTGCGGCGCTGCCCCGGCTGACATCGATGATCGTGTCGGACCCTTGCAGGCGCAGCCCGCAGCGAAGCTCGACGCGGCGCCGGTCGTGCGGGACGCGCTGCTCCTCGAGCAAGGTGTCGCAGTGCGCTTGCAGGGCCTCGAAGTCGGGTTGCAACTTGTCCAACTCGTCGTCATCAAGCGCGCAGTCGACCGATTGCTGTCGGTCGACACGGATGTCAGCGAGCCCCATACCGAGAGCGGACAACACGCCGGCATGCGGGTGCAGCCAGATGCGGCGCATGCCGAGCACTTCGGCAATTCGGCACGCATGCTGGCCGCCCGCACCACCGAAGCAGCACAGTGTGAAATCCCTGGCATCGTCACCGCGCTCGATCGTGATGCGGCGTATTGCATTCGCCATGCTTTCGACGGCGACGGTGAGGAATCCGGCGGCGACCTGCTCGGCATCAAGCGCGTCGTCACGGCCGGAACTGATTTGATCGGCGAGCGCGGTGAATGCATCCGCTACCGCGCCGTGATCCAGCGGCTCGTCGTTACCAGGCCCGAACAGGGCAGGGAAGAAGTCGACCGGAATGCGGCCCAGCATGACGTTGGCGTCCGTCACCGTCAGTGGACCGTCGCGGCGGTAGCACATCGGACCGGGGTCGGCGCCGGCGGAGGCGGGCCCAACCTGGAAACGCTCATCCGCGTAGCGGAGTATCGAACCGCCGCCGGCTGCGATGGTATGAATCTTCATCATCGGTGCGCGCAGCCGGACGCCGGCGATCTCGGAATCACTGCTGCGCTCGTAGTCGCCCGAGTACGCCGATACATCGGTCGACGTGCCGCCCATGTCAAAACCGACGAGCCGGTCGAAACCGGCCGCCGTCGCTTCCTGCACCATGCCGACGACGCCGCCGGCGGGGCCGGACAGGATGCTGTCCTTGCCGCGAAACTGCTCCGCGTCGACGAGCCCGCCGCTCGACTGCATGAACAGCAGGCGCTCCGGTTCGGCAATCGTTGCCAGTGCCTGCCTGAGTCGCGCGATGTAGCCGCCCAGCACCGGTGTCAGGTAGGCATCAACAAGCGTAGTTTCGGCCCGGCTGACAAACTTGATCAGCGGTTCGACCTCGTGCGATGCCGATACTTGCGTGAAGCCCGCTCGCCGAGCCAGCGCCGCAACGCGTGCCTCGTGCGCCGGGTAGCGATAGCCGTGCATCAGGCAGATAGCGACCGCGTCGATGCCGCAGTCCCGAATCTGTTCGAGCGCGGCAACGACGTCTTCGTCGCTGAGAGGTGTGACGACAGTACCATCGCTGCCGATGCGTTCCGCGATGCCGACGACCTTTTCATACAACGGTGGTGGCCGAACGATATCGAGTGCAAATATATCCGGCCGGTTCTGGTAGCCGATCAGCAGTGCGTCCTCAAAGCCGGCGGTCACCAGCAATGCCGCCGGCGTGCCGCGGCGCTCGAGCAGCGCATTGGTCGCGACCGTCGTGCCCATCTTGATCGCACCGACGGGCGCTTCCGGGTGACCGTCGGCGGCCCAGTCCGCGAGCATGATCCGGATCCCTTCAGCCGCGGCATCGTCATAGTGCCGCGGATTGTCGGACAGCAATTTACGCACCCGCAACGCGCCGTCCGGGCAGCGCGCGACAATGTCGGTGAAGGTACCGCCACGATCGATCCAGAATTGCCAGCTGTGCTCGCTCATTACGACAAGGTAACGGAAATGCCCCCGGGCGACACGTGGTAGCCTAGCAGGTTGCTGGTGCCGCCAATTCAAAGAGGGGATGTCATGCTTCGAACAAAACTCATCGGTAACCGCGCCCGGTTGCTGGGATCGTTGATAATCGCCGCCGCACTTTGCCCGGCGCTGTCGACGGCGGATACGGTGCGGGCGCGCGATCTCGGCATACCGTTTGACGGCGTGCCCGGCCCACTGAACGCCATTACCGACGTTGCCGGCGTAACCGTAGGGCATGAAACGATCATTCGCGACCTTCCCGATCAGCGCGCCGTGCGCACCGGTGTCACGGCCATCCTGCCGCGCGGCGACGACACGTCGAACAGACCGGTGTTCGCCGCCTGGTTTCCGTTAAACGGCAACGGGGAGATGACCGGCACGACATGGATCGAAGAGTCCGGTTTTCTCGAAGGCCCGGTACTGATCACAAACACGCACAGCGTCGGCGCCGTGCACCAGGCCGCGATCCGCTGGCGCGTGAACCAGGGCCGCGCGGACGACAGCGGCTACTGGTGGTCGCTGCCCGTCGTGGCGGAAACCTGGGACGGCTACCTGAATGACATTAACGGGTTCCACGTAAAGGACGAACACGTATTCGCCGCCATTGAGGCGGCGCAGGGCGGTCCTGTCACCGAAGGCAACGTCGGCGGCGGCACCGGCATGATCTGCCACGAGTTCAAATGCGGTATTGGAACCGCGTCGCGCCTGGTCGAGCATGACGACGGCGACTTTACGATTGGTGTCCTGGTACAGGCCAACTACGGCCTGCGCGACACGTTGCGCATTGCCGGCGTGCCGGTCGGCCAGCATCTGCAGGGCGACCGCGCGTACGCGGCGATGCCGGGCGGGGCGCGCGAGATGGGCTCGATCATTATAGTCGTTGCAACCGATGCACCGGTGTTGCCGCACCAGTTGGAGCGTATCGTCAAGCGCGCGTCGCTCGGTCTTGCCCGCGTCGGCGGCATCGCCAGCAACGGTTCAGGTGATATCTTTGTCGCGTTTACCACCGCCAATGAAGCGGCCTTGCAGTCAGGTCCGGCGATGTCCGTACGCATGATCGCAAACGACAATATCAGCTCGCTGTTCCAGGCGACGGTCGAGGCAACCGAAGAGGCCATTATCAATGCAATGATCGCCGGCCGCACGATGACCGGCAATCGCGGCAACACCGCGCATGCGATCGATCACGACGCGCTGAAGAAAGTCTTGCGCGAGCATAACCGCCTGGAGACCGGTACGGCGCAATGACCGGTGAGACGACCGCGGTTCTGCTGACGCTCGTCGTCTACAACGCGCTGCTGATTGGCGTCGGCGTCTGGGCGCGCAAGCGCAACACGAGCGTCGAGGATTTTTTTCTCGCCGGCCGCGGCCTTGGTTCGTGGGTCGCGGCGATCAGCGCGTCGGCGAGTTCGTCGTCAGCGTGGACACTGCTGGGCGTCAGCGGCGCGGCCTACGCGTGGGGCCTGCCGGCGCTGTGGCTGTTCCCGGCCACGGTCGGCGGCTTCCTGCTGAACTGGCTGTGGGTGGCGCCGCGCGTCCGGCGGCTGACAGCAGACGAGGGCGCCGTGACGATGAGCGCACTGCTGGCACCGGCAACGCTCGGCAAAGGGCGCGGCAACGTGCTGCGGCTTGCAGCAGTGATCATCGTGTTCTCGTTTGTGTTCTACGTCGCGTCGCAATTCGAGGCAGCGGGCAAGGCGTTCGAGTCGGTCTTCGGGCTGACGAAGGAGGCGAGCATCCTGACCGGCGCCGGCATCGTACTTGCGTACACGCTGCTCGGCGGTTTCTGGGCCGTCAGCGTCACCGACACGATCCAGGGAATGCTGATGGCACTCGCCGCGATCGTGCTGCCGGTCGTTGCGCTGCTCGCCGTCGGCGGTCCCGGCGACCTGTTGGCGGGCTTGAGTGAACTGTCAGGCAGCGGCTCACCACTAGCCGGCCTGTCACTCGCCGCGATGGCCGTGTTCGTCATCGGCATCCTCGGCATCGGCATCGGCTACCCGGGCCAACCGCACGTCGTCAACCGTTTCATGGCCCTGCGCGACAAGAAGAGCCTCACCGACGGCCGCATCATCGCACTCGCCTGGGCCGTCATCGTCTACGCTGGCATGCTGACACTCGGCCTGTGCGCCCGCGTGCTGTACGCCGACCTCGGTGATGCCGAGCAGGTGCTGTTCCACACCGCCTCGGAACTACTACCTGCCGTCATCGCCGGCGTCATGCTCGCCGCGGTCCTGTCAGCAATCATGTCAACAGCCGACAGCCAACTCCTCGTCGCCGCATCAGCCATCTCCCATGACTGGCGCCTGGCCGACGGCCACCGCGACAGCACCCTATACCGCTCCCGCATCACGGTACTCGTCGTACTACTCCTCGCCACCGCCCTCGCACTCCTGTGGCGCGCCGACATCTTCTCCCGCGTCCTGTTCGCCTGGGCCGCACTAGGCGCCGCCTTCGGCCCGATCCTGCTGCTCCGCCTGACCGGCCGCGAACTAAGCGCCGCCGCCACCTTCACCGCAATGGCCACAGGCTTCACAATGACCGTCCTGATCTCCTGGCTCCCCGACGCCCCCGGCGACGCCGCCGAACGCGTACTACCGTTCCTGATCGGCGCCGCCATCGTAATGATCGCCAGCCGCCGCCCGTCCAAAAATACAACCAGCCGAGATTGATCCCGCGCCTACGCCGCCCGCGACCTACTGAAACAGCGCACTGACTGCCAGGTCCCAATCCATGCGGTCGCCCGCGTACCAGCACGGCACGCAGGTTTCATGATCCAGCTCCAGCTCCGGCATGTACCGGTCCAGCCAGCGAATGACATCAACTTGTTTCGAGATTCCTGTCGCCTGCCGTTGCGTCGACAGGTTGTCGCCAGACGGCGCATGAAACAGGATCTGCCCGCCGGGCCCATGTTCGCAACGAAAGCCGCCCTCGTGCACCAGCCGGTGATGATGCCGGCACAACAACACGAGGTTATCGAGCGACGTCTCACCACCGTCCGCCCAGTGCCTGACGTGATGCCCGTCGACAAAGCGCGTGTTCGTGCACCCCGGAAAGCGGCAGCCACCGTCACGGGCCATCAACGCGCGGCGTATCGCCGGCGGAATGGCGCGCGACTTGCGCCCGATCGAGAGCGGCACACCGTCGCCGTTCTCGACAAGCTTGACGATACCGCCATCACAGGCAACGCGACGTGCCGTTTCCGCGGAAACGTGCGGCCCGTGTTCGAGGTGCGCCAGGTCGGCCAGT
>CAZLNH010000112.1:0-15961 GCA_964560775.1 uncultured Woeseiaceae bacterium | reverse complement strand
ATCAATGCACGGTTTCCCGACAAGGACGACCGTTATTACGAGGCCGTTTTCGAAGAGCTGGTACAAAACGAGCAGGTCAGCGAAACGGCGTTGCAGCGCCTTGCACGCTATCGCGCGCGCGCTGTCGCCGATGCGCTGGCCCGGGACGGCATCGACGACGCACGCCTCAACGTGGCCGGGGAACCCGAACTCGTGCGGAGCAGCGGGGATACGCTGCAGCTACTCATGTCGCTCCAGGCCATTGCCCGCCGGTGATGGACAGCTTGAACGAGCAGGACCCGCGAACGGCCGAGGTGCTCGAGTCGCACTACTTCGGCGGTTTGTCTCACGTGGAGATGAGCGAGGTTACCGGTTTATCGACCTGGTCACTGGATCGCACCATGCGATTCGCCAAGGCATGGCTGCGCACCCGGCTCGATGCCTGAACGGCCCGAAGGGCCGCACGTGCTTATTGTTCGTTTGGGACAATTGGGCGTTCGCTATAATGGCATTTTTCCGGTACCCGGCCCTCGCGCCTGTTCTCGATTATGGCTAACACATCTCGCCTGTCCCCCTGCAAGACCTTTTTCCTGTGCGCGCTACTCTGCCTGGCATCACCCGCCAGGGCGGAATGGGCGGTAGCTGACGCGGTTCGAAGCTACCTCGAAGGACTTGATGCCGGTGCCGCGCCGGTTATTGCCGGGCGGCTGCTCGAGCACCCGGTGGTACTGTCCCGTGTTTATCGCGACCGCAACCACGAGCCGCTGTGGTTGGCTGGCGCACCGCTGCAGGAAGAGGTGCCGGCGATCCTTGCCGCGATCAGCGAGTCGGTCGGTCACGGTTTTGCTGCCGAACGCTATCACCGCAGTGCGATAGAGCAGTTGCTGCGTGCGGAGCAAAACGATGCGCGGCTTGCACTCGAGCTTCTGCTAACGGATGCCTTTCTCTCCCAGGCGTTGCATCGGTCGCGCGGTATCGTGTTCCCATCCAATCTCGATGCGGACTGGCAGGTGCCGCAGGCCGAAATCGATGCCGGCGAGCTGATTGCGGCAACCGCCCGGCGGCGAGGCTCCGTGACCGACGTGCTTGCAGCGCTGTGGCCGAAAGCAGAGGACTATGCGCTGCTGCTCAAACGCCGAGGCGAGATTCTTGCAATGGGCGATGACATGACTGCCCAGGTCGCGCCGGGTCCACTCCTGAAACCGGGGGACACCAGCGACCGGATACTCATGCTGAAGCAGCGATTGATGGGCCCCGGCGAATACACGCCGGAATATGACGAAGACCTGCGCGGCGAGGTTGCCGCGTTCCAGTTCGCTGCCGGCCTCGAGCCCGATGGCATCGTCGGCACGAACACGCTGGAGGTGCTGAACGCAAGCAGGGTGTCCTGGATCGATAAAATCGACGCCAACCTGGAACGTTGGCGCTGGCTGCCGCGGGAGACGCCGGAGACCTACATTCGGGTCAACATCGCCGCGTACACGCTGCGCGTGTTTGAAAATGGCGAGCCCGCGCTTTCGATGAACGTCATCGTCGGACAACCTTACCGCCGCACGCCCGTGTTCACCGAGACGATCAAGTACATGGTGCTGAATCCATACTGGAACGTACCTTTCAGCATCGCCACGAAAGACAAGCTGCCGCTACTCCAGATGGACGCAGAAGCTGAAGCGCAGAAGGGATACGAGACCCGGCCAGAGGGCAGCGACATGTTTGTGCCGGTGAATGCGATCGACTGGGCGCCGGTAACGCGACGTGGCTTCAACTACCTGCTGCGGCAAAAACCGGGCCCGCAGAATGCGCTCGGCCGTATCAAGTTCATGATGCCGAACCCGTATGCCGTTTACCTCCACGACACGCCGAGCCGTGAACTCTTCGCGCGGCAGGAGCGTGGCTTCTCTTCCGGATGCATCCGCCTGGAGCAACCGCTCGCGCTGGCTGAGTGGCTGCTCGGTCGTGAACAGCATGCGCGCGCTGGTAGCGTCGAGGCATTGCTTGCGCGGCAGGAAACGGTGACGATCAGCCTGAAAGAGCCGGTGCCGGCCTATCTCGTATACTTGACCGCGTTCGCGACGGACGACGGGACCGTCGCTTTCCGCCGCGATATCTACGGCCGCGACCGCGTGCTCATTGAGGCGCTGAGGGCCCAGGGCTCGTGATGAAGCGGCTTCTGTCCGCCGCGCTGACGGCATGGTTCATATGCGCGTCCCCGGCAGTAGCCTGGGAGTCCGTGCGGCTCAAAAGCACGGTGACCGTCAATCGCTTCGAGGTGCGCTACCCGGAGCTTGCAATCTTTGTCATGCCACGAAGCCCGATCCAGGTCACTGTCGCTGAACGGGCGACCCTGTCTTTTGTGGGGCAGCAAATGCTCGCCACGGATGTGACGCTCAAGGCACCGGCGCGGCCAGGCCTCGAGGTCATGAAAATCGAAAACGAGGTCACCGGCGAAATCGCACGTATCAACGTTTTTACGATGGTCCCCGCGTCCGCCGTGCGCAACGGCCGGCTGAACGGCTACCGAATCGGCCGCTACCCGGCTGAGCCTCTGCGCGGTCTCGGTATTTACCGGCCGCCGCAAGGCTTTGTAGAAGTGACGCCGGATAACCGGGACATCCGCGTTTCGCCGAATTTCACACTCGGCGAATTTGTGGCGAAGCAGATGTCCGACTGGCCGAAGTACGTCGTGCTGCGTACTGCGCTGTTGGTCAAACTAGAGACAATACTCGAGGAACTCAATGCCTCCGGCCGGCCGACGGGATCGTTCGTTATCATGAGTGGCTATCGTACGCCTGATTACAACCGCGCCATCGGTAACGTCCAGTACAGTCGCCACGTATGGGGCGGTGCGGCCGACTTCTACATCGACGAGGCACCGGTTGACGGCCGGATGGACGACCTGAACCAGGACGGTACGATCAACAAGGAAGATGCGCGCTGGCTCGCGAATTTTGTCAACGGACTGTCACAGAAGAGCTTGTTCGGTGAGGACGTTGGCGGCATCGGCGTCTACGGCAGCACCTCGGCTCACGGGCCGTTCGTGCATGTGGACGTGCGCGGAACACGGGCGCGATGGTAAGTACAGGCAGGCTGCCTGCCAAAATCCAAGCGGGAATACGCACTTTATTCTCCTGCGTATGGTTTACCAAGCTGACTTTTATATCGAGTAAGTAAGTTGCACTGCCCGGCCGGATGCATATAAGCCGAGACCAAAAACTGCGTGTGTTAAAAGGCTTTGCAGTCGGGCAGCGGCCGGGTGTTGTGTGCTGGAGGCGGCAATACCAGCACCCATACCTGGCTGCATTAGCAAGAAGGGTGCTGCAACGGTGCCTACACCAACTGCGAGTGCTGGACTAATTGTTGGATTGTGAATCCATGCCTCCCCCCAGATACCAATTAGCAAAGCAGCAAAGGCAGTGCCTATCAGGTAGTGGGCTGCCCACCCTATGATGTGTTCTCCGCAAATGGGAGAAGATGTCGCAATAGATTCATGACGAAATTGTCCGTGAGCCATGTGAGCAATCCAGCGTCCCACCATCCCATAGTCCGGGGGAGGGACGCCGAGCAGTATTTTGCGTGTCATAGCCCACAAGTCAGTCACTGCAGTAGCTCCAATGCCGATAAATAATATGGATAGTAGATTGTTCATAACTATCACCTTTGTTTGTCTCGATTTTGAACTGATGCTATCGTACAACTTAAAGTCGACTTGAGGTCAAGGGGTATTTATGGATATCGCTGAAGCAGCGAGGCGTTCTGGAGTGCCGGCCTCCACGTTGCGGTTCTATGAGGAGAAAGGGTTAATCAGCTCTGTTGGCAGGCACGGGTTACGCCGGGTTTTCAGCGCCAACATATTGGAGCGGCTGGCGTTGATTGCACTGGGGCGTGCTGCGGGGTTTTCACTGGATGAAATTGCCCGCATGTCAGGGTCTAGAGGACAGCCAAGTATTGACAGAGAGCTTCTGGCGAGAAAGGCAGATGAATTGGATAGTAATATTAAAAAACTGATTGCGATGCGCGATGGTCTTCGGCATGCCGCCGTTTGTTCCGCGCCAAGCCACATGGAATGTCCGAAGTTTCGTCGTCTGCTCGGATTAGCTGCGCATGGAGCGATTAGTAGTGCAGGCACGGAAAAGTTGCCACAAAATCGGCGCTCGAACAAAGCGTCGCACCGGACAAGCCGGTAAATACAGCGTTAGAGTCGATCCGAGTTCATTATCGAAAGGACGGTGTCATGCACTTGAAAACTGCCGTAAGAAATGTCCTGGTCGTGCTCGCTGGTGTTGTCGTTGGCAGCCTTGTCAATATGGGGCTGGTTAACATCGGTCCATTGGTCGTTCCTCTCCCCGATGGCGCTGACGTCTCCACGATGGAAAGCCTCCGCGCCAGTATGAAGTTGTTCACTCCCGTTAACTTCATTTTTCCTTTCTTGGCTCACGCGCTTGGAACACTTTCCGGAGCGTTTATTGCTGCAAAGTTCGCGGCAAGCCATTCCACGCAGCTTGCAATCGGTATCGGGGTGCTGTTCCTCGCAGGAGGCATTGCGGCGGTATACATGTTCGGCGGTCCGTTGTGGTTCATCCTCGCCGACCTTCTCGTGGCATATATCCCCATGGGTTACCTGGGAGCCTTCTTTGCCGGCGCAACTCGAAGCCGGGGAGCAAAGCAAATCGATGCAGCGGATATTTGACCCGCCGCGCTGCGATTCAGCTGCTGCGCGGCCTGGCATGAACGTGCAAAATAAGGGGCTATAGCGCTACTTCCAAGAGGAAAGATAAATGGAAGGTTGTCGATCCGGTCCGACGGTAACTGGCGGAGGACCTTTTCAGGTGCATGCGATGAATCTAAAGCGATTTGTTGCCATTGTTTCCTCTGTTGCGCTCTTCGCTTGCTCGGCTATGTCCGCGCCCATTACAAGCGAGTCAGCGAGAAAGCAAGTCTGGGCTGCTGAGATGGCATTTGCCCGCACGATGGCTGACCGGGAACTCAACCGATTCAGCGAGTACGTCGCAGAGGAAGCGGTTTTCTTCGCGGGAACCACAGCATTGCGCGGCAAGAGTGAAGTTGTCGAAGGCTGGTCCCAATACTTCACCGGACCGGACGCGCCGTTCTCGTGGGAACCGGACCAGGTCGAAGTCCTTGCGTCTGGCGACCTCGCTTTGAGCACCGGGCCGGTTCGCGATCCGGCAGGAAACATAATCGCCCGGTTCAATTCTATCTGGCGTCTGGAGCCTTCTGGCAAATGGCGAGTGGTTTTCGACAAGGGAAGTCCTCCCAGTCCTGGCCCCAAATAGCACAGCAAGGTCGTGAGTATGCTTGAAACAGCAGCATATGACGGGGCTGGCTAAAGTGCGTTTTCAGGCCCCGCCGCGCACCGGAGGCGAACGACGGATGCTCTTTGTCTCGCCCGGAGTGGGTACTTACCATGGGGGTCTAATCGCGCGCGCGAATCATCAGCCATACCAGGCCGTTTTGCATGGAGTACCAAAACGACCCCTCCAATGACGCCGAGCCTGCCTCGGTCTGCCACATCTGGAAGTAGGCACCGCCGATTGCGGAAAAAATGCCGAACCAGACGATGACGGCGAGCCCGGTGCCGAGTAGAGCATAGTTTTTGCTGGCATTGAATTCCTCTGCGCTGGCCCTGCGCGCCCGCCACAAATCGAACGCGCCTTTAGCCGCGAGCGCCCCCGCCAACAACTCGAGCAGCATGATCAGGCCGAGCATACTCCAGATAATCAGCGGTGAGTGAAACGCCGGCCCCAAGTGCGCCGGGTAGGCTTCATGGCCGGTCATCCCCACGATTAGTGCGACAAAACTGTAGGCAGCACCGAGATTCATCAGGTTCTGCACGGCGTACATCAGGCAAAAAAAGGCGACGAACGCCGCGAGTGCGACTTTCAGAGATCTCATTTCATTCTCCCCTTGGCTGCTATGTAATTATTATTTGCCGCGATTATTGTACTGACTTGCCCTGCGATTTCATCTGCAAAGGCGCCGGCGCCGGTTGCAAAGCCGTCCCAGCGTGTCTATATTTCGCGTCGCGGAGTAATTCGCGAAAGAATCTTCGGGGCGGGGTGAAAGTCCCCACCGGCGGTGATGCAAACAGGGTTTTTGCCCTCTTTGACAAGCCCGCGAGCGAAGGCCGATCCTGACGGGACAACCCGGGATGGAGACGCCGATGCAGGACTCCGGTGTGATCCCGGGGCCGACGGTTACAGTCCGGATGGTAGAAGATTCGAAACAGGTGACGCCACAACCCGGCCTCCGGTCTGGTTGTGCGGCGTGTAATCTGTTTTGGAACGCCCCTGCGAGCAATTTGCCGAGGGGCGTTTTTCATGTGCGACGCAATCGCCGGGACAAGGATCGATCCGGACACGGAGCGCTACGCCATGCGCTGCGCGGTCGACCTTGCGCGCCGTGCCGCCGGGTTGACGGCGCCCAACCCCATGGTCGGCTGCGTTCTGCTGCAGGCGTCAGGCATCATCGTTGGCCGGGGTTGGCATCAGGGCCCCGGAACCGATCACGCCGAAATCATGGCTTTGACAGAGGCCGGCGAGGCCGCCCGCGGCGCTGTCGCCTATGTCACGCTGGAACCCTGTAATCACACCGGTAGCACCGGGCCTTGCTCGGAAGCGCTGATCGCCGCCGGCATCCGCGAGGTGGTCTATGCGATCGGCGATCCCAATCCCGTGGCCGCTGGCGGCGCGGCCCGCCTTCGAGAGGCCGGGATCTCCGTGCGCTCAGGCATTTGCAAAGAGGAAGCACTTGCCCTCACGCGCGCATGGCGTCATGCGCTTGCAGAGCGGCGGCCCTATGTCGTCGGCAAGACGGCGATGAGCATAGACGGGCGCATCGCGACCGCGTCGGGCGAGAGCCAGTGGATCACAAGCTCCAGTTCGCGCAACGCCGGCCACCGTATTCGCTGGGGAACCGATGCAATCATTGTCGGGGCCGGCACGGTGATAGTTGACGACCCGGCACTCACCGCGAGGCCCACCGGCGTAGCACCTGGGAAGCAAGTGATCGACGGTGAGCGTCATCCGTTGCGCGTGGTTCTTGATTCGACGGGCCGTTGCCCACCGGGTGCGCGGGTCTTCGGCCGCATTGACGAAAACGGCGGCCGGCGCCGGGCGATTCTGGCTACCACGACCGGCGCGCCCCGCGCGCGTCTCGATGCGTTCCGCGAGCATGGCGTAGAAATTCTTGTTCTGCCTGCGGACGGAACCGGTCGGGTTGATCTGCATGCACTGCTTGACGCGCTTTATGACCGCGATATCCATCACGCCATGGTCGAAGGTGGTGGCGAGGTTCTCGGCGCGTTTTTTGACGCGGATCTTCTGGAAGAGATCACCTTTTTTATTGCGCCCAGGATTATCGGTGGGGGCAAGCCGGCGCTTGGTGGCGCCGGGGTCACGCGCCTCGCCGACGCCGACCGCTTCGACTTCCAGGGCGCCGAGAGCAATGGGCCCGACCTCGTCTGGACCGGTGTAAGGCGGGAGCGAGCCTGATGTTTACAGGCCTCATCGAAGAAACGGGAACGGTCGCGGCCATCGGCCCGCGTGGGGAACATTTCGATCTCGTCATCAGCGCCCGGACAGTACTTGAAGACGCCGCCACCGGAGATTCCATCGCCGTCAACGGCGTATGTCTCACCGCGGCGAACTTCGGCGACGGATCATTTACCGTGGGCCTCGCGCCGGAAACGCTGAAGCGCACAAACCTTGGTGACCTCAAGCCGGGCGATCCGGTCAATCTCGAACGGTCGGTGACCCCGACGACCCGGCTCGGAGGGCATTTCGTGCAGGGTCATGTCGACGACACCGGCGTGATCCGGGCATTCAGGCCGGACCGCGATGCGCTCTGGGTCACGGTCGAGGCTGATCCCGCACTCATGCGCTATATCGTTGCCAAGGGCTATATCGCCATCGACGGAACATCGCTGACGGTAGTCGATGCGGGGTCGGACTGGTTCACTGTCACGCTCATCGATTACACGCAGTCGAAAATAGTGCTGCCCCGGAAGCGGCCGGGCGCCCGGGTCAATCTCGAAGTCGACATTCTCGCAAAGTATGTAGAGCGCCTGGTCGCTGGTCGCGGTGAGGAAACGCTCACCCGCCAGTTCCTGAAACAAACCGGATTTATCAAGGAAGGAGCTGATTGATGCCTGTTGCATCCGTCCATGAAGCCATTGCCGCGTTCAAGGCCGGCAATACCGTAATCATCGTCGATGACGAGGACCGCGAGAACGAGGGTGACCTGGCCGTCGCGGCCGAGTTCGTGACGCCGGAACTGGTCAATTTCTTCGCAAAAGAAGGTCGCGGGCTCATCTGCTGCGCCATGGCGCCCTCCCTTGTCGACAAATTCGCGCTGCCGTTGATGGTACCGCAGGCGGAAAATCGCTCCGGGTTCGGTACCGCGTTCACCGTTTCCGTCGAAGCAGCCAGAGGCGTGACGACAGGAATTTCTGCCGCCGACCGAGCCCATACGATCCGCACGCTTATCGCCCGCGAGTCAGGACAGCCCGACATCGTGACGCCGGGCCATATCTTTCCGTTGCGCGCTCATCCGGACGGTGTCCTTGCACGCGGCGGCCAGACCGAGGCCGGCTTCGACCTGGCGCGCCTTGCCGGCCTCACTCCGGCGGCGATGATATGCGAGGTGATGAATGACGACGGGACGATGGCGCGCCTGCCCGATCTCGAAATTTTCGCGCACCGTCACGGATTGAAGATCATCACCGTGAATGCGCTTGCGGAATTCCGCAGCACCCATGAAAGCCCGCAGTCCGCATGCGCCGCCGGCTAGGAGAAGTCATGAGCAAGACATTCGAAGGTCATCTGAACGCATCCGGCCTGAGGTTCGCCATCATTGCGACGCGCTGGAACGATTTTATCGTCGAGCGTCTTCTTACCGGGGCGAAGTGCGCACTTGCCCGGCATGGGGCGGACGACGCACATGTCGATATCGCCATAGCGCCCGGTGCCTATGAGGTTCCGTTCGTCGCAAGGCGGCTCGCCGGGACCAAACGCTATGACGGGATTATTGCGCTTGGCTGCGTTATTCGCGGCGACACTCCACATTTCGACTATGTCGCGGGCGAGTCGGCGCGCGGCATCGCCGCCGTCGCGCACGAGACGGGCGTTCCGGTTTCATTTGGCGTCCTGACCGTCGACAGCATCGAGCAGGCCATCGAGCGTGCCGGAACCAAGGCCGGCAACAAGGGCGGGGAAGCGGCGCTCGCCTGTCTTGAGACCATCAATCTTGTCAAATCAATCGAGGAGGCGTGACATGAGCGCTGACACCATTTCCCTTGGCACGAAGGCGAAAAAGGCGACGCGCCGGGACGCTGAAGCGGCCGTCCGCACACTGTTGAACTATTTCGGGGAAAACCCCGACCGCGAAGGCCTTGTCGACACGCCACGGCGCTTTGTCGACGCCTACGAGGAGTTTCTTGCCGGCTACGCCGAAGACCCGGTTGCGATCCTGTCGCGCACCTTCGAGGAGGTGGATGGCTACCGGAATATCGTGCTGATGCAGAATATCCGCTTTGAAAGTCATTGCGAGCATCATATCCAGCCGATGATCGGCGTGGCCCACGTCGCTTACCTGCCCGCATCGCGGGTCGTCGGGATTTCGAAACTTGCGCGCGTCGTTGACGCCTTCGCCCGGCGCCTGCAGAGCCAGGAAATCCTGACGAACCAGATCGCAGGTGCTATTGAAAGTGCGCTCAAACCGCACGGTGTTGCGGTGTTGGTCGAGGCCGAACACCAGTGCATTTCGACACGTGGCGTTCACAAGACCGACGTCGCCTGTGTCACCCAGGCCATGACGGGGGAGTTTCTGACAGATCCCAAAGCCGAGGAGCGCTTCCTGCGCCTGATCGGCAGATAGCCGACGGAAAACTAGAACCCGGCATCCCCCGTCGGCCATGCCGGGCTGTCGCCGAATGGCTGGCCGTGTTTGTCGATGTAACGAATTGCCTCGCCCATGATGTCGAGGCCCTCACGCAAAAGCGACTCTTCTATGTTGAGGGCGGGGTACATGCGGATGGCATTTTCCCGGTCGCAGATGGCCCAGACGCCGTTCTCCAGCATGCGACTGCGCACCGCGCGCGCGTACCACCAGTTTTCTTCCTTATCTGTCGGGCTCTGTATGCCGACACCAAGCAGGAGCCCACTGGTACGGACCTCGCGGACGATTTCGTATTGCTCCCATTTGCGCATGATGTCGACGGCGATTTCCCCGAGCCTTTTTGCGTGTGCAACAACGCCGTCACGCTCGAAGATCTCAAGGGTCTTCAGTCCTGCCGCGCAACCGGCCGGCGTGCCGGCGAATGTTGAGCCCGAATAGAATTCCTTGCAGTCACCCAGTATGTCGTCGCGCGCGGCAATGCCCGCACAGGGCGCGATGCCGCCTGACAGGTTCTTGCCGACGACGAGGATGTCCGGCACAACATCGTAGTGGTCGATGCCCCACATCTCCCCGGTTCGGCCGAGGCCGGTAAGCACTTCGTCGACGACGAGCAGCCAGTCGTTCTTGTCGCACAGTTCACGCAGGCCACGGATGAAACGCGCCGGCGGAATCCAGTTGCCGCCCTCGGCAAGGCCGGGTTCGACGATCACGGCGGCGATCGAGTCGCGAGGGGCGATGCTCTGCGGCACGTGGTTATCCAGGTACCACAGGCAATAGTCGACGTACTGGTCGATCTCGATGCCAGCGGGCCGGCGGTCACTGAACGGGTAGGGCGCCTTGATTACGCCGCCGGTCCAGGCTTCGAGGTAGCGGTTCAGCGAGCTGTCGAAACCGCACATCAGCTTCGTGCCGAGACCCATGCCGTGGTACGCGGAGCCGAACGTGATGACGTAACGGCGCTTTGTATGCGTCAGCGCGAGATGCACTGCCGCCTCGGCGGCATCCGTGCCCGACACTTCGTAATTGAATCGCGGCAGCGCGCGCCCCGGCATGATGTCGGCCAGGCGTTCAGCCAGGTCGTAACGCAGCGGGTGATCGTAGTGAAATCCGTAACGCCGGTGCGCGGCATCGACAGCATCGATGATCTCCGGGTGCGCGTTGCCAACGGGATTGGTTGCCCAGCCGTTCTGGAAATCAATGTAGCGGTTGCCATCTACGTCCCAGACGAAATCGCCTTGCGCCCGGTCCACGACGATCTGGCTCGCTGGCTGGTAACCGCGCTGTTCGGCCGTTTTGAGTTCCTGCTCGAAACGCAAGCCGTTCTTAAAGAGCGGAATGCCGCGACGGAGAATTTCCCGGGTTTTCGGACCAGGGACCTTACTGTTGCTCATGGCTTTGGCATGATAGAGAAGTTATGGTCACGGATCGAGTGCTCCCCTCGGGCTGATTAACAACAGATAGCAGGAAACAGGATGAACATGACAACCGATCTTAAAAAGGTCCTCGCTACGGCGTTGCTGGCGCTTCCGGTTGCCGCTTGTGCCGAGCCGCCCGACGACCAGCACGACGCTTCCGGCGGGGAAGCGGCCCGGCAATACGATCCCTCCGCGGCGGCCGCGCCTGGCGATAAAACCTTCACCAGGCACCTGCTCGTCAACAAGACACCCTGGTGCGGCTGTTGCACATTGTGGGCGGAACAGGCGGAAGAGGCGGGCTTCGATGTTGAAACGCGCGAAATCGACAACCTTGCTCCGGTAAAGGATGCGCTAGGTGTGCCGGCCACGCATGCGTCCTGCCATACCGCCGAGATCGGCGGGTACGTCATCGAAGGGCACGTGCCGTTTGACGACATCAAGCGGCTGCTGAAGGAAGCGCCCGATGCGCGCGGCCTTGCCGTCCCCGGCATGCCGATCGGTTCACCTGGAATGGAACAGGGCGAGCGTCGCCAGGCTTACGACGTTTACCTGATCGACAACGAAGGCAACACTGCCGTTTACAGTCATTATCCGGCTCGTTGATTCCTGGTACCGGCCGGACCGGCGACAGTAGCTGCTCCCGCGCACGCTCGCGCGTCGCTGCACCGGCTTTCGGCAAACGATAGCCTCGACCTGCGCCCGTTTCGAGAACGGATCAGTCGTCCGCCCAAAGCCTTGTAATATTAGCCTTGACCTTTGACAGCTGGTCAAACACCGGTGACTTGCCGTCGCGCTGATAAACGGTCTGAACGGCAGCGTGAAGGTCGAACAGAATTTCCCGGTGAGCCTGCAGCCGGACAAGGCTGCGTATCCAGCCGACGCAGGCTAGCCGGGTTCCGCTGCGCACTTCTCGGACCTGGTGCAGGCAAGTGGTCGGGTACAGTACCAGGTCGCCGCGCTCAAGCTTTATTGACGTTTCCCCATCGACGGCATCCAGTACCAGTTCGCCGCCATCGTAGGTGTCCGGCGGCGAGATAAAAAGCGTAAAGGATAAATCCGCGCGGGCACCCCCGATCAGGGGGTCGTCCGTATGAATACCATAAGCCATGCCCTGCTCGTAACGGGTCAGCATGACCCGGCAGAACGATTTCGGCAGGGCGGCGGCCATGAAGACGTCATTTCGCCGCAGGGCGGATTCGACGGTCCGGCACACGGCCGAGGCGGCCGCGCCCCCAAGCTGCTGATTATGCTTCACGTGGCGGGCTGACCGGCCGGCCGTCCGGGTTCCCGGCTCGAAGTTACTGGTGGCCGCTGCTTCCTCCAGCGCCTTGAGGGTCGCGGTATCGAGCGCTTTTGCGATACGCAGAATCATGGTTCACAATGCTTGTTGCAAATGATTGTCATTTGCGTTAATTCTTGCTGACCGCAGCATATCGCAAAGGAGTGGTGAGTGCCGAAAGAAAAGGGTATTTCAAAGGCCGTTCGAGTCTGGCTTGGCGTTGGCACGTCCGTTTTTATCGGCGCGGCCGGTGCCGGCTGCTCGGAGCCGGCCGGTAATGCGGCAGATCGACCACCGGCGGCACAGGGTGACGTCGCGCGCACCGACGGCAGCAATGCCACGGCATCCCCTCAGGCGGGTTTGACCGGCGGCGAAGGCGAAGGCGAAGGTGAAGGTGAAGGTGAAGGCGCTTCTACCGCCAGTGCGGTCGACGACGACGTCGAGTATCTGCACCGGCTCGGCCAGACGCGAGGGCATCTCGTGGCGTTCACTGAATTGCATCGGATGGGCATGCAGGACATGTCGATGACTCACGCGAAGCACCCGGAAAGTGAACTCTACGAGGGTCTGGTGCCGGCGTTCGCCGCACGCGGCAAGCCGGGCTTCGCCGAAGAGCTGGCAGCGCTGGCCAACGCGATCGAGCACGGCACGAATGTCGATGTCGCCTACACGAATGTGGTGCGGGCAATCAGCGAAAACGAACCGCCGGCCGACTTCGCCACACGGCTTATGGCAATTGCCACTCTGGCGCGTACCGCGGGCATGGAGTTTGCCATTGGGGTCGCGGATGACGGTACCGTTGTGAATGCGCACGAGTACCAGGACGCCTTCGGCTTTCTGACGGCAGCAGGAGAGATGCTGGCGGACCATCGGCCGGCAAATGCCGAGGAGGAGCAGGCCGTGGTACTGGCAAAGAGACAGCTTGCCATTGCGCTTCAGGAGTTCAGTTCGTTGACGGCGAACCATGTTGAGGGCCGTGCGTCCGCAATCCACGGCGCGGCCGCGCGCATCGAGATCGAGGCGAACATGCTTCGCTAGATGCGTACGCCTCCGGGCCGTACTATTCCGCGCGCCGGCAACGCCTCGACGGGCGCAATCTGGTTCGGCCACACCTGGGGCCGGACGGCCAAGGACATTGCCGATGGCGTGATCTACGGACTGCTGACAGCTGGCCTGTTCGGCTGGCTCTGGCCGTAAGGCACCACCTGACAAGCAGGTGTCAGGCCGATTGCCGCGCGTCCTTGATCAGGTCATACGCGGTATTGATTTCGCGCGAGCGTTCCTCGGCGACTTCACGCATGCTTTCGGGCAAACCGCGTGCGGCCAGCTTGTCGGGGTGGTTCTGGCTCATGAGCCGGCGGTACTTCTGCCGGATCTCGGCATCGCTGGCATCGGGCGATACGCCCAGCGCCGCATAAGCGTCGTCCAGGCGCTGCTGTGACGGCGGCGCGCCGGGTCCGGACGGCCCGGCCGCCGCGGAGCGCAGCAGCGCTTCGAGCTGCGCGACATCCTGCTCCGTCAGGCCGAGCCGGCGTGCAACCCGTACCAGCATCTCGTGCTCGGCCGGGTGCACGTTGCCGTCAGCGGCCACTGCCATGCATTGCAGCTGCAGGAACAGTTGCAGCAACGGGCCGCGCCCGCGGCCGACCCTGGCAAACTGGTCCACCGCTGCGTCGAGATCGAAATCCGGCGACTTGCCCCGGTTGAAGGCCGCTTTCGCCTCCTCGCGTTGTGCACCGGACAGGTGCAGGCGGTCGAATATGCCCTCGACAACGTTTATCTCATCTCGCGTAACGACATGATCAGCTTTGCACAGTGCTCCCATCACGGAAAACACGGACTCGAGCAATGTCGATTGCACCATCTGCAAGCCGCCGAGGATGCTTTGCCGCAAGCCCCAACTGACCGCATAACCGAGCCCCGCGCCGATGATGAGGCCGGCGAAGCCGCCGAAAATCAGGCCGATGAAAGCACCAATAACGATAAATAACATGCATCAGGTCCAGCAGTCTGGAGCGGTCACTACCGGCTCCGTAAACGGACAGGATAAAGGAGTGAGCCCGGAATCGAAACGGTAACCCGGAAGTCCGGCACCCACCACCAGCTCGTTCCGGATGTCCTTGCCGCCTCCTTGTCGTAACATCCGCACAGCCAACACTGAAGGACCTGCATGGATATTTACGCGGCAGGCATTTTCCTGAGCCTGGTTGCCTACATTGCCATCGGCAACCATGCCGGCCGCAAGGTCAGGCATCTTGACGATTACTTCGTGGCCGGCCGGCAGGCGCCGACGCTGCTGATACTGGGTACGCTGATCGCGAGCGTCAACAGCACCGGTATCTTTCTCGGCGAAGTCGGATTCAGTTACAGCGGCTATCTCGGAATGATGATCCTCGGCCTGCCGCTGACGTCCATCGGCTATGTACTCGGCGCTATCTACTTTGGCCGCTTCCTGCGGCGCAGCCAGGTAATGACGGTTGCCGAGTATTTCGGCTTCCGTTTCAACAGCAAGCGCGTGCGCACTGCCGCGGCGATCACGCTCATTATCGGCCTTGGCGGCTATCTGATGGTCGTGACCCACGGTGTTGCGCTCGTGCTCGGCCAGGTTACCGGGCTGCCGCACTGGGCGGCGCTGTGTGTCGCGTGGGCCGGTTACATGTTTTTCACGCTTTACGCCGGATCACGTGGCGTCGTAATCACTGACACCATCATGTTTCTTCTTTTCACCTTTGTGGCGTTCGTTGCGCTGTATTACATCGTCGACATCTCCGGCGGATGGTTTACGGCGATCGACCGCATGGCGACGCTCGAGTCGCGGCCCGATCTCCTGTCGTGGCACGGCGTGACCGGTCCCGGGGCGGAATGGGCGACACCGTTCGAGGCGTTTGTCTGGTACACGACACTCTCGGTTGCCTGGGGCATTGTTGCCGCCGTCAGCCCGTGGCAGTCCAGCCGTTACCTGATGGCAAAGGACGAGCATGTCGTGATTCGTTCGGCATGCCTTGCAACGGTCACGCTGATTGTCCTGCAGCACGTCGTCTACTACGCCGGCGGTGTGATTACGCTCGGCAATGACTCAATTGAGCCGCCGGACCAGGCGATCATGTGGGCCGCCTTCAACATGATGCCTGCAATCATCGGCGCGCTGCTGATGGCCGGCATACTGGCTGCAGGCCTTTCATCGGCGTCGACATTCCTGTCGCTGGTCGGGTTCAGCGTGTCGTACGACCTTGGTGGGCAGGGCAGCCGCAACGACCAGCAGATGCTTAAGTTGAGCCGATGGTTAATGGCGGGAGTGGGCGTTGTTGCACTGATCGTCGCGCTCGCTACTCCGCCAAATATTTTCTGGATTACCTGGTTCGTTGCAACGGTGTTT
>CAZLNH010000111.1:0-8139 GCA_964560775.1 uncultured Woeseiaceae bacterium | reverse complement strand
ATGTCGAGCGCCGCCTGGAAATGGCCGGCCGCGGCTGCGATATCGCCGTCGTACCACAGGGACACCCAGCCGAGCCGCTCGTGGCCGGGTGCGTGACGCGGGTCGATACTGATTGCTTGCTTTGCGGCTTCGCGACTTTGCTCGTAACCCTCGTCATACGCGAGGTGGCCGGCGGCAGCCAGGTTCGCGTAGACGGCGGCGAGTTCCGACCATGCCGGCGAAAACGATGCGTCAATGTCGAGTGCCTGGAGATACAGATTCGTCGCCTCGAGCAGGCTCGTCTGCGACCCCTGCCTGGCAAGGTAATTGGCCTGCAGGTACAGCGTATAGGCGGCGGCGTCGGTGGTCGCTGCCGTTCCTGGTATTTCCCCGGACAGGCCGACCTGCAACGCATCGACAATGCGCGCAGCGATGTCGTCCTGGATAGCAAAAAGATCATCGATCGGACGGTCGTAGGTGTCGGCCCACACGTGGAAACCGCTGTCAGCAGAGATCAGCTGAGCCGTAACGCGCACGTCGTTCCCCGATTGGCGGACACTGCCCTCCAGTATATGACTCACCCGCAACTGACGGGCGATTGTTTCGAGCGCGACACGCTCATCGCGGAAGCTGAACGACGATGTCCGGGATGCGACGTGCAACGACGGAACCTTCGTCAGCAGGTTCAGCACCTCCTCTGCCATGCCATCGCCGAACCAGGCCTGGTCACCGGTCGGCGTCATGTCGGTAAAAGGCAGCACCGCAATGGAATGCGGCAGTTCCGCATCGGTACCATTCCGCAGCTGTGTCCCGACCCAGTAGACTGTCAGCGCGACTGCGAGCAAAGCGGCGACGCCAACCGGCGCGAGGCCAGGCCGCGGTCGAATCCGGCCGGTCCCCGCGGCTACAGTCTCGGCCGCCGCTCCGAGTTCGGCCGTTGCGGCAGTCTTTTCAAGTCGTTCGACTTTTTCGAGCAGCCTGTAGCCGCGCTTCGGGATGGTCTCCACATAGCGTACGGCACCTCGCCGGTCGCCAAGCGTACGTCGCAGTTCGCCGATCGTGGCCGTAAGCGGTTCATCGGTAACAGCTGTCCGCCCCCAGACTGCGGACAGCAGCGTGTCGCGTTCGACGACGTCACCGTCAGCCTCGGCCAGCCGGCACAGGACATCCATCGCGCGCGGACGGAGCCGGCGCGTCTCGCCGTCGCGCTGCAGCCGTCCCTCGAGCGGCAGCACGTCCCAGTCGCCCAGCCGGAATCCGTCTCTCAGCGCCACATCAATGCCTCATAATGGAATTGCGCCGTGCATAACGACGCCGCTACTAGGATAGGTAACCGGGCGCGAAAACTCCATTGCCGAAGCTGTATCGTAGGGCACAGACACCAGAGGATGCCGACATCATGACCTTCCGAAGCCTGCGAAATATCTTCCTGACCGGCCTCGCCATCGTGCTGCCGATCGTGATAACTGTCTGGATCATCTGGTGGATAGGCGTCACGTTCGAAAGGACGCTCGGTGGCATCTACACCGTAATCTTCCCACCGAGTCTCTATTTTCCGGGGCTCGGCATCCTGATGGGAATCGGGCTGACCTTCGTCGTCGGACTGATGACCAAAGCCTGGCTGTTCCGCAGCATATTTGACTGGTGGGACAGCTTGCTGAACCGAATTCCGCTGGTGAAAACCGTCTACGGCGCAATCCAGGATTTCATGAGCTTCATTTCCGGCGAGGGCCATACAAAGTTCAACCGTGTGGTGCTGGTGGAGTTCGACCAGCCGTCGATGAAACTGATGGGATTCGTCACGCGCGAGGACCTGTCTCGCTTGCCGGATACAGTCGATGACGATGAGGTGGCCGTCTACTTTCCGATGAGCTACCAGGTCGGCGGGTATACGTTGTTCCTGCCCCGGTCGAGGCTGCAGCCGGTCGACATGAAGATGGAGGATGCGATGCGGTTTGTGCTTACTGCAGGCTTGTCGGTGCGAAAGCGCCGGGGATGATTTCCGATATTTGCTGAGGGGTGAGGAAATGAATACAAAACGACTGGTATTGGTTTTGGCGGTGATCCTTGCTTCGGCATTGGCCGGCTGCAGCGATTCGCCACCGGCGCAATCCGCGGACTCGGCGGACAGGCTCGCGCCCGGCAGCCACAGTTTCACGACCGCCGACGGCGAGCAGATGCCCTATGACGTAAATGGCGATGGCGACGTAAACGTCGTCTTCGTGCACTGCTGGATGTGCAACCGCACATTCTGGTCGCAGCAGGTGCCCGTAGTCAGCCGGCAGTACCGTACAGTTACCGTCGACTTGCCGGGTCATGGTGAGGCGACCTCCGGGCGTGATGTGTGGCGCGTAGGCGACTATGGCAGGGATGTTGCGGCGCTGATCGAGTCGCTCGACCTGGCGGACGTTGTTCTCGTCGGACACTCGATGGGTGGGCCCGTGTCTTTGCGCGCCGCTGCCCTTGCGGGTGACCGCATACTGGGCATCGTCGCGGTCGACACACTGCACGACGCCGATTTCGAATTCTCCGGCGAGCAGATGGATAACTTCATGGCCGCCTTCGAGGCGGATTTTCCCGGTACCTGCGAATACTTCGTGCAGGCGATGTTCCGCGACGACGACCCGGCGCATGTAGAGGATAAGGTACGGGAAGCAAGCTGCGACGACGAACGTGCCGCGGCAGGCACGGCTCTAATGCGGGATTTCGGCACCATCGATATGCCGCAATGGTTCCGTGACGCCGGTGTGCCAATCCGGGCCATCAACGCCGCCACCCCGAATCCTACCCGCACCGAGGCGAACAGAAAGTACGCGGACTTTGACGTCGTGCTGATGGACGATGTCGGTCACTATCTGCAAATGACGCATCCCGGCGAGTTCAATCCGCTGTTGATGGCCGCGATCAGCGATCTGGTCGGGCCGGCTAACGGCGGTACGCCGTAACAGCAGGACTAGTCCCTTTGATACGTGCCGACCAGGCGGTTCATTGCGATCACGTTCGGCTCGATGCGATCAAGCAGTGCCGGCAAGTCCAGTCCGGCGGGGAGTTCGGGTTCATTGTCGAGCGCCAGCAGCCAGAAAAAGTAATGGTGCGTGCCGTGCCCGTTTGGCGGCATCGGGCCGCCATACCCTTGCTTGTCGAAATTGTTCTGTCCTGATGTGTAGTCGCCCGTGCCTTGCGGCAGCTCGGTCACCGAGCCGGGAATGTTATACAGCAGCCAGTGCGTGAAGCCGTAGGTCCGGTTGGCAACCAGGGGTGCGTCGGGATCGTGACAGATCAGCACGAACGACCGTGCCTTGTCGGGGGCCGCATGCCAGCTCAGTGCCGGTGAGACGTCGTCACCTTCGCCCGAGTGATTGCGCGGTATTGCTTCGCCCTGTCCGAACGCGGAGCTTGCCAGTTGCATGTCTGAAAGCGCGAATCCCATAATACCGTCCTCCTGGCGTGAATTGTTTGATCGCTGGGCCGAACAGGTTACACGATCGGCGTCGCACCCCGAAACGGGGTCGGACGCATCGGTCAAAACTCGGGTAAAATCGCATTTCGCCACCGGAGGGGAATCATGAAAACCATACCTGTTTTTGTCGTTGCACTGCTGCTAATCGGCTGCGATCAGGCGCCGCCGGAGACCGCTGATGCGCCCGACCCGGCTCCGGCAGAAGCCGAAACCGACCAAACACCGGCGGCCGTGAAGCCCGACCGGCTTGCCACCGTACTTGCAGCCCAGCCCGAGGATGTCCGCGCGCGCTACGTTTACCGCAATCCGGAAGCGACACTCAAGTTCTTCGGCATCGAACCCGGCATGACCGTGGTCGAGGCGTTGCCGGGTGGCGGATGGTACTCACGCATACTGCTGCCGTACCTCGGTTCAGGCGGCCACCTGATCGGTGCCAATTACGCAGCGGACATGTGGCCGAAATTCGGCTTCTTCGAGCAGGACTTCATCGACTCGATGGCGACCTGGACGACGGACTGGCCGGAGCAGGCAGCCGAATGGCGCGGCGACGATGGCGCCACGGTCAGCGCGTTCGCGTTTGGGTCTTTGCCGGCTGAGATGGAAGGGACGGCCGACGCCGTGTTGCTGATCCGTGCGATGCATAACCTGGCACGTTTCGAAAGCGATGGCGGATTCCTGACAGCGGCGCTGCAGGATGTCTCCCGGGTGCTGAAGCCGGGCGGTATCGTCGGCGTCGTGCAGCACGAAGCGCGACCGGAGATGCCGGACGAGTGGGCCACCGGCGCGAACGGCTATCTGAAAAAGGATTTTCTCATCGAGCGCATGGAAGCTGCCGGGCTAGAGTTCGTCGCCGATAACGACATCAATGCCAATCCGGCAGACCAGCCGACCGCCGATGACGCGGTCTGGCGCCTGCCGCCCAGCCTGAGCGGAAGCGAGGACGATGCCGGGCAGCGAGCGGCGATGGAGGAGATCGGGGAATCCAATCGCATGACGTTAAAGTTTCGCAAGCCAGAGTAGCGCCAGTGCCGCTGACAAACTACCTGTGGAGGAGACGTGGAACTCGATCTTAATCGCGACATCATCGAAGGCTTGATCGACAAGGCGCATGAGTTCAACGAGCGCGATGATGTTACGCCTCTGGAAGAAGAGTCGGAGCCCGAAATCGAAGACGCGGAGTGGGCCGGACAAATGTCGGATCGCCACGGTAAAGATCCGGTCTACCGGCAATTCAAGGCAATGATCGAGGATCTCGAGCCCGACCAGCAAATATCCGTCGTTGCATTGATGTGGATAGGCCGGGGCGACTACTCGCTCGAGGAATGGGACGACGCGCGCGAGTATGCCTCAGACGCATGGACGGACCACACCGCGGATTACCTGATTGGCACGCCGTTGCTGGCCGACTACCTTAATGAGGCGCTGGAGCAAGTGGACCAGGGAGACGAATAAGACTCCGCTCAGTCCTTTAACGCCTCGCGTATTCGCTGGTAGCCGACTTTCAGTTCGCGGCCGAGCTGGCCCAGTGACTTTCCAACTTCGCTGCGCGTGTCCCGGATCCGCGCCCTTTCGGCAAACTGCGACATCTTTTCCTCCAGCTCATCCCACTCATCCTGCACCTCTTTTGACGCGAGGTGAATCTGCAGGCGCAGCTGATCGCGCCGTCGTCTCAGGTCGGCAAGTACGTCGTCCAGATCGCTCATTGAAATGCCCTCACAGTGCTTCGCAGGCGTTATTGTAACCCGGCGCATCGCATTGTTTGACCTGTCCGCGCTACAATCGTAGCCGACCTCGATCACAGCCGGCGCTTGGGCCGGTTGCGGCCAGCGCGAGCGTCGAGCCCAGCAGCGAGGCAGGTTTATGACCTCACGATTTGCGCTTGTTGTGCGCTACCTTTCGGCGTGCATGTTTGTACTGGCATCAGCGTCACTCGCACTTGCAGAGGACCCGAAGCCTTTGCGTATTGCGGGATCCAGTTGGGTAGCGGACGCACCTACGAAAGTCGCGGACCAACTGGGTGCGTTCAACGCTCCGGGGATCACGCCGGTCATACATGTCGTCGATTATGACTCTGGCAAGCAGGCTCTGGACAGCCTGCTTGCCGGCCAATCAGACTTCGCGCTGGCCGCCAGCACACCGATTGCGAGCGAACTGTTGCGAGCAGCAGTCGAAGGCGAACCCGAATCCACATTTGTCGTACTTGCTTCAGTCAGTTTGTCGAATCGCACGCATCTCATCGTCGCGAACGGTGCGGCCGGTATTCAGCAGCCCGCTGATCTGAACGGCAAACGCGTTGGCGTGATGCTCGATACATCAGGCCATTTCGGGTGGCAGAAATTCGCCGAGTATCATGGCCTGGAGACGGATGGCATCACGCTGGTCGACCTGCCGGTTGCGTCAATGACCGGTGCCGTTCGGGACGGGCGTATTGACGCCGCGGCGATCTGGCAGCCGTGGGCCAGTAATTTGCAGGCGGCGCTCGGCAATGACGCGACAACATTCACCACCCGGCACCTGTATACCGTGAGTTGGCTGCTGGTGACCCGCCGCGACGTACTGGCCCGCCACCCCGGCAGCGCCGAGCGCGTATTAAAAGCTTACCTGGAAGCAACGGCGCTCATCGATGCTGATCCACGGCGCGCACGCATCCTTCATGCGCGCGCGCACGCCATGGATCCGACAACGCTGGAACCGCTGGAGACCGGCATTATGTGGGCGCTGTCGCTCGACTGGTCCGTGCTGGCGGATCTCGAGTCGCAGTTCCGCTGGATTGCCGCGCGACGTGGCCTGGAAGCACAATCAGCCCCGGCTCCGTATGATTACATCTACGCTCGCCCGCTTCTGAATGTCGCGCCGGGACTCGTAATGTTGCCCGCTTATCTGTATGCAAGCGATGGCGGCAGCGCGATTGACCGGGACTCACAGTGAAGCTACGCCACCTGGCGATCGTCCTCGCCGTCGGTGCGTTGGCGGGTCTGCTTGGCCTTAGCATCTATGCGGCCTGGGCCTGGTCCGAACTCGATGACATGCTGGACGAGGAGCGGCTCATATCCGGCGTGCATGCCCGCGCGGTCCGCATGAGCAATGCTGTGGACTACATCACGCTGTTGCGTCTGGATGCGCAGGTGCTCGCAGCGGTGAAAGAAGACGCCGAGTCCTTGCAAACAGAACTTGCGGCTATCGATGATGCCGCCGCACGCGAAGCAGGCCGGCACCTCGGCGAAATGGCGCACATGGCCGGCACGCTGCAAATAGGCGATGCGCCGGCCGATGCCGGCCGTGTGCTCGCCACTCAGATGCGCGTGCATGAATCAGCGTTAATGGCCACACTTGAGGGTTTGCGCTCCAGCCGTCAGCGCAACCTGATCAATGCGTTGGCGCGCTCGCTGGTCGTATTCATGGCCGGATCCGTCGTTTTCGCCATCCTGTGTGTCGCGGGATTTGCGGAAGTGCAGCGACGGCTCAACAGGCCATTGCACCGGATCGAGGAGGGCGTCCAGGCGCTGACCAAGGGTGAGCTCGGAACCCGTATCGATATCCACAGCCAGGATGAACTGGGTGAACTGGCCAGTTACATCAATGCCATGGCAGACGAGCGGCAGCGATATGAAGAAGACCTGCGGCAAAGCGAGGAACGCTTCCGGCAGCTTGCCGAGAACATCACCGAAGTATTCTGGCTGACTGACCGCGACAAGTCCGACATGGTTTATGTCAGCCCGTCGTACGAAACTATCTGGGGCAGAAGTCGCGACGCGTTGTATGCCGATGCGGGCGAATGGATGAGCGCCGTCCATCCTGAAGACCGTCCTCGCGTGATGAAAGCGGCAAGAGATCAGGGCAAGGGCCTCACCTACGACGAGCTCTATCGCATCGTGCGACCCGATGGAGAGTTTCGCTGGATCTCCGATCGTGCCTTCCCCGTCAGGGACGACAAAGGTGACATCGTCCGTATCGCAGGACTGGCCGAGGATGTGACCGACGAAGTCGAGGCAAACAATGCGTTGCGCGAGCGCGTGAAGGAGCTCCGTTGCCTGTACCAGGTGGTCAGGCTGACAACCGGCACTGACCAGCCGCTGGAACAGGTGTACCAGAGTATCGCGGACCTGTTGCCGTCGAGTCTCGTACACTCGAACGATGCAGTAGCACGGCTATGCATCGGCGACCGGACCTTCAGTAGCGAGAATTGGCAGCAACCGGCTGTGTCATTGTCCGCACCGATTGCGCGGGAAGGGGGAACGCCCGGCACTGTCGAAGTGGGGTATCTGACCGAGCATGCCGAAGCACCCATCGACGGCGAGGGTCCATTCCTGAAGGAGGAGCGCAGTCTGCTCGACAGCGTAGCGTCACATATCGAAAAAATGCTGCATGGCCGCCATATGGCAGAGTCGTTACTGCAGTCGCAGCGCCTGGAGTCGGTTGGCCAGTTGACGGGAGGCGTTGCACACGACTTCAACAACCTGCTGACCGTCATCATTGGCAACACCGAATTGCTGCAGGAGAAGCTCGACGACGATGATCTGTCGGAAATGGCCGAGATGATCGCGAATGCTGCGCACCGGGGCGCAGAGCTCACGCATCGCTTGCTGGCCTTTGCCCGGCGTCAGCCGTTGGAGCCCAGGTCACTGGATCTGGGCAAGCTGATTGCAAGTATTGATCCGCTGCTTCGGCGCACCCTGGGCGAGCATATCGATATCAAGACC
>CAZLNH010000110.1:0-2431 GCA_964560775.1 uncultured Woeseiaceae bacterium | reverse complement strand
GAGGCGATCGAGCGGGTATGTGCGCATGAGCAGGCGCTGGCGCAATGTCGTGGCTGGTTGCGCGAGTACCTGCCCCAAGTCGAATTGATTGGTGTCAGCAGCAACGCGGTGGGTGCGCGGCGGGCTCGCGACGAGTCCGGTACCGCGGCGATCGGCGGCGATGCAGCGGCTGAAGTCTACGGGCTGAAAACGTTGGTAAAGAACATCGAGGATCGGCCCGATAACGCGACTCGTTTTCTCGTAATCGGCCGTGAATTGCTGGCGGCAAGTTCGGACGACAAGACAACGATACTGGTATCGACCAGCGATACGGCGGGCGGCGCCGGCGTGCTGCACTCACTGTTACAGCCGTTCGCCACGCATGGCATCAACATTACGCGTATCGAGTCGCGGCCGTCGCGACGTCAGAACTGGGACTACGTGTTTTTCCTGGACCTCGACGGACACGCCGAGCAGTCGCCATTGGCAGAGGCGCTGGCCGAACTCAGGGAAATAAGTTCGCTGTACCGGGTACTCGGCGCATACCCAAAAGCCGTTAATTAGTGTATCCGCACCATGCATTTTCACGTTGAACCCTCGGCGCTCGGCAGCGGTGCGCTGCGAGTGCCCGGCGACAAATCGATCTCGCACCGGGCATTGCTGCTGGGCGCGATAGCCCGGGGGGAAAGCAGCATCCGCGGTTTCCTGCCCGGTGCGGATTGCCTGGCGACGCTGGCCGCGTTGCGCGATCTCGGTGTCGAGATCCGGCACGACGTCCACGACCAGGTCACGATCCGGGGCAACGGATTGCACGGCCTGAAGCGCGCCGGTCGTGCGCTGGATCTCGGCAACTCCGGTACTGCCATGCGCCTTTTTACCGGCCTGCTTGCCGCGCAACCCTTTGACTCGACCTTGACCGGCGACGCGTCGTTGTCCGCGCGCCCAATGGCGCGCGTCATCGCGCCGCTCGAGCGCATGGGGGCGAAAGTGGACAGCAACGACGGCCTGCCGCCGCTGATCGTCCGGGGAGGGCGCGCGTTGCACGGTATCGATTACGCATTGCCAGTCGCCAGCGCGCAGGTAAAGTCGGCGATCCTGCTTGCAGGGCTGTACGCGGACACGGAAACGGTTGCGCGTGAGCCGGCCGTTACGCGGGATCATACGGAGCGTATGTTTCAGTCAATGGGCGCCCGTATCGACAGCGCGGATGGCGTCATCCGGCTGCAGCCCGGCACCGAACTGACCGCCTGTGATCTCGATGTGCCGGCGGACCTGTCATCGGCGACGTTCCCAATGCTGGCTGCGCTGATCGCCAATGATTGCACGCTGACGCTGACCAACGTCGGCATCAACCCGACCCGGGATGGTGTCCTGGCAATATTGCGGGCAATGGGTGCCGGGATCGAACTCCGGAACCAGCACATGCAGGGCATGGAGCCGGTGGCGGACCTGGTAGTCACGTCCTCGCGGCTGCGCGGTATCGAAGTTGATCCGGCACTCGTGCCGTTGGCGATCGACGAATTTCCGGCCTTGTTCATTGCCGCGGCGTACGCGGAGGGCGTCACCCGTTTCAGCGGCCTGGCCGAACTCAGGGTCAAGGAAAGCGACCGCTTGAGTGCCATGGTGCAAGGGCTGCAGGCGCTGGGCGTGCAGGTTGACGAGGAGCCCGATGGCGCGAGTATCCATGGCGGGGCATTGTCCGGCGGCGAAGTGCAGAGCTTTGGTGATCATCGTATTGCGATGTCATTCGCGGTGGCCGCAACCCGGGCAGCGAGCACCGTCCGTATTGCCGATGTCGCTGCGGTCGACACATCATTTCCCGGCTTCGTCGATGCGCTCAACGGCCTCGGCGCCGCCAGTGAACTGATCGAGCATGCCTGATGCCTGCGATTGGAACCGCGCCGGTCCTGACGATCGATGGCCCAAGCGGGTCCGGCAAGGGCACCATAGCGCGCCAGGTTGCCGAAGCGCTGGGCTGGCATCTGCTCGATAGCGGGGCGCTTTACCGGCTGGCCGCACTGGCGGCCGCACGGCAGGGCGTTGCCGCGGATGACGAGGCCGCCGTTGCGCGGCTGGCGCAGTCGCTGCGGGTGCGATTCAGTACAGCAGCGGACGGCGGCGAGGAGATCTGGCTCGACGGCGAGGAAGTGAGCCGGGAAATACGCTCCGAGGAGTGCGGCCGGCGGGCGTCGACCGTCGCCGCGCTGCCGGCCGTGCGCGAGGCGCTGCTTGGCATGCAGCGGCAGTTCCGGCAGCCGCCGGGGCTGGTGGCGGACGGCCGCGACATGGGCACCCGGGTGTTTCCGGACGCCACCATCAAGGTGTTCCTGACAGCGAGCGCCGCCGAGCGCGCCCACAGGCGCCATAAGCAGTTGAAGGACAAGGGTATTGATGTTAGCCTTCCGGCCCTTTCGCGGGATATTGAGGATCGCGACAGGCGGGATACCGAGCG
>CAZLNH010000109.1:0-2465 GCA_964560775.1 uncultured Woeseiaceae bacterium | reverse complement strand
CGTCAGTGGATTGGTCTCGAGCCAGGATTCGGGAAACTGCATGGTCATCGTATTCTCGCGAACCGCGAGCCGGAACGTGGGCAATGCTTCCGTACTGCGGCTGCGGTTAAGCAGCACCGCGAGGCGCAGCAAAAGCGCGAGTCGCAGGCTTTTCTGCCGCCAGCTCTCCGGCAGGCGCTGGCACGCACCCAGGTCGATTGACCGCCGCTGCGTCGCGATAAGAAAAGCGAGACAGCGCTGTTCGGTCCACGGCAGCCCGGGCATATCGGCATTCTCGGCAATGTAGGCGCCGTGACGCTGAAAGCCGTCATGCGAGATGTCGAGTCCGATTTCATGTAACCGCGCCGCCCAGTCGAGCAACTGCGTGGCCAGCGGCGACTCCAGATTCCATTCACTCTTGCACTGCGCAAGCAGCGCCGCCGCCGTTGCCGACACCCGCTCCGCCTGCAGTGCGTCCACGTGGTAACGCGCCGCCATCGCTGCAACGCTGCGCTCACGGGCATCCTCGTGCTGCAGCCGGCCCAGTTGGTCGTAGAGCAGGCCTTCCCGCAGGGCGCCATCCGATACCTGAAGACGCTCGATGCGCAGCACGCCCAGCAGCTCGACGAGTATCGCCAGTCCGCCCGGCCACACCTGTGCCCGGCGCTCCGACAGCTGCGGCAACGCAATCCTGTCGATCGATTCGAAGTCCGTGACCCGCAGGATCAAATCCTCGACCGCCGCCCGCGTCAGGCCCGTGCTCTCGATAACGCCGAGTTCGCGCGCCACGAGTTCCGTCGCAATGATCGTGCCGGACGTGCCGATTGCCTGTACATCCTGGGAGCCGCGAAAAAAGGCCTTGACCGGCCGGAGCTCGAGCCTCGTGGCAAGCCGGGCCTTGTCGAAGGCTGCTTTGGTCAGCCGGCCATCTTCAAAATACCGCTCGGTGACGGCAACGCAGCCGAGGTGCAGACTTTCCAGCGCACGCGGAATCGCCGCCTCGCCGAGTATCAGTTCCGTGCTGCCGCCGCCGATATCGAGCACAAGGCGCAGCCCGTCGAAGGGTGGCATGCTGTGCGTGACACCCGAGTAAATCAGCCGCGCCTCCTCGATGCCGGAGATCACTTCTATCGGGTGGCCGAGCGCCTGCTCGGCTTCGGCGAGAAATGACTTGCTGTCGCGCGCGCGGCGCAACGTGCTGGTGCCGGCCGCGCGGACGCTGGATGCATGCATATCACGGAGCCGCTCGCCAAACCGGGACAGGCATTGCAAGGCGCGCTCTTTTGCCGGCCGGGCGAGGTCGCCGTCGTCGCGCAAGCCTTCGGACAGGCGGACCGTTTCCCGCAGTCGATCAATGATAGCCAGCTGCCCGTGACGCAGTTCACCGACGATCATGTGGAAGCTGTTGGAACCGAGATCAACGGCGGCGATGACCTCGGCGGCCCCGGAGCCGGGCTGGCCGTCTGCTGAACGCGTTGCCGGGGCGATCGCTATCTGCATTTCCCTTGACGGCTGTAGACTGCCGCCGCGGAGTTGTTACGTATTAAATGACTGGCCGCAACCGCAGGTCGTCGATGCATTCGGGTTGCGAATGACAAACTGCGCACCCTGCAGGTCTTCCTTGTAATCTATTTCGGCGCCCATCAGGTACTGCACGCTCATCGGATCGATAAGCAGCGTGACGCCGTGATTTTCGACCTGGCTGTCACCGTCCTCGACCGCTTCATCAAACGTGAAGCCGTACTGAAAACCGGAGCAGCCGCCGCCGGATACAAATACGCGCAACTTGAGTCCGGGATTGTCTTCTTCCCGGATCAGCTCGCCGACCTTTTCAGCGGCCGCATCGGTGAATTTCACCGGAGGCGGTGGCGGCGCGGGGCTGTTTGTAGTGTTGGTCGTTTGCATAATAATCAATGTCCATCGTTTGCTGGCAAGATACTCAGTTATCGCCTACGGCCTTGTCGACCGGCGTGTCCATGCGGTGGGTCTGCTCAAGGAGCGGGACTCGCCCTTCCGGCTGATGTACCAGCTTTCCGTTTATCTCGGCGCCTATCGCCATTTCTATGAGATTGTAATACACATTGCCAATGACTCGCGCGGTCGGCCCGAGTTCCACCCGCTGGCTGGCAGCCACGTCGCCCCGCACAATGCCGCGCAAAACCACATATGGCACCGTAACGCCGCCTTCAATCGTGCCATCCTCGGAGACAGTCAGCTCGGAGTGGCTTTCCGGGTCAGCGGCAACATTGCCCTTCACAGTACCATCAATATGGCAGCCTCCGGAAAAATAGAGATCGCCGTTTACTTTCGATTTGGCGCCGACGAGAGTGTCGATCACCGTAGTAGGTCTATGCTTGCGGCCGAACATTCGGTACTCCTTGCGGGGCTCGTCAACCGGGGCTGGAATCGGCCCGGTCTGATCTCGCCTGGGACTGGCCCGTCTGCCAGAGAAAACTCTGTTTCACATCGGCAATCGACCGGGTTTG
>CAZLNH010000108.1:0-3680 GCA_964560775.1 uncultured Woeseiaceae bacterium | reverse complement strand
GACCCAGCGTCGCTGGAAGCACCGTTGGGCGCGGTCCACATGGGCCTCATCTACGTCAATCCGCAAGGCCGCGACGGCAAGCCGGACCCGCTCAAATCGGCGCACGACGTGCGCGTCACCTTCTCCCGCATGGCGATGAATGACGAGGAGACCGCCGCGCTGACCGCAGGCGGCCACACTGTCGGCAAGACGCACGGCAATGGCCTCGAGTCTAATCTTGGACCCGCGCCCGAGGGGGCGTCCATTGAGGAGCAGGGCCTTGGTTGGATGAACCACAAGACCCGCGGCGTCGGACGCGACGCCGTGACCAGCGGCCTTGAAGGCGCCTGGACCACCGAGCCGACCAAGTTCGACATGGGCTACTTCGATATGCTGTTCGACCACGAGTGGGAGCTGAAGAAGAGCCCCGCGGGCGCCTGGCAATGGCAACCGGTTGAGATCGCCGAAGAGGACATGCCCGTGGACGTGGAGGATCCGTCGATCCGCTGCATACCGATCATGACCGACGCCGACATGGCGATGAAGATGGACCCGACCTATCGCGAGATCATGGAGCGGTTCCGCCAGGACCCCGTGTACTTCAAGGACACCTTCGCGCGGGCCTGGTTCAAGCTCACCCACCGCGACATGGGCCCCAAGGCGCGTTACGTCGGCCCGGACGTGCCGGCCGAGGATCTGATCTGGCAAGACCCGATTCCCGCCGGCTCCACGAAATACAACGTCGAAAAGGTGAAGGAGAAGATCGCCAAGAGCGGCCTCTCGATCGCCGAGACGATCGCCACCGCCTGGGACAGTGCCCGCACCTTCCGCGGCTCGGACATGCGCGGCGGCGCCAACGGCGCGCGCATTCGCCTTGCGCCGCAGAAGGACTGGGAAGGCAACGAGCCCGAACGATTGGCTAAGGTGCTGGCCGTGCTGGAGCCCATCGCCGCTGAGACCGGCGCGAGCGTTGCCGATGTGATCGTTCTCGCAGGCAATGTCGGAGTTGAGCAGGCGGCTAAGGCCGCAGGATTCGACATCACCGTGCCCTTCTCACCCGGCCGCGGGGATGCGACGGATGAGATGACGGACGCGGCGTCTTTCAACGTCCTCGAGCCGTTCGCCGACGGATACCGCAACTGGTTCAATTCGAGCTACGAAGTCAGCCCCGAAGAGATGATGCTCGACCGCACGCAGTTGATGGGGCTAACCGGCCCGGAGATGACTGTGTTCATCGGCGGCATGCGCGTTCTCGGGACCAATCACGGCGGGACGAAGCATGGCGTGTTCACGGACCGAGTAGGCGCGCTGACCAATGACTTCTTCGTCAACCTCACCGACATGGCGTACACGTGGAAGCCGGTCGGCGATAACCTCTACGAGATCTGCGACCGCAAGACCGGCCAAACGAAGTGGACGGCGACCCGAATTGATCTCGTGTTCGGGTCGAATTCGATCCTTCGCGCCTACGCCGAGGTCTACGCCCAGGACGACAATAAGGAGAAATTCGTGAACGACTTTGTTGCTGCATGGACGAAGGTCATGAACGCAGATCGCTTTGATATAGTCTAATTTTAGGTTGGAACGGTCCAGGCTTGGCGAGCCGGTTAAATCAGGGTTTTTTAAGCAATGGTGCGGCTTCAGGCGGATCGCGCGTATCGCCGTATCTTCGGGTTGCGGCGGACATACCACCGGCTGGTACCCCGATAAACGGTTATTACGCTCCTTCTCAGCTCGACTTTCCCCATTAGGAGGCATAGCATAGCAGCTCCATAAAGGGGTAACCGTTCACAGTCTATCGACTTTCTGTTGCGCAAGCCCGAACACTCGTGGCTATCAAGCGGACTCAGAATCCGTGAACTTGTGGGGATCAATCAGACTGACTAAACAGGCTGAGCGTGACGGGAGGGTTGGTCACGTAGAGCCAGGCAGTAGCGAGGGGGGTGGCTCCTCGTACCAAAAGGCATGGATCGCCTGGTGGATGAAGTCAAACGCCGAGCGGCCTTGCAACCCACAGGTGGCGATGATCGTCCACAGCCGTTCGCTCGCTTGACGGCCTCTCAGACTGCGTGTCCCTTGAGTGACATGCCGGTCGATCACGATAAACCGAATCGCCTGCTCGGCCACATTATTGGTCGGGTCAATTCCCGGCGTGGTGATGAATTCAAAGTAGGCTTGCCCATGGCGACGGAACCGATTGGCCAGATTCTGCGCGTCCGTTTTTTGCTCTTTGCCCGCGGCGTTCAACTGACTCGGCACGTTCTCCACCGCGCTCCGCAGCAGGCCGGCCTTGGCGTGCTCCAGCGCTTGGCGAAATTCCACCTCCGTTCGCGCTTCCCGACGATGAATCACCCCAAACAGCTCCCGCACCGCCTGGAGCAGCCGCTCTCCATACGCCCGCGTCGGCTCATCCGGCAGCGTCGTAAGATAGCGGATATCGCGAATCAGATGCGCCAGACAAAATTGCACGGTGACGTTGAAATCCTTCATGTACTTGCGGTAAGCGGAAAAATAATCACAGCCCAGAACCCCCTCGAATTCTTTGCCCAAGACTTCGATCAAGACCTCTGAGCCGCGGGATTTGTCAATGCGAAACAGCACGTATAAATCCGCCTTGAACACCCAGGTCCAAAACCGATCACCATTGTCCTTATGCCCTGTCTCATCCACATTGAGCGTCGCTTCCAGCGGCAACCGCTCCAGCAACTCTGCGTAGGGCTGGTCCAACGCCGCACTCACCGCCTGAATCCGTTTCGCTAAATAACCGCGCGAGACCTTCACCCCCAGCACATCCCGCAGAAATTTCCGCACCGTCGAAAACGAGGCATGACAAACGTTCTTCATATAGGCTACCAGCGCCGTTAACCGCGCCCGGAATAAGCCTTCTTTGACCACTTCCTCCGGAAACGTCGCGTAATGCACCTCGTCACAATCACCACAGTAGTACCCGTACGCCCGATGCTCCTCGACCTTCCATAAAATCTCTCGCAACTCCACCTGCTGCTGAATCCGCGGCGCTACCTCCAACAGGACAAGATGCTCGCCCTCACACCGCGGACAGCAAACCAAACTATGCGAATAGACCTCATCGATCGCTTCCGCTGTCAGCAATGCCCGATCGTGCTTCGGATGCCCAGGCTGGCCACCTCGCTGTCGCTTCTCCTCGCCCTCCGCCCGCCCCGCGTCGCTCCCCGGCGCTGGCTCCTTACCTCCCTTCGGATCAGTAATGTCTGACGACGGGGGTTTGTGAGAGGTCGATGAGTCCTTTGATAACCGGGCAATCTCCTTCGCCAGCTGTTCGACTTGTTGCCTTAATACCTCGTTCTGCTTCCGCAACTCCACCAGCTCAGCATGCTGCCGACATAAGGCCTCTACCACCGCCTCTTTGCCTGCAGCACAGATCTCTTCCACTTTCTCAGGTACTGTCGGTGTCATCACAGAAAATGCACAAGCGACTCTTGAAAACCCCTACTATAGCGATCGTCAGATTCAATTTCAAACCCTGTGAACGGTTACTTCAAGCCCTTGTGCTGGCGGTGCTCGACGCCGGGGCGAAGGTCTTTGCGGGCCGCGCCGTAGCTGCGCAATTTATCGGTGATGATCACCCGCCCGCCAGAGCCAATAGACTTCCCCATAAATGACTACTCGCACCTCATCCAGATGCCATTTGTCGCCGGCTTCAGGCCGGCGTCGACGCAGCT
>CAZLNH010000107.1:0-20586 GCA_964560775.1 uncultured Woeseiaceae bacterium | reverse complement strand
TACTGCTTGCCGCCTGCGCGAAAAACCGCGTACATCGTTATAGACTCCAGTAAGCACCCTGCCGTGAATCCGCAACGTGCTGAGAATTATAGAGAATTTGGGGCATCGCCGACATGAACCCGGAACGCGCTCAGGCCTGCCACCACAAAAGAGCGGGAATTCTATAGATTCGCGGCCGCCGGGTCAACGCCCGTCGTTCGAAAATTTTACCTGAATTCAACAGCTTGCAAACTGCATAAATGCACCCGCTGCGGCCGCTTTGGCTCGCCAACCCCCGCCGATTCAGGCATTATCGCTGCGTCATGCAAGCCGCCGAAAACACAACGATTTCCCTGACGATCGACGACGTTAACCGCCTCGCAAACGGCGATATGCGGGCCGTCGATGCGCTGATCAGGAACAGCCTGGAAAGTGACGTCGCCCTCGTTTCGCAGGTTTCAGAGTATATCGTGACCAGCGGCGGCAAGCGCCTGCGGCCGCTGATCGTGCTGCTGGCCGCGAGGGCCTTGGGCTACCAGGGCGACCGCCACTACAACGCTGCTGCCATCATCGAGTTCATCCATACGGCGACATTGCTGCACGACGACGTCGTCGATTCATCGGCCCGGCGGCGCGGCCGCGACACCGCAAATACCGTATTCGGCAACCAGGCCAGCGTCCTGGTCGGTGATTTTCTGTATTCGCGCGCCTTCCAGATGATGGTCGACGTCGGCAGCATGCGGATCATGCAGATCCTGGCCGATGCAACTAACACCATCGCCGCCGGCGAGGTCATGCAGCTAATGAACGTGCACGATGCCGACGTCACCGAGGACGCTTACCGGCAGGTCATATACCGCAAGACGGCGCGGCTCTTCGAAGCCGGCGCCCAGATCGCGGCAGTTCTCGCGGCGCGGGATCCGGGCGATGAGGCGGCAATGATCCGGTACGGACAGAACCTCGGTACCGCGTTCCAGCTTGTTGACGATGCACTGGATTACGACGCCTCTCCGGAAGAACTCGGCAAGAACCTCGGCGATGATCTGGCCGAAGGCAAGTCTACGCTGCCGCTGATCTACGCGATGGAGACAGCCTCGGCCGCTGACCGAGCCATGATTCGCGATGCGATCGAAGCCGGCGGCTTGGAGCACCTCGACGAAATACAGGCAATCGTTGAATCCACCGGGGCGCTACAGTACACTTCCGCGCGCGCTCAGGAGGCCGCCGACCTGGCCATCGATGCCTTGTCCGATATTCCCGATTCGGACTGGAAAGAGGCTCTCATCGCTATCGCGGAATTTGCCGTACGCCGGCGTTCCTGATTTACCGTACGGGGTGTAGCTCAGCCTGGTAGAGCACTGCCTTCGGGAGGCAGGGGCCGGAGGTTCAAATCCTCTCACCCCGACCAAATTTTTCCCTCCTTTTCAAGCACTTAATAGCGCACCACACCGGTGCAGGGTTACCAACTGAGTGCTTGTCACACTTTTGTCACACTCGTTTCCGACGCAAGGACGAAACGATGGCAAGCTATCGCAAGCGCGGACCCCGCCAGTGGCAGGCGCTGGTTCGAAAGCGGGGCTACCCGCTACAGGCCAAGACCTTCAAAACCAAGGCCGCCGCAGAGGCCTGGGTGCACGCACTCGAATACGAAATGGACCAGGGTCTGTTTGTGTCCCGACACGAAGCCGAGACCACCACGCTTGGCGAGCTGCTGGAGCGCTATCGCAGTGAGTACACGGCGCGAAAGCGCGGCGTTGAATCCGAGAGCTGTCGCATCAATACCCTGCTCCGCCACGATCTGGCGCAACGGTTCGTCGCCACACTGCGGGGAGTGGACATCGCGCGCTACCGGGACGAGCGCCTGAAGGCGATCAGCCCGGGTTCGCTGCGCCGCGAGCTGACCATCCTCTCGCAGGTGTTCGAGATGGCGCGAAAGGAGTGGGGCATCTTCGTGCACAATCCGGTGCGGGACGTGACATTGCCGCCGAACAACCGGCCCAGAGATCGCCGCCTCATCAGTTCCCAGGATCCGGCCGAGGATGAGGAATCGAGATTATTTGCCGCGTGCCGCAAATGCCGCAACCCGCTCCTGCTGCCGATCGTGCGCCTCGCCCTCGAGACCGCCATGCGCCAGGGGGAACTGTTGGCGCTGAATTGGAAGTTCATCAACCTCAAACACCGCACCGCGTATCTGCCTGAGACCAAGAACGGCGACTCACGCACCGTACCGCTATCCGGCGTCGCTGCCGAGGTACTCAACTCACTGCCACGCAGTATTACCGGGGATGTTTTTCCGGGTCTTACGACGATGGCGGTTAAAAAAGCATTTGGACGGGCTGTGGAGCGGGCTGGACTACTGGGTCTTCATTTTCATGACTTGCGCCACGAAGCAACGACCCGGCTATTCGAACGCGGTTTGAATATTATGGAAGTTGCCGCGATCACTGGCCACAAGGACCTCCGGATGCTCACTCGGTATACGCATTTGAAAGCCGAGGACCTTGCGAAAAAACTCGCATGATGAAAGCTCATGCCTGACTCGAAGCTACTCGGCTACATAATGCGCGTCTCCGTTCCCGCCCTATGGCGCTAATGTCAATGTGCAATTAAACTATTTTTGCGCTCGGTCGGAGCGACGTTGCAATGTGTCGATAACGCGCGGACATCGCTGCAGTTCTCTTCGAATTGTTGACCCATGTCTATATACTAACTCCGTACGCTCCATACAAGGGATCGCAACTCCAATGGAAGAGGACGCTCAGACACCTCCCGATTTGCATGCACTTGTTCGATCTTTCCGCAACAATCTCCGAGACCTCAAGAGCGATGCGGGTGGCGTCGAAGCTACCGTTCGACAGGAATACATTGATCCATTCTGGCGACTGCTGGGATGGGATATTGGGAATACTCAAGGTCAATCAATAGCAGACAAAGACGTTTTGATTGAGAAGAGTATGGGCAGCACCAATGGGCCCGGCAGTGCCAAACGACCTGATTATATATTTCGTGTCGACAGCTTTCCGAGGTTCATTGTCGAAGCAAAGAAACCTGGCTTAGATCTTAAATCCGATCGCGATTCTATCTTTCAGGCGAAGTCCTATGCTTGGAGCGCTCAAATTCCGTTTGCAATACTCACGGACTTCGAAGAGTTTCGGCTTTTCGACACAACGCTCAAACCGTTTTACAACCGTCCGGAAAAAGGTGTCGTTGCGGAGTTTGACCTGCAGTTTTCGGACTACCAAGCGCAATGGGACCTGCTCTACAGGACCTTGTCACGTCAGTCTGTAGGCAACGGATCGTTAGAGACACTCGTAAGAAAAATTAAGCATCTTCGAAGTGCCACAAGAATTCGTGGAATTGACCGCCAACTATTCGACTTCAAGGGGCACGACCCAGTCGACAAACTATTCTTAGTACACTTGGAGCAATATAGGCTTCGGTTCGCCAAGATCTTTTTCTCTGTAAATCGTACCGCTTTCCCTAATGTCCATCAGGCTGCTGGTGCAGCAAAACTTACCGAAGCAACCCAACGACTATTGGACCGATTAGTCTTCGTTCGAGTCTGCGAGGATCGCGGCGTACTTGAGTACGGCGGATTGAGGGAGTTAATAAATCGGTCTGCCGATACTGGCTCCAACGTCTACAAAGATTTATGCGCCTATTTCGGCCAGCTTGATGAAGCATATAACGGCTATTTGTTTAAACCACATTTCACTGAGGAGCTAGACTTTGATAACGAAGTCTTAGTGGAGTTCATTCGCAGCCTCTACCACCCGGAGAGCCCCTATCGATTCGATGCACTAGCGGATGACCTGTTAGGCACTATTTACGAACGGTATCTCGGCTCTGTCATCACCTTTCGTGATGGGCAAATTGTCGCCGAGCTAAAACCCGAAGTACGACATGCTGGCGGTGTCTATTACACCCCTCGATTTGTTGTTAACGCAATAGTAAGGGGCACGCTTGCAAAGCGCATTCATAAACTTCAGCCAGCGGATGTATTAGATGTGAAGATAGTTGACCCCGCGTGCGGCTCTGGTTCCTTCCTAATCGCTGCGTATCAATTTCTTATCGAACATTGTGAAAGTTATATTTCGCAGAATCCCGCCAGTGCCGAAGCGCCACTGACGCCACGCGCTAGAAGTCGTACAAGGTCCATCGCGTTTCAAGATCAGGCCGGCGCATGGCACTTGACGCCGGACTTTCGTGCTGAGTTACTTACATCTTGTATCCATGGCGTGGACATCGATCCTCAAGCAGTCGAAGTTACGATCATGAGTTTGTACTTAAAGCTGCTGGAAGCCAAGCTTCCCAACAACTGGCAGAAAGACATGTTGAGCGCCCGGCTAATGCCCATTCTCGATAACAATATTCGCTGCGGGAATAGCCTGATAGATCCAAACGATTATCGCGTATTCTGGGAATCTGAGAATAGAGACCTTTTCGACGTCAATGAGTCAACGCTTTTCCGGCTCAATCTTTTTTCTTGGTCAAGCGATACCCACGGCTTTGGCAGAGTTTTCGAGCAGTCCGGTGGATTCGACATTGTAATCGGAAACCCGCCGTACATTCGAATCCAGGAACTCCAGAAGTGGGCGGCAGATGAATGCGCGTTTTACAAACACCACTACCAATCTGCTCGGCAAGGCAATATCGATATTTACGTCGTATTTTTCGAGAAGGGCGTTCGAATAATGAATGCTAACGGATATTTGGGCTTCATTGCTCCGCACAAATACTGGCAGGCATCTTACGGTTTCGGGCTACGGAAGTTCATCGCGGATACAATCCGAGTCGATGAGATTATTGATTTTGGCGCGGAGCAAGTATTTCGCGATGCATCCACCTATACGGCAATACAAATACTTAGTTCTGAAGAAGTATCGAGCCCGGTCCGATACGCTAAGGTTCTTGAACTCGACGATGGTGAGCGTCAGTGCCATGCCATTCAGTTAGGCAAACAAGTCGATGGGATCTATTCGTTTCCGGCTGACCCCATTCCATCTGGCGGTGACCCTTGGTATTTCATGCCCCCCGAGACAAAGAAGTTGGTTGCATCGATGGATATCGGGCAGTCACCGAAGTTGAAAGAGATCATGGTACGTATGTATCAAGGCATTCGAACAAGCGCAAATACCGTTTATGTTCTCGACTCGTTGGGAGACGGCAAATACCGATCGAAGTCCCTTGGCACGACAATCGATTTGGAGGATGATTTTTTACGACCGTTCTTGGATGGTGGCGAGATCCAACGTTATGAGATCCGGCCGGCGAATAAAGTCGTACTTTGTCCATATCAAACGGACCGGTCGGGCCGAGTAGAGTTAATTGACCAGAAGACGCTAATGAGTCAGTGTCCAATGACTTGGCGTTACCTACAAGCAAATCAGCAATTGCTCCGCGACCGTGAGCGCGGAAAGATGGATCACGCCGGCTGGTATGGATACGTATATCCTAAAAATCTCGACATGGATGGCATTCCCCGACTGATCGTTAGAGATATTGTATTCAGTGGATCGTTTGCGTTTGACTCAGAGGGCGAGTTCACGTTCGTTAGCGGATACGGACTCATACTGCATAAGCAATACCGACACCTCTATCATTACATACTTGGTCTTCTAAATTCGTCGCCAGTTACGGAGTACCTACGTAGCATTTCGACACCAATTCGGGGAGGTTGGTTTAGAACATTTCCTCAGTTCTTGGAGCAGATCCCGGTCCCAATCAGTGCTAACGGCGGCCAGGCGGCAGGCGCGCTCATTAATAGAATAGCTAATTCAGCGAAGCACCTATTGCAATTGTATGGCACTTCGAGCCGAGGGATTAGCGACCGAGAGAGCGCAGAAATCGGCCGTGCGATTGAGGCCGAAGAAGAAACGATTGACAAGGCGGTAATCAAGTTATATGCGCAAAATGCCAAGGGTTGATTACTTATGTGGTTTCGTCAAGAAAGTACTCCACCTTAAAATGTGCAACGGATTGCGCGCGCCAGCAATCATTGGCATTGCAATGCCGGATCAAAAGCTGACTAAACTTCGGTCCCTATAGGCAGACAACTTCCTTGTTCGGCGATAGTAGGCTAATAGGATCTTTACAGCCGATAAGTCGTTTCCTGCCATTTGGCGAATTTCGCCGGCGTACTCGCATATGGCAAGCAACCGACACAGCTCGGAATACGTTTGCGTCAAATATTCCTTGTTTTCTTTACTTAAGCGCGGGATGCCGCTTGTTACGTTGACCTCGGCCCACTTCTCTCGGCGCTGTACCTGAGCAAACCCTTTCCCAATCTGCTCGATCTTCTCGGAGTTTCCCATTGCTGCTGTTAGCGCTGTTTTAACTCGCTCGGCCACATCATTCATAAGCTCAAGAGTGATGCTACCAGGTGAAGCGTACTGCATGGCGACCACTTCTGGTTCATGCAATGATGGAATAATGCCATTCAATTCACGAAAAAAATTAACTGAACTATAGCCGCCGCGCCAAGGGTAACGCCTGTAAATAGCTGTGGCGTTTGATCGTACTGACTGTTTCTCGAAGTTTACGAGCGAGTAAAGGAACGAATAGACTTGGATGTAATAGGATGGTAAGCGTGCAAGATCTTCAAAAAACCACTCCCCATCGACAGTTAGCTGGTACTGACCCGGCGCCGGAAGTAGTTCGTCTACAGGAACGGGAGAAAGATTGGGGTCGAAGAACGCTTCTTGTGGCGGCATGTATTCATTGGGCAATTTTCCGATATCTAATTCTTGAACACGAATAACTTCGCCCTTTGAATCTAGATCAACTAAGACAACTTTATCTCTATTGGATGTTAGTTCATGTAAAGAGATCTCACCTTCTAAGTAGGAGCTTATTTCGTCTCTACTGACTGCCAGAGCGAGCCAACGCACAGAGTCTGGGCCTTGGTCGACATGGTAATAAAAGTAGTCTTGGCTCGTGCTGGCTTTGAGTAACGATAGAATTGGTCCTTCAAAATACAGAAGATCTTCGACCCACTGGTGCACGAAAAGTGACCTTTTGAGTTTTTTCCCCACAACCTTTTTCATGGGTTAACCTTCGACGCCGTTTTAGCGTTCATCGCAACTTGACTGCCTTCGTACTCGTGGAGTCCAAAATGTCCGTTTCGTTCAACCCCGGATACTCTACCATCTGAGTTTCTGATCCTAGTTTCGGTCACAAAACGTAATGCGTTTTTGAAATAGTTTGACGTTCTCGCCAATCGTTCATGCAAATTTTTTGCCCCTTTCCGGGTTGTAAAGAGCGATAAAGCCAGATTGCGGCATCTTACTGGCCTAGATGAGAACGTCCTTACTGGATGCACGACAGCAGGAGGAAGAAAGTCCGCTTCGTTAGGCTCTTCCTTGGTTACGAGGCGGTAGGCGGAGGCAACGGATATCTCTTTATACTCGCGGACCGTGCAGTCCTTCCCACAGCTCGTGTGCATTCGAGCATATTTTAGCTTCTTCTGGGGTTTTCTCATCTGGTGCTCTTTGCTGTAATTCTTATCGTCACGTTTTGTACTATTGGGCCATATATGACCTGTAGACGCCAGCAACGACTGGCTCTTGCCTTATTTACATGGTGCCGTAATAGCCATAGCAAACGTAAGCTGTTGATTTATTGGAGCCGGCGCTAGGAGTCACAAGTCACACCGAGACCTAATGAATACAAATGACCTAAATTTTAAGAAACGCGGCCGGGTCCCGACCAATAGCTTAAGAAGTTTGCCGAGATTCAACATCCTAGCCGTGCGTACGCGGGCATACCCCACCTAAAAGCAAATCGCCCGGTTCGAAGTCGAAGCACGGTGACAATCGCGGCGACTCGGACTATCATGCACTAATGGTCCAACGCCGTTCGACAACAACATTACATCATCGTGTGTCGCGATTTTTCATTGAGTTGCTGCACGTTATTGTTACTAGCGCTCGAACGTCCGGCGACAATGCTAGGACTGACAATTCTGCTCGGGGTGGTGTTATGAACTACCATCGTGACGCATTCGATGAAGGCACGGATCCAGCTGGCTGGTACAATCTTGATTAGCGACTGAGGCCCTTCGACAGTATTCGCTTACCCAAATTGCCTCCTTGCGAGCCCGAGTCTTGAGCCGGCGCGCGGAGTAGCATTCCAGTCGAATCGACGGCTCGCCCAATTCTGAAACCCGCCCAAGCCATCATGCCGCTCCACAGAAGCGGTAGTCCGAGATACAGGCTCATTGTGATCATGTTCAGGAGCATTCGCTTTGAGTCGTGCTCTCCGGGGTTGGCGAAGATCTGGAAGAACACGTTGACGTCGGGGTACATGGACAGGATCAGGTTCTGATCGATCCACAACGCCAGGTACCAGAGCACGGACCAGAACTTGACGGTGAAGATTGCCATTGCGCCGGTCATCATCATGGATAGCGAGTAGCGAGACAGGACGACGAGCAGCGGCAGCAGGGCGTACAGGCCGAGCAGCAGTACCGCCTGCACCATTGGCAGACCTTGCAGCACGGCCGTCATCGTGACGGCGAACAGCGCCGATGCCGTGATGATTCCGCCGGTGGCCAGGCCGCCTTTCACGAATTGCTCGGCGTTGCTGATGAATCCTGAGGTGCCAGTGTTGTAGGCGGCCAGGTCGTTGTTGGACCAGGACGGCGGTGAGTTGGTTAGCACTACCCGGGCTACGGCGTCGAATTGCTTCTCGGAGGCGAGGAACGGTGCGATGGCGACGATCAGGCCGGAGAGACCGCCAGCGGTGAGGTCCGCCTCGGTGACCAGCTTTTGCCGCAGGCCAGTGTCTTCATCCGTCCACCACTCCGCACAATACGGCTTGCCCCATTGTGGCGGGTCGGCGGCATCGTATTCAGTATCACGCACGGCTTGGTACGGCCAACCGGCGACGGCCTCGGCCGGTCGCAGGCTGTCATAGTGGTCGGGTGTTTCCTGGTAGACGTGCGATCCCATCCAGTCCGGGTCGTCGGTGCCGTACTCGTCCAGCAGGTCGTCGATTGCCGGCGAGCTTGGCTGCTCTGCCTGGTACTTTGAGCGGGCCGGAACGAAACACTCGCTGAAGAAACGGCTGGTCTCCTGCCGGAGACGAGGATCCCGGATGGTGGCCAGGCGGGCCTGCTGCTCGTAGGTGCGCATGTCCGCCGCCGAGGGCAGTCCCTCGATCACGGCGTGATTGATGCCGGAGGTGGCTGCCAGCACCGCGTACCACCAAATCGGCAGGTTGACGGTTTCCGGGGATTCGCTGAAGCCGGTCGTGCCATAGGTACTCTGCGGCTCGGCAACGGTGGCAGTGACCGGCTCTGGATTGCTGAGGGTCGGTGGTGGCGTGTAGCTCAACGTGCCGGCATTGAGGGGTGTGAGCGCCGCGGGTTGCCCGGCCAGCACCACCACCGTCAGGGCCAGGAAGAGTTCGATCTCCATGCGTCGCAGCGAGAGCGCGGTTACGGTACCGAATTCCCCGCCTTCAGCTGGCTCCCGCCAGTTGTCGATGAGAATCCCGAGGAATGGCAGGTAGACGATGCCGGTGCCGACCAGCACGTCCCAGAGGATGCCGTAGAAGGTCCAGCCGAACAGCGTCGTGAAGAGTTCCAGATAGCTGTCGACGCTCATGCGACCGTACCCTTGAACGCTGAGAGGGTGTGTCCCACGAGATTCTGGCCCACCAGCAGTTCGATGATCAGCAGCCAGACGACGATGCGCCAGCGAACGGCCGTGAGCGCGGCGACGCGAGCGACGTCGATGTGCCCGAGCCGCTGTCTGAATCGCTGCAATGCCGGCCACAGCAAGGCAAACGCGCCGATCAATCCCAGTCGCACGATCGTGAGGTGCGTTGTATAGGCGGCCACCTGATGTTCGAGCGCGGCCATGGAGCTGACGTCCAGCCGATGAAGCAGCGCCGCGGCGATGGCGAGCGTCAGCAGCACGGTTAGCAGGCTCAATCGCCGTAGCCAACGGCGGTCGCGGACGGGCCTAGTCGCGGACACGGCCGTTGTTCAGGGGTCGTGGATCGACCGTTGGCACGCCGGGAATATTCAGTGACGCCTGTCGACGGGCCGCGGCGCGGCGTAACAGTGTAAGGACGGTGTCGGAGACTACTTCACGACGCACGCGGGTCTCAAACAGCAGGTTGTCGATCTCATGGTCGAGTTCCGCGATGGCGCCGTCGGCGTGTTCGCGAGCGACGTCGGTGGCATAGACTTCCGGTACCTGGCGGCCGGAGAGCAGCAGGCGCCGGGCGTACAGCGCCTTTTCGACCGTGCGTGCGGTGCTGATCTCGGCCACCAGCCGACCGACGATGAGATTTTGCTCCGCCGCCGGCATCTCGCGGATGGCCTCAATCACCTGGCGAGTGATAGCCACGCCCGGTGCCGTGATGGTGTTGAGGTTCTCGAGTGTCGGTGAGTTGGCGCCGTTCACCAGTGCCTGCAATTCCTCGGTCACGGTAGTCGACTCTTGGAACAGCTTCGGTAGCAAGCCGGTGCCGGGGATACTGTCCTTGCGGCAGGTGTCGCAGGTCGTCACGATGTTCTCGCCAACGACGTCGACCACCCAGTCGCGAGCATCCGTCGGTGCCGGCCAGATCTCGGCGAGGCGCGTTGACGAGGCCGCCGGAATCGGTGCCTCGTCCGTCACCGCGCGGTTCATGTTGATGTTGTAGCCGGCGGCGACCAGGTCGCCGGTGAAGCGCAGCACCGGCTGACCGTCGCCGCCGGCCTGACCGCCGATCCACGGAATGCCATTGGCGCCGCTGCTCGCCTCCACCGCATCCTTCGCCGTCACAGCATCATTGCCGCCGATGCCCATCTGCAACTTCCAGTCATTGCCTTTGGAAAGGGTCAGCAGATCCGCGTACGGGTTCTTGCCGCGCGCGATTTCGGCCTCCATGGTTTCGCAGGACTTGGTCGCCAGCTGCACGGTTTGCTCGGCCTTGAGCAGTGCGTTCTGGAACAGGTCGTAGAGTCCCGGATTGGCGCGTTGCAGGATCAGCGCCGGCAGCGCCGCAATGGCCTCGCTGGCGGCGGCGGTCATCGCCTCCATCATATCGTCGACCCCGTGCCCGATATCATTCAGGCTGTTGCTGACGGCGGCCACCGGGTCGAACGCAGCGCAGCTATAGCCCAACCCGAGCTCAGCGGAGCCGCCGAGTGTTAGCGATATAACGTTGGGGTTGGCTGGCAACGATACCGGCTCTGCGCCGCCGATTTCGTAGTACCACCAGCCATCTTCGGTGGGCGCTTCGGCCGCGTGGCTAGTCGCGATGGCGAGCAACGCGACGATCACACACAACAACCGGGTCGGCAGATTCGGGCCAAGGTTGCAGGGGCTTTTCATATTTCTGTCTTGGTCGGTCATTGCGGGAATGCGATCCAGTTAATGTCGAACAGGAACAAACCGCGATCCTCGCAGCACTGATACGGACGCCACAGGTTCCAGACGTAGTCGCCGGCCGGGTCAACGCGTCCACCGCCCCAGCCGATGAGGCTCGCCGTGTCGTTGCTGCCGAACACGGCACAGCTCGTCTCAGCCTGCGGAGCAAGCATTTGCCAGGTACCGGTAGCGGCGTCCGTTTCGATGAGCGGTCCGGGCGCCCAGACGCGCTGACCGTTCCCGGACTGCCCGCTGAGCGGCACATACACGTGCGGCTGACCGGTGCGTGTCACGATGTCGGCGGCGCGCTGCGCGGTTATTGCGGCAGCCTTGGGTTCCTCAGCCTGCACGGTCCAACCGGTGCGTGGGTACACGCCGCCCCAAGTGTTGAGCGGCCAGGTACCGACTTCCCGCAGGCCCGGAATCAGGCTTTGTGGATAGAGGATCTCCGGGAATTCCTGACGCCAGGCGAACGCGTCGACGGCAGATTGGAAGTACGGCAAGAACGGTGTGGCCTGGGAGCCGCACAGCAGGCCGGCCAGCGGCGCGACGATAATGTTCTGGGGGTGACCGATGGCATCGGCTTCCCGAAATACCAGATTCTTGTGGTCCCGGCGGTCGGCGGTGCCTTCGCTACGGTTGCCGGCGCTGTCGAGCGGCACGGGCATGAGGTCCCCCAATAGGCCCTCTGCGACCGTGCGTTGCGCGAGACCAAGCGTTGCGCGAATCTCGCGCCAGGGGTTGCCGCCGAGCTCGTTGTAACTGCTCACCACCAGATCCGGGTTGTAGTGACCGATCTTGAGCGACGACTCGACGCTGCAGCCGAATATCGAGCAGTCCAGCCAAAAACACAGGCCGACCGGCGTCCATTGCATGCAAGCGAAAGTGGCTGCCGCGGTGCGCTGAATGATCTCGGCGGTGGTAATCGATGCGGCGCGACTGTCAGCGGGTGACGTCAACAGCAGGCAGGCGAACACGATCGCGAAGAGGCGCATCAGCGTGCCGCTCCCTGCCAGCGGTGGAAAGATTCCAACGCCCCACCCAGGTCGGTTATGCCGTAGATGACGTACTGACCGTCAAATACAACGGCGGGATACTGCGCAACGCCAAGTCGTGCAGCCTCGGCCAGAGCGATGGCGCTTTGTTTCAGATGGTCCCGCGCCCCGTTATCGAGTGTGCTGAGGCGCTGCAGCGCCTGCCGCTTTGCGGCCGCGGGATCAGACGGCAGGCCTTTCGACAGGCGCATTTCGAGGCGCTTGATGCCGGCAACTTGGTAGACGCGAATCTGGGTCTGCGGAAGGGTCCGTGATATCCGGTCAAATTCGTGCAAGCCATCCCCATAGCCGATGAAGATATCAATCGCTGCGGGTTGTACGGGCCGTTCATTGGCCGCGGTCGCAGTGCCGCATATCAACATCAGCCAGGAGACGAATCCGATTCGAGTCGGCGCACGTAAGGACAAGGGCATGAAGGGCACTCCTGACGGTGAGGGTTCACCATGACGAAGTGCCTGCCCTAGGCAAAGGGAATAGTCGCTCGGGGCGTGACGTGGATTCTCAGAAGACCAAATTAAAAGCCGACTACTACTTTTGAGCAGCCGCAGTACCGTTTCGCCAGAACTAATTTGATGCCAAATGGTGCTGACTCACGTTGAATGATCATGGACATGGCACTAAAGTGGGCCCTTGCCTCTGGTTCGAGCAATTCACTTCGACGTGTATGGTTAATATGTTTCGACGAGACGCCTACTACACCTATAATTTATGAGAAAGTCATTCGAGCTAGCATCGCATCTGACTTACATTGTCGAATGCATCGCTACCGACTTAAATGGCGAAGCGAAATTCGAGCTCGAACGGCTAATCGAGGATATTAAGAAATCCAAAATAGACCAATTGACGCCAGTACTTGAGAAGTTGAACGAGGCGGACCGGTTATTTAAGGTAGGGGATTGGCCTCACCCTCGACCTGCAAGATGGTTTCGGTGCGGCCGCCTTGTGAGATCTGCTTGCTCGACTGAATTAGCGTCGGCTCGACGCAATCTTCACTCTGAAAACGGCAATTCAGGCTGAAAGCTGTCAAAAGAGAAGCGCCCGCGCGAATTCCGCGCTTGATAGCTTTGAAGTGCAATAGCTACTGAGCCCACAAAATTCGCATCTAGCCTCGAGACCGCGCTCGATGCTTGGTCCTTCGCTACTAGATCATAAACTCCATAGCGTAAAATTGACGCATGCAAAAAATCTGCAAGTCGTTGCGAAAGCGTAAAGTTATTTATGGCCATCATCCTTAGAGTCTTTACCGCAGCACCGATTTCGTTTGGTGTGTCCGCGTAGTTCACATCAAGATGGCCGCAAACTAAGTCCTTTATATAGTTGGGCGTAATCTCGAGCGACCCTTCCTTCAATTCGTAAATTGCAGCATCAACATTCAGAAAAGTGGTATCCAACAAATCCACGAACTTACTAATCGTTGTGTCAGAACCTCTCTTTTTGAATGCCCATGTTTGTTCCAATGGCCAGACATCAAACACCCAACGACCGATTGCAAACCTGCTGCCCCCGAACGAATTTCCTCTGCCTACGAATTTTTCTGTGATCCGCTGAATTCCCTTGTTGTCTATACCCTGAACAACAATATCTATATCGGAACCAAACGTTTCTGAGTGCCCCAGCGCCAAGTCTCGAACAAGTCCGCCGAAAATGGCCATCGACCCGTATAAACTAGCAAATTTTTGTAACTCAATAAAATCCGGGTGCGGGAGCAGTTCTTTAACCACAAAGCGGCGCACGCGATCACGTAGAGCGTTCCGACTTTCTACGACCTTAGCTTGACCCATACTCTGCTAGCTCCTGAGCAAGGTTTAGTGCGTAAGAGTCTGTCATCCCCGAGATCATGTCTGCGAGCAATTGCAGTTCACGGTAAACAATGGGGAGGCCGTTGTTGTCACCTTCAAATACCCTCCGGTAGTTCTCGGAAACTTTGCTGTAGACAAACCTGGTCAGTGGACTTCTTCTTTTCGAGCTCAGCTTATCCCTTTCTTCTCTTTCTGAAATTGCGTCCCAGAGGCTATCCATTACTTTCATTATCGCAATGTGCCCGTCCAGCTCGATGCGCCTTACAGCTTCATGATTGTAGGCGTGGGTCTTACCGAAGGACTTTAGCTGTTTGCAGAAATCACAAATTCGGCTATTTGAAATGAGCGTGCCTTCGAACTGGGCGCTCATGATGGTATCGATGTTCTCCGCGAAAGTCTTTGTAACTTCTTTGATCATTTCCGCGATCGCCGCAACTCGAAAGAACTGCATCGATATGTCGTTGCCCTCAGCGGCGGATAAATCAAGTCCGCTGAATTGGCTTCGTCTATCGCGGCATTCCTGTAAGACTTTCGTTGCAACCTCATCGTCCTTGTCACTACTAGCTGTCAAGAAGTCTTCCAAATCTGCAAAAGATACAATCGACTTTCTGCACGCGTCTTCCAAGTCAATTACGGAGTACGCGATGTCATCGCAAGCTTCCATAATAAAGGCAAACGGGTGCCGTGTTCCCTCGGAGAGACCAGTTTGTTCCCATATTTCTTGAACCACCCCTCTCTCTGATTGAAAGAAGCCCGGCTTTTTTCTCGCAGCGAAGCTGCTTGAGCTGTCCGCCTTGTTTGCCGAAACCGCATATTTCATCAGCGCAGCAAGAGTACCCGTAGTAACGTTCAAGCCAAATTCGTCTGCTTGTATTTGTAGCTTTGTTAGTATTCTAAGAGTTTGGGCGTTCCCCTCAAAGAGAAGAAAATCTCTGGACTGCTCGGAATCTAACTTGTCAAGGCCAGTTTTCTCCTGGTTTGTCTTGAACCAATATTGAATCGATTGCTCACCTTGGTGACCGAAGGGCGGATTTCCGAGATCGTGGGAGAGTCCAGACGCAGCAAGCATCGCCGAGACATTTCGTTTCGGATTGACTTCCTCAGGAAAGATGTCGGTCTCGAAAGCCAGGTAGGTACCAATGCTTCGAGCAAGATTGGAGACTTCGTGCGAGTGGGTAAGCCTCGTGTGAACGGCATCATTCTTATCAAGGGGAAACACTTGGGTCTTGTCAGCTAGCCGGCGCACCGGTGCGCTAAAAAGAATTCGATCGTAGTCTCTTTCATGTTCCGTACGACCACCTCTCCAGTTACGAGTCTTGTCCTTCCCAGCATCTTTCCTCCGGTAAGGGCTGAGTAGTTGGCGCCAATCCAATACCGTCATCTGATCCTCTCGCGTAATGTGGAACGTTCTGTCTTACGGTGACGAGTTGAACTTGATTCTCCCATTTCTTGGTTCTTGATTCAGCTACTGGGTCCTCAACACTCCTACTCATCCTGAGCGCCACTCCGCCAGGCCTCTTTGATCGCATGGGCAGAGTTCTGCAAATACGAGGCGTTGCGAGATTGCTTCGCGTCGCTCGCAATTACGAGTATTTTCAGAACGTTGGAGTGGTGGCCAGGGGCGGAATCGAACCGCTGCGATGCGGATCTTCTGGCCGCATGCGCTCAGCGATCACGTAGGCGGCTTCGAGTTCGGTGCAGTTCTGTTCGCGCATGATGGCGGCACGCGCCGCCTTCTCGTCCTTTTCGGTCATGGACAAGGCCAGCGATAGCGGTGGTGGGACGTTGCGGAACAGTGCTTCGAGACCGTCGGCCAGCACTACACCTTCGGTGTACTTGCCGGGTTCCTTGCGCGTCGAGAGCAACAGGCTGCGCTGTTCGGCGCTCAGGTCCTTGAATCGTGCGATCTGCTCCACCTCTTCCTTGGGCATCACCAGGCACAGCCACCACTCCATCATGTTGAGCATGCGGCGGCTCGCGTCCGGGAAATCCTCGAGATTCTGGGTCGCGATCCAGAACCAGGCACCGAGCTTGCGCCACATCTTGGTGATCTTGACGACGTAGCCGGCGAGCAAGGGATTGGTGGTGATGATGTGGCCTTCATCGGTGACGACCAGAGTTGGTCGGGCGTCGTGCTGCTGCGCCTCGATCAACGCATTGATGTGGCTCATCATCGAGATGTAGGCCACGGTCAGCTGGTCCTCGTAGCCTTCGCGGGCCAGGATGCCGACGTCCAGAATGGTGACGTCGGTTCGCGGCCAGTGCGTCCCAGGCCGGTTGAAGAAGTGGCCGGCCAACCCGGAGCAGAACAGTGCCATGCCATCGCCCATGTCGGTGGCGCGATGCCGGCGGTACTCGGCGAGCTCGGGGTTGTGCCCGATCTCGTGCAGGGCCGCTACCACGTCCTGGGTCAGCAGTTGTGCCTCACCGGCTTGTCGCACGTTCTGCGCGGCGAGGTAGATTGCGTTGCGAATCAGCAGTCGGTCGGCGCGACTCATGCGTGCGTCTTCACGGGCGTCACCGCCGGTGATCATGATACGTGCCGCGATCTCCATTTCGCCCAGCAGATCCCGACCGCCGGCTGATGCATTCGCAGGCGACGACAAGTCGTCTTCCGAAAGCTTGCTTTTGCGGTCCTCGAGTTTGATGGCCTCTGCAAACGGCGGCAGGCTGATGTCACAGTCGGGGTTCAGTGTCACCTGGTTGACGCTGAGACCATGGAAGCGCAGGTGTTCGCCGAGCAGTGCAAACGAGGCGCCGGCCTCGATAATGAACACGCGCGGCCGGTGCATCGCCAGCATTTGCTGCAGCAAGTAGACGAGCAGCGCCGACTTGCCGGCACCGGTGGGTCCCAGGATCAGCATGTGCGCATTTTTCTTGCGGTCTGCCGGGTTCAGGGGATCGAACACCAGGGGCTCGGCACCGCGGTTGAAGAACACCAGTCCGGGATGGCCGGTGCCGCGCGTGCGGCCATAGAGCGGCAGCAGGTTCGCGGCGTGGCGCGAGAACACCAGCCGCGAGCGGCGCCGGCGCCGGTCGAGCGCCGGGTCGTAGGCCATCGGCAGGTACCGGAGGTAGCTGTCCTGCGCCAGCAAGTCCGAACCTTGCGCGATCGGCTGCAGGCCGTTCGGCAACAGTAGCGCGTGCAGGCGATTGACGTTGATGCGCAGTGTCTCGCGATCCTCGCCGCGGAGGTAGAACGCGATGTCCAGTGGATAAAGCTTGTTGCCGCCGGCCATTTCGCGCTCGGCAGCATCGGCGTCCTCGCGGGTCATCAGCGCCTCGGCGGAATCCCCCACCGCCGCGCGGCGCACCTGGGCGATCTGATTGCGGATGCGGTGCTGGGGGGCCACCGTCAGGGTCATGGCCATCACGGTGGCCGCGGGCAGTCGATCAAACAGCGCGTAGACGTGATCGCCGGCGTGCCGTTCCGCGGTCATGTGCCCGATGTCGGGGGCTCGTCTAAGCCCCTGCACCGTTACCACCGTGTGCGGCAGGTCGTCGAAGAACCACAGACCACCTTCTGAGCGTGGCGTTGCCAGCGTCAATTGTTCGGCGAACTCGTAGCCAAACGGCATGCCTTCATCGCCCGGGTACGGCGCTATATTAAGGAGTGCCAGCGGGTCGCCGTTCGCGGCCTTAGCCCCCGGGTTAAACCACGGCAACAGCCATTCGTAGAGCGCCTTGCCGTCGCCGCGGTGCGCGCGCACCCCGGCCGAGGCCAGTGACGCCGTCCACTTGGCGGCGGTGTCGTTCAGTCCATCGACGGCATCGATCGTGCCCGGCGTGCTGCCGGCCGGGTAGCGGCGGTAGAGCGTGGCGCGTACTGCGCGGCGCTTGCCCTGCCAATGGGTGCCGGTCACGGCCTCGTCGACGAACAGCCCGCCCGGTCGGTTGATACGCGACAAGTGGTCTTCCATGGCGGCCTGCTGGTGTCGGCTGAAGGCGGTCTGTGCCAGTCGCGGATCCGGGTAGCGTCGCAGTGCATCGATGAGCGGCTGCAGCGTCGGCTCGTCCTGCACGTACACCTGCAGCACCCATGGCGCATGCTCATCTTCCGGCATGGCCTCGTTCAGTGCCGTCTGCAGCGCGTCGCGCAGCTCGGTCATGAACGTGGGCGTGCGTGCCTCGGTGCCAACGGCGTCGATCTCAAACAGCGCACCGACACTGACGCCGTCCTCAAGCAGGAAACACCGGCCATCCGGGTCGTATTCCACCCACGGCAGCAGGTCCGTGAACGAGGGCGGCTCCCGGTAGAGCTCGTTGACGGTCTTCATCTTGAGCGCCGGCGGTGTGGCGGTCATTGCGGGCTCAATTGCGGTGAATCGTCGGCTGCTGTCGCTTCACCGGGCAGCGCGTAGTGCACCTCGCGATACATCGGGAACGTGGTCGCGTAGCCGGGCACCGGCACCTGCTCGCGGCCGGCCAGGTGCGGGAACACGTACATCACCAGCGTGGGGTTCGGCAGACGCGGGAAGCGCAGGTTCAGCTCGTTGTAGGCGTCACGCGTGTAGCCGGCGAGATCACCCTCGCCGCTCGCGAGCACGCGGCTGTTCAGCTCGTCGCGTGCCTCATGCGTGTCGCGCATGCCAATGTCGCTGAAGTGGCGCGTGTAGATGGACTTCATGGTGGTGCCGTCGCTGGGCAGCACCGTGTCCTTGTTGCCGGCACAGCTTGCCAAGCTAGTCCAGACGGTGATGGCGAGCACGAGGCCCGGTCGCTTCATGATTCAGTCTCCTGCCGTTGGGGTCGATATCGATGGCGATTTGCTGGTCGACGTGCAAAGCGAGCTCGGCACCCGCCGGCACGAACACCGCATCGAAACTTTGCGCCTGGCGCTCGAGCAGCCATTGCGCGATCTCGCTGCTGCCCTCGGCCGTCGTCTTGCCGAGCACGTAGGCGCCGGTGTCGCCCGGCACGCTGCTGGTGACGGCGCCACTGCCGCTGATGACGGTCGCCGACTGCGCCGCGGCGGCAGCCTCGGCGGCCGCTTCCATTACCTTGACGCCGATGCGCTGCGTGAGGAACGCCGCGGCATTGCTCTTGCGTTCGCCGCTGACGCAAGGGATGCCACGTGCATCGGAGATCCAGCCCAGTGGTCGGTCGTTGTTGGCCGACTGGTTGCCGCGCTCGTCGGATGACACGGTGCGAATTCGGCCGTCGTCGAATACGAAGGTGACCGAGGTCAGGCGGCCGGTGACACAGGACAAGGTCCAGTCGCCAATCGCGGTACCGCTCCAGATCATGCCCTCGACGCCCGGTATTGTCAGGCCGTTTGCGGCCAGGTTGTCACGGCCGGTAATGATCTTGAATGGCATCGGGTCGCGCACCTCGCCGCGCACCGGGACGCGGCCAAGCAATGCCGTCATTGCTGTGGCACCCATCAGCGTGGCATTTCGCGGCACCGTGTAGACGGGTCGCGGCGCATCGTCCGTTGTTGGCGACCGAGGCGTTGCACTGCCTCCGGCCGGGCCGCTGCCGCGCTCCGCGACACGCTTTAGCAGCTCATCGCTGAAGCCGCTCGCCGGATCATCCAGGGGTTCGATCCACTCAATAGTTATCGCCGGTTCGCGGTCGGTCAGGCCGAACCCGACCGGCAAGTCGTCGGCCGCGGTGCGAGGCGGCTGGGCAGCCAGCGTTTCGAACAATGCTTTCACGCGTTGATCGAGCAGCGCCAAGGCTTCGGCCTGCGTGGTCTCGTGCTGCCGGGTACGTACTGCGAGCTCATTGTCGATGCGGCTCGTCATGCGCGCCTCCAGCGTGTCGCGGTTTTCGAGCAAGCGGTCGTTGTCGGTTTTGAGCTCGGCGTTTTCGTTACGCAGCGCCTTGAGCTCTTCGGTCATCGCCGTGACATTGGCGGTGAGGGTCTTGATGGTGGCGGCCGGCGAATCGGCATCGGGTGGTGCGGCTTCGGGAACCGTTGCCAGCATGGCGCCGTCCTCGTCCGGCTGCAAGCAGGAGCGTGTCAGCACCAGCACCAGCATCAGTAGCACGATTGCGGCCAGGATCGGCAACAGGCGGTTTTGTCGGGGAATCAACACGGCCTCACCACGCGCGGTCGAACGGTGCACTCGATACGAGGTACACGGCGGTGGTGTCGGCTGCATCGCCTTGCGGCAGCAGGCGCGCGTGCTGGAAGGTCGCCGCCAGCCAGCGGCCGCGTAGCACGCGCGGATCGAGCGTACGTCCCTGTCTCGTGCGGTTGTGAAGCTTGACGGCGGTGACGTACAGCTCACCGGCGCGCCAGGCCGCCAATGGCGTTGCGGTCACCGCCGCACCACGGACCAGCGGCACCTCCTGGCGCTGCACCGGCACCCGCACGATGCCGCTGGTCGTGGGTATCAGGCGGGTTGGCGCGTACAGCTGCTGGGCGGCAAAGCGGGTCAG
>CAZLNH010000106.1:0-20313 GCA_964560775.1 uncultured Woeseiaceae bacterium | reverse complement strand
ATGGCCGTGGTCAGGTGCAGCACGTGCAGCAGCGCATCGTGGCGGCGCGCAAGATCCGTTGCAAGGCTCGACGACGTCAGGCACGCGGTGGCGGATCGGATTCGCGGGTGTTCCGACATTGGCACGTCTTCGCCAAATTCTGCTTTCGCGCGTGCTTCATTGTCCCAGATCGTAGGCGAGTGCTCGCAGTGGGTGACAACCATGACCGGCGCGTGCTCGAATATCCGCTCGAGCGTCTCCGGGTCGTCGACCAGCATGTCACCGGTCGATGCGCCCATGAATACCTTGATACCGCAGGCATCGTTGAGTTCAAGCGCCCGGATCTGGTCAACATTGCGGTTGGTGGCACCGAGGTAGAAACCGTAGTTGGCGCTGCAGCGCCCGGCTGCAAGCCCGTACTTGCCGGCGAGCGCCTCGCGCGTCGTCGTCAGCGGGTTGACGTTCGGCATGTCCATGAAACTCGTGATACCGCCGGCGACGGCGGCCGCCGACTCCGTGGCCATGTCCCCTTTTTCGGTCAATCCCGGCTCCCGAAAGTGCACCTGGTCGTCGATCATCCCCGGAATCAGGTAGCGACCAGCAGCATCTAGCACATCCATACCGTCCTGCACCTTGATATCGGGTGCGATTTGTTCGATCCGCTCTCCTTTTACCAGCAGATCCGATTCGGTAATGGCCCCCTCGTTGATCAACCGGGCATTTTTTATCAGTAGTTTGTTCAAGTGGCAGTCCCGTGGTCAGGCGAATCGATCAGTGGCGGTAACGAGCTCATGCACGTTGCCGGGCTCGAATGCCGAGTGTCCGGCGTCCGGGACAATGCGAAGCATCGCCTCGGGCCAGGCTTGCGACAACTCCCAGGCATTCACCGGCAGGCACAGTGCGTCGTAGCGGCCGTGGACGATAACCGCCGGTATGTTCCGGATACGGCCGATATCGCGCAAGAGCTGTGCATGCTCGAGGAAACATTCATGCGCGAAATAGTGACATTCGATGCGCGCGATCGCGAGCGCCATCCTGTCGCTGCCGAAGGCCGCAGCAACATCCGGTGACGGCAGCAGCTGACTGGTCGAGCCTTCCCATATCGACCACGCTTTCGCTGCCTGCAGTCGAGTAGCCGGGTCATCGCTCGTCAGCCTGCGATGATAGGCGCGCAACAGGTCGCCTCGTTCGTCTGCCGGTATGGGCCGCAGGTACTCCTGCCACGCCTCCGGAAATATCCGGCCCGTGCCATCCTGGTAAAGCCACGAGATCTCGTGTGTGCGGCCGAGAAAGATCCCGCGCATTACGAGCTCCGAAACGCGTCCGGGATGTGCCTCAGCGTACGCAAGTGCAAGCGTGCTTCCCCATGAGCCGCCGAAAACCTGCCAGCGCTCGATGCCGAGCGTCTCTCGCAACGCCTCTATGTCACTGACGAGGTGCGACGTCGTATTGTGCTCGAGACCCGCGTGTGGGCGACTGCGGCCCGCACCGCGCTGATCGAACAGGACTATTCGATAGGCGTCCGGGTTGAAGAACTGCCGCATCTTCCCCGTAGTGCCCGCGCCGGGTCCACCATGCAATACGACGACGGGCTTTCCGGCCGGGTTGCCGGATACTTCGTAGTACAGATTGTGGCCATCGCCGACATCCAGGCGTCCGCTGAACTCCGGCTCGACCGGCAGGTACAGGGTCCTCCGCTCGCTGGTGTCACTCATCCAATACTCCGTATTTCCGTGATCTGCTCTGGATCATTACCATTCATACGATAAACTGAATCACTTCTATTGAACCTTATATACACGTGCCAGTCTCTAGCACGGATCATTCATGAACGCCTGGCTTATGGTGGCAGGCGCAGGCGTCCCTGCCATCGTGCCGTTCATGAATAATCCGACCTGATGACCTTGACTATTTACAACAGGCCCCGTCATGAACAAAACCAGCTTCGCCCTCGCCGTCACGTGCATGGGAATACTCTCATTGTCAGCCGCCGTCGCAAAATCCGCGCCCGATGTAGACATCGCGTTCACCGAGTACACACTTGATAACGGACTCCGCCTGATCGTGCACGAGGATCACAAGGCGCCGATCGTCGCGGTCAATCTCTGGTATCACGTTGGTTCGAAGAACGAAAAGCCGGGAAAAACAGGCTTTGCGCACCTGTTCGAACACCTGATGTTCAATGGAAGCGAGAACTATAACGACGAATACTTCAAGCCGTTCGAACGCGTTGGCGCGACGCAGATGAACGGTACCACGTTCTTCGATCGCACCAATTATTTCCAGAATGTTCCGAAAACCGCGCTGGACATGGCGCTGTGGATGGAGTCAGACCGCATGGGCCACCTGCTCGGCGTTGTCACGCAGGAACGGCTCGACGAGCAACGCGGCGTCGTGCAGAACGAAAAACGCCAGGGCGACAACCAGCCGTACGGCCAGGTGTTCTACCACATTCTGGCAGGCTTGTTTCCCGAGGGGCATCCGTATTCATGGAGCACAATAGGCTCGATGGAGGATCTCGATGCGGCGAGTCTCGAGGATGTGCATGAGTGGTTTCGCACCTATTACGGCCCGAACAATGCCGTACTGGTCATTGCAGGCGACGTCGAGCCCCAGGATGTCCTCGAAAAAGTCACGAAGTATTTCGGTGATATTCCTCCCGGGCCGCCTCTTGCCAGGCACGAGCGCTGGACTGTCCAGCTCGACGCCGACAAGCGCGAAGTCATGCAGGACCGTGTTTCGCAGGCCCGCGTATACAAGGTCTGGGGCGCGCCCGAATTCCGTGCCGTTGATGCGGATCTGCTGCAGCTCGCCGATGGCGTGCTGACGTCGGGCAAGACATCCAGGCTCTACGAGCGGCTGGTTTATGACGAGCAAATCGCAACGGACGTCGGCGCATACCAGTACGCAGGCGATATCGGTGGCTTCTACCTGATCCAGGCTACGGCGCAGCCCGATGGCGATCTTGAGGCTGTCGAGCGCGCAATCGAAGAGGAAGTCGAGCGTTTTCTTCAGGAAGGGCCGACAAAGGAAGAACTGGCCCGCGTAAGGACCGAAATAACGTCGGGCGTTATCCGCGGACTGGAGCAGGTCGGCGGCTTTGGCGGTAAATCAGACGTGTTGGCCGAAAACGCCGTCTATACCGGCGATCCGGGCTTTTACAGGACATCGCTCGAGCGGCTGTCCGAGGCAACGCCCGAAACCGTCCGGGATGCAGCGCGCCGCTGGCTCGGCAAAAACACGTACACGCTCGAAGTGCACCCGTTTCCCGAGCTCTCGGCCACGGCAGAAGGGGCGGACCGCTCCGCGGTCCCTGAGACCACCTCCTTTCCGGATGTCGACTTCACCGAGTTCGAACGGAGCAGCTTGAGCAATGGCATCGAACTGATCGTTGCCCACCGCAGCGCCGTGCCGGTGGTCAATTTCATGCTGAGTCTCGATGCCGGGTACGCGTCGGATCAGTTCGGTGAACCCGGAACCTCCAGCCTGGCGATGGAGATGCTGGATGAGGGCACGCGCCGGCGCAACGCGCTCGAGATCAGTGACGAGGCAGCGCGGCTGGGCGCACGCATCGGCGCCGGATCCGGCATCGACAGTTCCAGTGTCTCAATGAGCGCATTGAAGGAAAACCTGGATGCATCGCTGGACCTGTATGCCGATATTATTCTCAACCCGGCGTTCCCGGATTCGGAACTCGAACGCCTGGTGAAGCAACGTATCGCGCGCATCCGGCAGGAGAAAACACAGCCCGTCAGCATGGCCCTGCGCATACTGCCGAATTTGTTGTACGGCGACGACCATGCCTATTCACTGCCGCTGACCGGTTCGGGGACGGAAGAATCTGTGCAGCGGATCAGTCGTGACTCGCTTGCTGACTACCATCGCACCTGGTTCAAACCGAACAATGCCACGCTGATCGTGGTGGGCGATACGTCGATGAGCGAAATCAAGCCGAAGCTCGAGCGCCTGTTCTCCGGCTGGGAGCCCGGTGATGTTCCTGTCAAAAATATTGCCGACGTAGACGAGCAGGACGCGCAATCCGTGTACCTGATCGACCGTCCCGGCGCGGAGCAATCGATTATTTTCGCCGCCAACATCGCACCGCCGGCAGGCGAAGGTGACGAAATTGCAATCGAAACGATGAATGAGATTCTGGGCGGGTCGTTCACGTCACGAATGAACATGAATCTTCGCGAAGACAAGCACTGGGCATACGGTGCCTTCACCTTTATTTACGATACCAAGGGTCCGCGGCCCTTTGTGGCCTATGCCCCGGTCCAGACCGACAAAACCATGGAGTCGATGGCGGAGATGCAGCGCGAGTTGACGAATTATCTGCAGGAGGAGCCACCGACGATCGAAGAACTGGGCAAGGTCAAAGCCAATAACACGCTGAGTCTGCCCGGACGATGGGAAACAGCCAATGCCGTTCTGCGGGATATTGGCGAGATTGTGACTTTCGAATTGCCCGACGACTACTGGGATACCTATGCCGACCAGGTGCGGGACCTGTCGATCGACGACGTTAATGATGCCGCCGGGAATATAGTCAAGCCGGAACGCATGATCTGGGTCGTCGTGGGGGACCGCGCCGAGATCGAAAGCCGCATTCGCGAGCTGGAACTTGGTGAGATCACGTTACTGGATGCGGACGGCAACAGGCTCTGAGGGTCACGCTGTAGCAACTCGCGAACGGCCCCGCCAACTGTTACGGGTGGCGGGGCCGTTCGCGATTCTGTTGCCGGCGCATCGTATGCGCTACCCTCGCCCTGTTTCCCGATGCAACCAGTAAAGGTCAACATGCCGAAGCCGGACTATGCCGGGCTGATTGATGCCGCCGATGTCTATGACGTAGCAGTCGTCACGCCGCTCGAGACAGCAACACTATTGTCAAAGCGCCTCGCCAATCGAGTGATGTTCAAGCGCGAAGACCTGCAGCCGATATTCTCATTCAAACTTCGCGGCGCGTTTAACAAGCTCAATCGCCTTACACCGGAACTGCTGCAACGCGGCGTCATCTGCAGCTCCGCCGGCAATCATGCACAAGGAGTCGCCCTGGCAGCAAGGCGCAAGGGCGTGCGCGCGGTTATCGTGATGCCGGTTACGACACCGACGATCAAGGTGGAAGCCGTGCGCATGCTGGGCGCGGAAACGATCCTGCATGGTGACAATTACGATGCGGCCTATGAGCGTGCAAAGGAAATTGAACAGCGCGAAGGTCTCACTTTCATTCACCCGTTCGACGATCCCGATGTCATTGCCGGGCAAGGCACTATCGGCAAGGAATTACTGGCGCAGGCCGATGCGATTCCTGACGCCGTCTTTGTGCCAATCGGCGGCGGGGGGCTTATATCGGGCATTGCCGCGTGGTTAAAAGCGCATGAGCCCGGGATCCGCATAATCGGCGTCGAACCAGTCGACTCCGCGGGCATGCGTGATTCACTGGCCGCCGGCGAGCCGGTCACGCTGGATCGTGTCGGCATCTTTGCCGACGGTGTGGCCGTGAGGCGTGTCGGCGACGAGACCTTTCGCCTTTGCCAGCAACTGGTCGATGAGATCGTTACAGTCGATACAGACCAGATTTGCGCAGCGGTCCGCGACATTTATGAAGACACGCGCTCGATCGTCGAACCTGCCGGCGCTCTGGCCGTGGCCGGGCTGAAAAAATATGTGAAGAGGACGGGCGCGCGGGACCAGCTGCTGGTAGCGATCAATTGCGGCGCCAACGTCAACTTTGACAGGTTGCGGCACATCGCCGAGCGGGCGGCGATCGGCGAGCAGCGCGAAATGCTGATCGCGGTCGAAATTCCGGAGCAGCCGGGCAGCTTTCGCAACTTCTGTCACGCTCTGGGCCCACGCAGTGTTACCGAATTCAATTACCGTTACAGTGACTCAAGCAACGCCCGCGTTTTTGTCGGCGTCGAGCTGCGGCACGGTGATACGGAACGGCGCGAAGTCATCGCCGCGATTCAGCAGCTGGGCTACCCGGTAGTCGATCTCAGCGACAACGAGATGGCCAAGCTGCACGTCCGGCACATGGTGGGCGGCCGCAGCCCGGGGATCAGGGACGAACGGTTGTTCCGCTTCGAATTTCCTGAACGGCCCGGCGCGTTGAGCGCATTCCTCAAAGCCGTTGGCGAGCAATGGAACATCAGCCTGTTCCATTACCGCAACCACGGCTCTGACTATGGCCGCATCCTCGCCGGCATCCAGGTTCCGGCGGCGGAATCGGATGAACTCGAAGCACACCTGAGCGAGCTCGGCTATCCACACTGGGACGAGAGTGACAATCCGGCCTACCAGCTGTTCCTGGCCTGAATGACTGGCCTGGATTATTCATGAACGCCACGGAGGTCGGGGCGGAGGTGTGCCCCGGGGAGGCTGCCGGAATGACGATTACTCCCGAAAGGACGAATCCCTTCGGTCCAGCTTGCGCAACAGTCCCGGCCACGCCAGTTGACCACCGAGCCCCCTGGTCACCTGTTCGGCCTGCTTCAAAATACCTGCCAGTATGTCGGCGCTGATCTCGGTCAATTTGGCGCCCGAGGCCTGTGCCATCAATTGCGTCTGGCAGGCCGTTTCGAGGACGTACATGGCGAGAAATGCATCCGGTATCGTGGCGCCCACGGTCATCAGGCCATGGTTCCTCAGAATCAGGTTGGTGTTCCGGCCAAGATCGGCAACCAGCCGCGGCTTCTCCTCCGGGTTTAGCGCAACGCCTTCGTAGTCGTGATAGCCGACTGACGCCAGCGGGAACAGCGAAACCTGGGACAACGGCCGCAAACCGTCGACCTGGGCCGATACGGCAACGCCGGCTTTTGTATGTGTATGCAGTACGCAGCCGACGTCCGGCCGTGCCTGATGCACGGCGCTGTGAATCGTGAATCCGGCCGGATTTACCGGATACCCGGAGTCCAGAACGGTTTCGCCATCAAGGTTGACCTTGACGAGGCTGCTCGCCGTCATTTCTTCAAACAGCATGCCGTAAGCGTTGACGAGGAAATGATGGTCCGGACCCGGGACCCTTGCAGAGATGTGCGTAAACACGAGGTCATCCCAGCCATACATCGCAATCAGCCGGTAACATGCCGCGAGGTCGACACGCGTCTGCCACTCCTCGTCGGTCACCTGCGACCGAATATCGAGCTGCTGCCGTGTGCCGTTCATATACCGCTCCCCCTTCCCCACGCGTGACCAGAAGTATACGCGACCGTCCGGCGGCGCTGGCAACCGCCCCGCGTAACGCCAGCCTGCACCCCCGGCCACCCAGTGCGAACGTCGGCAATGAGGACATGCAACACCTGCTGAAGCACGAGGCTGGCTCAAAGAAACACCGGTACCCCCTGCCGGGGGCCCTTTGATGGAAATAAAGCGGACCGGAGGGAGCCATTCCGTCAAAGGGCCCCCGGCAGGGGGTACCGGTGCGGCGGGAGCGGTCCATTGATAAAAAGAAATCGGTCCAAAAGCAGCCGCTCCTCCAAAGGCTGCCGGCAGGGAATACCAGTGAGAAGCTACAGCTATGTGCCATCGGACGGCTTATTCCAAATTATTTGCAACCATTTGGAGCGGCGAGGCATCGAACAGACAGATCAGGATAAATGTGCGACGGCAGGACGCCGCAGCTGGGGGTTTCTCGATGACCGGCGAGGTATGACAACAGCCCGCGCCGTCATCAACAGTGCAACACACGACAAACTATACTTCCCTTATGCAGTTTGTATCGTGCTATTGACGGTGGCTTTGCCACCGTCTTTTTTTTGCGCATCCGCTACGCGTACGGGAAGGGATTAGTCAATTGGCCCAGGCCTGCGCATGGATATGGCTGATTTTCGCCGTTTGTGACAAACGGTAGAAATGCCGTAATTCGTCAAGTCCCTTGTCATTGTTCGTACTGTGACGCCGCCTTAGTCCGTGACAGAAGCGGGCAGCGTAGCTGTTTGCCGCCTGGTAGCGCGCGCATTGCGTGCTGCTCAGGCGTGGATTGAAGCTGACATCATCGAATAACCAGCCGTGCATGCGGTCCGCCAGGGCGCCATCTTTCTGACGAAGTGCCATCATCCAGGTGCTGACGAACTTGTCGACCTCTGCCTGCATCTCGAGCTCGAGCAGTGTCACCGGTTTCTCGAGCTGTGCGCTCCAGGCAATGTAGTTGAAATGACTGATGCCCTCGACCACGGTCCACAGGTCATTGAGTTGTTCTGGCCGCAGGTTCAGGAGGGGGTCTTCGCTGTCAAGGCGTGCCAGCATCTCCTCGTCCAGGTACACGCTGAGTGAAATGCCGTCTTCGTCCTCGACCATCAGGACGGTTTCATCGGTGTCCGGTATCAGCGCGGCGCCGCCCAGGAGCTGCGCCAGCCTGGGATCGGTGATGACGAAGTCGGCAATATTGTGGCCGGGGTCGACCCGGTAGATGTCGGTCAGGTGCTGCTGCAGCTCTTTTAGCATCTGGTCGTCAGTGCCGGCTCGTAACCGACTGCTCGAGCGGAACGATACCGTGCTGCCGCAGCATCGCCGCTGCCCGCTTGCTGCCGGTCCTGAGCCAGACTTCGTACGTCCGCAGCAGATCGATGTCGGATTCGCGGCGTGCGCAGTCCCGCACTTCATTCAGGATCTCGACAACAAGCTGGAACTTGTGCGCCAGTTCCTCGTAGACCGATGCGAGCGCGCGGCCCCGCGTCGTGCCGCGGATCTCGTCGGAAAGAGAACCATACGCCGTGCCGCCCATGTAAATGTAGTAGTCGAGGTCGACGAGGCGATGCGCGAGGCTGTCGGCAAAAAAACCTGCGACGAAAAGAGCAACGTCGCCGATACGCTGCAAAGCATGGCTGCGCTGCTCTGCCGTCGGCGCGTCGGCTGCATCAACCAGAAGGAGCGCCAGGGGCTTTACGCCTGAACCCTCGGTACGATCGACGTAAAAATCCTCGGAGCGCGAGAAAAGACTGAGCAGATTGACAACGTAGTGAGCGGCATGCGGATCTACATGTACACCCTGGTTGGCCAGGGCCGCATCCACCGAGTCCCGAAAGTACTCACGCAGGTCGTGCACCGGCAACACCCGATCATCGGCTGCAGTTATTCCCATACCTCATGCCTCCTGTTTGACTAAACGGAGCACGATACGGTTGCGGCACTGAGTCGCCGCGCGCGATGCCATCCCTGAGCGGTGCGAAAACTGAATCACTTCGAACCAGTCAACCGCACGTACCTTTCACAAATCACCGAAACCATGAAAGACTGTTATGACGTATATAATAAATTTAGACTCAAGTTTGTGACAACGTTCACGAATAAGCGCAGCCGGCGACGGAGGGCGTCCGCTTATGTGCGCCGCATAACAATCGGCGTCTACGGCTCTACCACATCTCACGCAGTTTGGCGGCAACGTCAATCGTCCGGTCAGTGCGAGGCTTGAAGTCCCGGCCCGACGCATCGTCCCGGCCGCGATAGCGCTCCGCGAGCGTCGCCATCAGGCCGTCTGTTACAAACCGGCTTCGTGCGCCATAAACATGCCTGTCGCCGTGCTTGTGCTGGCGAGTCACGTGATAGCGAAGCGGCGCGATGAGGTCGAGCGACTTGCGCGCGCGCGTCATGGCGACATACAGCAGGCGGCGCTCTTCATCGATCATGTCGGGACTGCCGGTAGCAAATTCGGATGGAAAACTTCCGTCAGAAAAATTGATAACAAAAACAGCATCCCACTCCTGGCCTTTTGCGCTGTGCACCGTGGACAGAGTCACGTAATCCTCATCCAGCAGCGGATCTCCGGCCAGATCACCGGATGCCGCCGGAGGATCGAGCGTCAACTCAGTCAGGAATCGTTCACGCGTCGGGTAACGCGCTGAGATCTGCTCGAGCTGCTCGAGGTCGGCTTCGCGCACATCCGGTTCGTCATTGAGCCGTTCGAGGTGCGGCCGGTACCAGCGGCGCACCGCCCCCACCTGCCAGCGCCAGTCTGTCGCCGCCAGGTCGTGGCCGGCCAGGGACATCATCAGGTCTGAAAAAGCCGTCCAGTCATCCCGTGCGGCTGCGGGCACCTTGCATTGCGACAAGGCACTCCAGGCAAAGTCCGCGAGGGCCAGGGAATCAAAACATCGCGACGCGCTCGCCGGACCCACTCCCGGCAGCAGTTTCAATACGCGAAAAGCGGCGACCTCGTTGCGCGGGTTCTCCGCCCACTTCAGCACTGACAACAGGTCCTTGACGTGACTGGCCTCGAGGAACTTGAGACCGCCGTATTTCACGTAAGGAATATTCCGGCGGACAAGCTCGAGTTCCAGCCTGTCACTATGGTGCGCACTGCGGAACAGCACGGCCTGGTCGCGAAGCTGCATCCCGCGCTCCCGATTCCCGAGAATTTCCGTAACGACGAATTCGGCCTCTGCATCGCTGTCCTCGACCAGCGTGTAATTCGGGCGTTCACCGCCGGTTTTCTTGGTAAAAAGCGATTTCCGGTACTGGCGTTCGCCTTCCGCGATCAGGCAATTGGCGCTGTCCAGTATGGGTTGCAACGACCGGTAATTTTCTTCAAGGCTGACAATCGTTGCCGGCGGAGTGTACTGGTCACTGAAGGAAAGGATGTTGTCCACCTCGGCCGCACGAAACGCGTAAATCGATTGCGCGTCATCACCGACGACCGTCAGTCCCTGGCCGTCTTTTGTAATTGCGCGCAGTATCTCTGCCTGTATCAGGTTCGTATCCTGGTATTCGTCAACCAGCACATGTTCGAAGCGGCCTGATATCTCTTGTGCGAGTTCGGTGTCGGCGACAAGGTAGCTCCAGTAAAGCAGCAGGTCGTCATAATCGAGTGAATGTCCCTGCTGTTTTCGCTCGACATATCCGCGAAACAGCGCTGTGAGTTCCGGCTCCCAGTCGGCACACCACGGAAACGTCTTTGTCAGTACCTGCGTTAGCGGTTGACGCGAATTGACACAGCGCGAGTAGATTGCGAGGCAGGTATCCTTTTTCGGGAACCGCCGCGATGTACTGCTCAGTTTCTGCTCATGTCGGATCACATCGACCATGTCCGCCGAATCACTACGGTCCAGCACCGAAAACGCGGGGTCCAGACCGACATTGCGTGCGTAGCGCCTGAGCAGCCGATTCGCAATGGAATGAAAAGTGCCGGACCAGGGCAGCAAGCCGGTGGTGGACTGAGCGCCGGGGCGGTTACCCGACACACGCCTGACGATGGTTTCAGCCCGGCGCGCCATGTCCGACGCCGCGCGTCGCGTGAATGTCAGCAGCAGGATTTTCCGCGGGTCGACACCCTGCACAATCAGGTGCGCAACGCGGTGCGCGAGCGTCATGGTCTTGCCCGTGCCGGCGCCGGCGATGACCAGCAACGGTCCGGCCCGGAAGCAGCCGTCGGCCGTTCTTGCCCCGTGCACCGCAGCCGCCCGCTGCGCGGAATTCAGGGTCTCAAGGTAGTCGGTTTCGAGGTTCGCCGCTGCCATCCGGAGCCTCCGCCACAAAACTGTATTCTTATACAGTACTGTACGGATTTACAAGCCGCCCGCATTGCATGGCAGCCGCCGGGAGACAGGCGGCGCGCTCGGTCACGGCACGAGAACGGTCGATCCCGTGGTTTTGCGGCCTTCGAGGTCCCGGTGCGCCTTCGCCGCATCTTTCAGCGCATAGCGCTGGCTGACATTGATCGTCACCGCGCCGCTGCCGACAACACGGAACAGTTCGTCGCAGGCCGCCAGCAGTTCAGGACGCGTGCTGACAAAATCGAACAGGACCGGCCGGGTAACGAAAAGTGAATGTCGCTTCGCGAGCTCCGACGGTGCAAAGGGTTCCACCGGTCCTGACGCATTGCCGAAGGTGACCATGACGCCGTGTGGCCGCAGTGAATCAAGGGATGCGAAGAATGTATCCTTGCCCACGGAATCGTAAACGGCCGCGACGCCCTCGCCACCGGTAAGCTCGCGCGCGCGGGCGGCGACGTCATCATCCGCCATGACGACATGCGTGCAGCCATGGTTTCGGGCAAGTTCTGCCTTGGCTTCCGTACTGACGACACCAATGACATTGACGCCCATGTGCCGTGCCCACTGGCTCAATATCGAACCCACGCCGCCTGCGGCCGCATACAGCAGGACCGTATCGCCCTGCCGGGCCGGATAACTGCGCTTCAGCAGGTACCACGAGGTCAGGCCCTTGAGCAGCATTGCCGCACCAGCTTCATCGCTGACATCATCCGGCAGCGGTACCAGTTGCGCTGCGGGAAAGTTCCGGCGCTCTGAATAACTGTCCGCGGGACGGCCCGTGTAGACGACTCGCTGCCCGACCTCCACATCCGTGACATCGGGTCCAATCGCCTCAACAACGCCTGCCGCCTCGCTGCCCAGCCCGCAAGGCAGCGCCTCAGGATATAAACCGCTGCGATGATACGTATCGATAAAATTCAGGCCGATTGCCGTATGCAGGACACGCGCCTCACCGGGTCCCGGCGCCGGCAGGTCCACCTCGACGAACTTCATTACTTCCGGGCCGCCGTACTCGTTCAAGCGAATCGCATTCGTCTTCATGGTGTACTGACCTCCTGTTGCGGCGGCTCAGGATAGCGGACAACGCAGGAGATATTAACCCACCATCATTTGGAACCGGTTTGTTGCACCGCTCGGCGCGGACGTACAATAAGGGTCTCTTGTCGGGCGCCACGGGAATCACCATGGGACGGGTAGCGGGCAAGGTTGCGCTGGTAACCGGCGCAGCCCAGGGGATCGGCGCGGCAACGGCACGCCTGTTGGCGGCCGAAGGCGCCAGCGTACTCCTTACGGACATCAATGCTGACGGCGCCGCGGCGGAGGCCGAAAAAATCAATCAGCAACACGCCGGGCAGGCAGCCGCACTAACGCATGACGTGACCAGCGAAAGCGACTGGTTCGACGCGCTGGCATTCGTTTCGAAGCATTTTGCCGGACTGCACATCCTGGTGAACAATGCCGGAATCGGCGCGCTTGGCAATGTTGAACAAATAACTCTAGAAAACTGGCGCCGCGTACATGAGGTGGACCTCGACAGCGTTTTTATCGGTTGCAAGCATGCTATTCCGCTGATGAAGTCCAGTGGAGGCGGTTCGATTGTCAATATTTCGTCTATCTCCGGTATCATCGCCGGCCACAATCTGGCGGCCTACAACTCGGCAAAAGCCGCGGTTCGCCATCTCAGTAAATCGATTGCCCTGCATTGTGCGCATGAAAAGAACAACATCCGCTGCAATTCAGTGCATCCTGTGTTTATCGACACACCGATCCTGGACGGACTGGCAGGCGGCGGCGACCGCGATGCCGCCCTGGCCAAACTGGGGCGCCAGATACCGCTCGGTCGGGTCGGCAAGACAGAAGATGTCGCCTTCGCTGTTCTTTATCTCGCATCCGATGAATCAGGCTTCGTTACCGGCACGGAAATCCGCGTCGATGGCGGAATCAGCGCGATGTAATCCAGTCACGACACCGAACTACGGATAACTAATGTCCCATCCTGAAACAACGGTCATCGTCGGCGCAGGGCACGCAGCCGGGCAGGTCGTAGCCGCCCTGCTCCACCACGACTACCCGGGCCGGATCGTCCTGATTGGCGACGAGACCTATCTGCCGTACCAGCGCCCGCCACTGTCGAAAAAATTCCTGGCCGGTGAAATGCCCGCCGAGCGGCTGCATTTCAAGGCGCCGGAGCTGTACGACGCTCCGCACATTGATGTCTGCCTCGATTGCCGGATCGAAGGCATCGACCGCGGCCGGAAAGTAGTGCGTGCGGCTGACGGCAGGGAATTCCACTTTGACAAGCTGGTTCTGGCGCTGGGCGCGAGCGCACGGCTACTGCCGGTACCCGGAGCACAACTCGCCGGAGTTCACTACCTGCGCAGTATCGACGACGTGCTGGCCATTCGTGAAGACCTTGGGCGGGGCCGGCGCCTTGCTGTTATCGGCGGTGGATATATAGGGCTCGAGGTTGCCGCGGTGGGCACTACGCTGCAGCAGGACGTAACGGTCATCGAGGCGGCCGAACGCGTCATGAGCCGGGTCGTATCGCCGCAGGTGTCGGCATTCTATGACGCGCTGCATCGCAGTCATGGTGTGAATCTGATGCTCAATTGCGGCGTCGCCGAATTGACAGGCACTGGCAGGGTTGACGGTGTCGCACTGACCAACGGCGAACATGTACGCGCTGACACCGTTGTAATTGGCGTCGGCATCACGCCGAATACCGGACTGGCCGAGCGCGCCGGGCTGGCTGTCAACAATGGTATCGTCGTGGACGAACGTTGCCGTACCGCGGATGAAAACATCTATGCCGTTGGCGACTGCACCTTCCACCCGAATGCACTGCTCGGACGTTCGCTGCGCCTTGAATCGGTCCACAATGCGCTCGAGCAGGCCAAGACCGCCGCAGCCAACCTTTGCGGCGTGGATATTCACTACGAACAGATTCCGTGGTTCTGGTCCGACCAATATGACGTCAAGCTGCAGATTGCCGGTCTTTCCCAGGGATATGACCAGGTGGTCATGCGAGGTGATCCCGAAAGCGGATCATTCAGTTGCCTGTACCTTCGTGAAGGGCGGTTGATCGCCGTCGATGCAATCAACCGTCCGAAGGATTTTATCCAGTCAAAGGCCCTGATCGCTGCCGGCGCGCAAATCCCTCCGGATCAACTGGCAGACATTGCCGTCGACCTGAAGAATCTTGCCTGAACCGGGTTGAGCGCTGCCGGCTTCACTGCAGCACGTCTGCGCCGCTGGCATTCGGGTCAGACAGCACTACCGTCAGGCTACCGTCAACAGCCACGGGCCCATTCGCAGCCGAATAAGCGCTCGCCCGGCGAGCCTCCACCGTTTCTCCCTGTGCGCCGGAAAACCGACCGCTGCCACCGGTGACCCGGCCGCTGCCGAGTGCGCTCGGGCCGACAGTGAGAATGCCGAACCAGGTGCCACGCCAGTCATTGCTGGTGCTCCATCTCGCCGGTATGACGACGTCCCGTAGCCACGGCCATTCGTTTTCGGATTGCTCAATCAACAAGCCGCCCTGGCCGCTCAGCCAGACATGCCAGACACTGTTGACCAGCACTTCGCCGTTCATCAGGCGGGCGGACTCCGCGCCCGTCGAGAATTTGATGCCGAACCCTGCCGGCTGTCCGCGGCTGTCGTTCAGCCTTGTTACGAGGACTACCGTGTCCTTGATCGCGGGCTCCCACAACTCCTGGACTTTCTGTGGGTGCGACGGCCACTCGGAATCCCCATTGTCGATCCACGCAATGGATTTCTCCGGCACCTCGGAAAAGGTGAGTTCAACCATGTCCGTCGACAAGGCGAGCGGAGAAACCGAGCTGTGCCCCACGAAGGGGTTCCAGTAAATGGCCGCGCCGAAAATCGCCACGCCCACAATCATGCCGAGCAACAATCCGATAAAATATTTCATTGTCCGGTGGCTTCCGTTTCGTCGACGGCATCGGCTACAACTATTGCAAGCAGCTCAATGCGTCCAGCCGACGAATCGTCGGACCCGGACGGCACAAACGTTTCTCGCATGGTTCCGTGCCTGCCTGCGAATTCCCGCGTGCCCTTCTGTAACGACCCGGTGTGAGCGCCATCCGTTCCGGTATTCGCTGCCATCGAAACGTACATTGAACCCCTGGCCGGCAAATGCAACATCCACTCGACCACTTCCGGTGATTGCGGCACGGCACCCTGAACACGGCTGGCAATACCGACAACCCGATTGTTGGCGTTGCGGATCTTGAACAATTCCATCGCCGAACTATTAAGCGTATCAGGCCATGCGAGGCCATCCGGCACCGTATCCCTGCGGTTGTGCCCACCCGCCAGGATGCGGTCCGCCGGCAAATGAATTTGAAATAACTCCGCATTGCCCCCGTTCGGGCGGACGGTGACTATCGATGTCTCCCGGTGCAAATCGTACACAGGCACGAAATGCGCCGCGGCACCAGCCGCGATCAAGCCAAGGATAATTCCTGTGCTGAATGTCTTGAACAATATCGGACCTCAGGTACTTTGGATTCTTGAAATGCAGGCCGCCTCATAGCGCAACCCTGACGGCCCGAAGTTTAGTTAAATTGTTCCGTCCGCTCAGCCCGCCACGCCTGAATTGTGACTTGCAGCACACTTTGACATGCGCGGCCATGGGGGACATCACGCGCCCGGTATCGTGGCACGTCAGCGCCGCCGGAGGCGGCGAGTTGACGGTATTTGCCGAAACAGTGTCGCGATGCCGGAGTTCGTCATACCGTCGCAAAGTAGTTGGCAAGATACTCGTCGAATTCAAGGGTATCGGAGGCCTCGATATCGTCCTGGCGCTCCAGCGACTCTCTTGCCTCCCTTTCAAAAAGTTGCAACTGCTCTGGCGCCAGTGGCGCAAGGGAAGCAAAGTACTGCTGGTGTCCGACGGCACAGTCCAGCGCAAACTCGAAAAAAGAGCATTGCCGCTCGTGCAACTCATTCAGCAACCGGGCTGATGGAGTCGCATCCGGGTTTGCCACCAGGTCCGACTGCATATTCACCGACTCGACATAGGCGCTCCCATCACCGCCATCGCTGTCGATCAGTTCGGCAACCTGCCTCACTCCGTCAACGATCTCTCCCGCCCATTGCGTCAGTGAAACCTCGCACCCGTCGCGCAACAGCATCAACGCCGGATCGCGGCCGTGGGTGGCCGTGATCCGGTGGTTTCTGGCAGCCTCTCCCGCCCCGGCGTCATCGATCAATGCACTTTCCTTGAGCAAACAGTAGGCAAGAAACGCTTCGACAAACCGCATGGCGTGCTGGTTGATGCCAACCGGATCAAATACATTGATATCCAGCGAACGGAGTTCGACATATTCGATGCCGCCACGCCGCAATGCGGTGGTCGGACGTTCGCCTGACATTGCCACCCGCTTTGGTCGAATACTGCTGTAGTACTCGTTCTCGATCTGCAGTTGATTCGCGCTCAGCTGGCGATACTCGCCGTTACTTTTGACGCCGATTTGTTCATAAGCCGGATCTGGTGTCGTGATGGCACGCTCGAGGTCCGATATGTAATCCGCAAGACTGTTTACCGAGATGTTCAGGCCGGCCTGTGTTTTGTTGCTGTATCCCAGGTCACTCATCCGCAGTGACGTGGCGAATGGCTCGTACCAAGTGTGCTCATCCAGGCTTGACATCCTGACGGCGGTGCCGGACGAGAATGACTTGCACAATGCCGGAGAGGCGCCGAACAGGTACAGGATCAACCAGCCGTAGCGCCGGAAATTACGTATCAGCCCAAGGTACGCGTCCGATTTCAGCGCCTGCAACGAGCCTTCGTATTGCTCCAAATCCTTCCATACCGGCCAGAAAGTTTCCGGAAGCGAATAGTTGAAATGTATCCCGGCGATCGTCTGCATCGTCCGCCCGTAACGATAGCCGAGACCGTTACGGTAGATCGTTTTCATCCTGCCAATATTCGACTTGCCGTAATGGGCCAGTGGAATCTGGTCGTCGGCCGGTATCCGGCACGGCATGCTGGTCGCCCATAGCAGTTCGCCATTCATGCGCTCATAACTGTACTGGTGTATGTCGCACAGAAAACGCAGCGTTTCCCACGTTTGCGGCAGCGCCGGAGTGACGAACTCAAGCAGGGCTTCCGAGAAATCCGTCGTAATGAATCGATTGGTAAGTGGCGACCCGAGTGCGCAAGGATGCGGAGAACTCGCCAACTCACCGTTGGTCTTTACACGAAGAGCCTCCTTTTCGATCCCTTTCAACCCGCCGTGCAGGCAGCTTCGGCCGGCGACGCTTGCCAGACGACTGATTCTTTTTTGAAATCCAACGCTCAACGCAACCGGCTCCCGCAAGCAATGCCCGGACTATACAGCCGGCCCCGGAACCTGCCAATCAGCGTGAGCGACTGACATTCATCGCACCGGGCGCTGCGCATCGAATGCGGACAATTTCACAATTCTCTCCAGACACGCGTACTATTATCGTGCATTAGCCATGTCGATCCCCGTGGAGCAACTATCTCGATGAATGATTCCAGACTACGTCGTTTGCGCGACCTTGCCAGTGGACCGGCGACTTTGATCAGTGAGGGCTGCAAGATTACGGGCATCCTGTCGGGGAGTGGGAACTTCATGATCAGCGGCGAAGTCGAAGGTGACTGCGACCTGGAAGGTACGGTCACGTTAACCCAGAAGGGCCACTGGATGGGAAAACTGAAGGCTTCAGCAGTGGTAATCGCCGGGACGGTCGATGGCGACGTTGTTTCATCAGGCCGGGTCGAAATCGGTGATACTGCGAAAATCACAGGAACGGTGACGGGTGAAGCGATCGCCGTGGCCGAGGGGGCCGTGGTCCAGGGCACGATGAAAACGACCGGCCGGGAGCCGCCCCGGGCGTTTGCCGAGAAGCGTGATCTGCCGGATTGATGGCTCCCGGGCCAGTCGCCGCTTGTCCGGCAGCCGGCGAGTGCTAGACTTGCAGGTGGCAACGATGCGATAACGGTGACGCCGGCATGCTGCCGGAAACCTGCTGCCGATTTGGCAACAACAACAATAACAAGACCGGTGGCGGCTGCTTAGCCCGAGTCCTGCAGCCGGCGCCAGGGCCCAGAATGTCAAATGACCGGTAGAATCCTTCCCAGGTACCTGATCGTCGGCGTTGCGCTGGCCGCGCTGGTGTCTTCGATTTTGCTGTCGATATTCTATGGCCAGTATCGCGTGCTCGCGAGCGGGCTCGTGGCAACAGGTGTCGAACATCATCGTATCGGGATGGAGGCAAGTTTCGAGCAGCGCGCGCGTAGCCGGCTCGGCAGGATTGCCGACAGCGTTTCGTGGGTGAATGGCGAAATTGACATGGTGGCCACCCGCGAATTGATCGAGCATGCAGTCGCGGGACCGGACGAATTTGTCGGCCTGCGATTTGCGACCATAGACGGACAGTCGATCAACGCAGGCACTGTGCCGTCCGCCAAAGGCGGCAATGCGCCGGGCGTGAATGACGGATTCATGGCTCTCAGGCAGCCGGTAATGCGCAATGGTTCCGAGGTTGCCATTCTCATCGGCAACTTCGACCTGTCGTCACTGAATCGCGAAACCGCCGATTTCCGGGAGCGCATGGTCGCCGCCGAGCTCGACTATCGCAGTGCCAGTCTCGCCTGGATCAGCCTGTCCATGCTGGTCCTGCTGCTGCTATGTGCCGTCGTCGTATGGATGATTATTCGTGCGCAGAATGCCCGCATTCACGCGATCATAGTAGAGGCGCAAAAACTCAGTGACGCGAACTTCGGGGAGCCGCTGCAAGGCCCGAGAGGTGACGAACTCGGCGACCTGGTGGACGTGTTCAACACCATGCGCGAAAAGCTGCGCCGTACGACTATTTCGCGCAATTATGTCGACAGCATCCTGGGCGGTATGAATGAGGCAATCATCGTGACCTCATCAGACGGAATCATTACAAGAGTCAATGACGCAACGGCACGGATGCTCGACTATGACGAGGAAGAACTGGTCGGCAAGCCCCTGGACCTGATTATCTATCAGAAGCATGGGGGAGGCCTCAAGACCGATACACGGTCCGGAATCCCGATGGACGCGACACTGGTAACAAGGCACGGAGAGCCCGTGCCTGTCTCTTATACGGGCTCGAGAATCGGTGATGATGAGTCGTCGGGTGATTTTATTTTCGCGGCGCAGAATACAACAGAGCGACGCAAGGCCGAGCAGAGAATTCGCTATTTGGCGCGTATTGACGCCCTGACGAAAGTGCCAAACCGCATGCAGTTCCAGCACTTGCTGCAACGTGCCATTGCGCGGGCGAAGCGGTCCAGGCGCACACTGTGTCTCTTTTACATCGACGTTGACCATTTCAAGGAAATCAATGACACGTTTGGACACCTCGCCGGCGATACCACGCTGGAAACGGTGGCGGAACGGCTTAGTTCGGCACTTCCTGAAGACACCGTCATAGGACGGTTGGCCGGAGACGAGTTTGCGGTCATCGTCGATCAGATCGAGACCAACTCCCGGACAATCCCGAAACTCGATGAGCTCGCCCGAAAGCTTCTTGACCGCCTTGCGGATCCGTTCTATGTCCAGGGTCATGAAGTATTCATGACGGCAAGCATGGGCATCGCTTCCTATCCGGACGACGCGCCCAATGTTATTGACCTGATTCGCAACGCGGACGCGGCGCTCTACCACGCCAAGAAAGGCGGCGGTAACATTTTTGCGTACTACAGCCCCGAGATGAACGAAGCCGCGGTCGAGCGGTTGATGACCAAGAGCAAGCTCAAACGCGCGTTTGAACGCAACGAACTGCTGGTGCACTACCAGCCGAAATACAACCTCTTGACCGG
>CAZLNH010000105.1:0-2411 GCA_964560775.1 uncultured Woeseiaceae bacterium | reverse complement strand
TGATGTCGATAGTGTCGTCGATCTGCTTCCAGTTGGATGCGAGCGGCGTGAACGTCCAGGGACTCAGGAAGTGGAATACCAGTGAACCCACAACCAACAGGATCAAGACAACTGCTAAAGGCATACGTATCGCATCCTTTTTATGTGTGACCTTCGCGAATATTTATACGGCAGTCACCCACAGTAACTGCCTGTTCTGATCAGCGCGCCGCTTTAATGTCGGATAGATATTGCTTGTGGTGCGTGTTCCCCCGTTGCGGATGTCAAGGCATGCCGACTGATTGTAACCCCCGGGAATGCCAGACTGCCGCGCGTATCGGTGTCACGGACGGACTGATTCCTGCGCCGAGGATAGTGTATTCACGTATCGATTTCCACTGGCGCGATTTATTCATGAATGGCGCAGTGGCAGGGGCGGAGGCTCTGCCCGGGGTGCGCCTCCGCCAACCACCCAAGCCAATTTTTCATGAATAATTCCGGGCAGGAGTGTTTACCGTAGAAAATTAATTGCGGCCGCAATCAATTGGACGTTCGCTGTGCCACCGTCTGGCCTGGCTACTTTACGGCGGAATGTTGCTACAGCGTGACGCCGAGATCGCGTTCGAGTGTCTCCCTGACCTTTTCGAGGTCGGCTTGCAGCGACTCGAGTTCCACGTGCAGCGGCTGCGTCAAGCCGGCCTGACGTATCGTAAGCGGGACAACCGGCGGTGACTGCAGCACGAAAGCGGGTGTTGCCGACAATGGCGCTTGCGGCGGTGCCTCCGGCTGCCGCACCAGGACCGCCAGCAGCAGCGCCGCCGCCGCAACGCCCGCGAGACCGCCGAGCGGACCGAGGCGCCAGCGGCGCCGCGTCGGATGCCCGGCGGCGCCCGACGCCGGCCGCACGGCACGCAGGGACGCATCGATGCGCAGCCGCAGCTCGGGCGTCACCTGCGCGTCGATTGCCGCGGCATCGTCTTTCAGTTGTCGGTCAAGCTTATCCATAGGCTTCACTCTCAGATGGCTCGGTTCCTGCGTCCGCCATTGCGAGCCGCAGACGGCGCCGGCCGCGATGCAGGGCAACCTTCGTCCACGGTATTGAACGATCCATCGACCGCGCAATGGCGGACACCTGCATGTCCTCGGCATAATGCAGCCACAGGGCGGTAAACATGTCGGGCGACAGCAGGCGTTTTGCCGTCAGCCACAGGTTTTCGCGCTCGCCGGCCGCGATACAGCTTGCGAGCGGGTCATCGGCAGCGGCAACGTCGTCCGCCGGTACCGTCGCTGCAATCGAGGCATTCCTTGCCGCTTCTCGAATTGCAATCCGGTAGATCCAGGTGCTGAAGCGCCAGCGTGGATTATAGCTCGGGAGATACCGGTAGGCATTGATCAGCGTGTCCTGCAAAGCGTCCTCCGCATCGGCCCGGCAACGGCTGCGGGTCTGCAGGAACCGGAGCAGGCGTTCCTGGTAGCGATCAACCAGCATGCCGAATGCCGCATCATTTCCCGCAACCGCTCCGGCGACCAGTTGTTCATCATCATCAACGCTCATAGGAATCCGGTTGCCGTTCTGGCACTGCTGTCCGTCCCGCTTATTCGTCGATGATCCGCATGAGCAGTTTCGGATCGATAACCGCACTCAGGTTCAGCATCGCATCTTCAACCTTGATGCGCGTATTCTCTATCAGGGCGCGCACGTCGGGATCGAGGTCGGCATTGAACATCTGCAGGCTGACCAGTCCGTTGACTATACTGCCTATCGACTCCGCCATCCGCGGGTCCTTTGATTTCAGCTGCAGGTCAAACGCCAGCATGCCGCCGCGGTCGGACAACATGAATGCCGCCTGCTCCGTGTTGCGCAGGATGTTCGAATCCCAGCTGTCCTCGTTGCCTGCAAAGTGTTCGGTACGCAGCCCGGCCTTGACGAACTCCCGGTCGGCACTCAGGACGAACAGCGCGCCGTTGTGGCTGCCGCCGCCGGCGATCCTGCCGTTGTTTGCGAGCAGCTCGTGCATCTGCCCCTCCTGTGACGCAACGATCATCTTGCCCGGGACGTCAAAACTGAAGGAGGCGGACTCATCGAGGTCCCGAAGTGGCCCGTTGTCGTCTGCCATGCCCGGCCCGTCGCTCGCGAAGTAATACGTCTTTCCGGAGAATTCGTGCACGTCGTACTTTGCTTGCAGGGCAACGATTGCCAGCAGCTTGTCGCGCGTTTCGCGGGTGACCGGCCCTTCCACGACGATTACGGTACCGAGCTGGTCGTGCGAATAGGCGGTCAGCCGCTCAACTTCGCGGTTCAGGTCGATACCAACATCGTCGTTGATCTCGACAAATACCTCGCCGTTCAGCCAGTTGTACATGCTGGAACCGGACTCGGTGGCCCGCATGCGCTCGAGGTCGGCGTGCAGGTACCAGACCGTGCCCGCCGG
>CAZLNH010000104.1:0-22340 GCA_964560775.1 uncultured Woeseiaceae bacterium | reverse complement strand
ACGCCGACCAAGATCGCGCGCATCCGCTCGTCGGAGTACATGAATGCCAAGAAGCTGTTCACGCAGGATGCGATACCGGTCGACGTGCGCATCAGTCCCGAGCAGCTTGTTTGCGAACATGTTGCACAGCTGATCCTCTACCCCGGCACACTGCAGGTACTCGACTTTGCCGACGGCCGCGTGCGCCTGGTCGGTGCGCGCGCCGACAAGGGCGGCCTGCTCGTCGGACAGCAGATTTCAACGCTGAAGGAGCACATCCCGAATACCGAGGGCCGCATCGCCGCCATTTACCGCGGCGGCAAGTCGCTGCAACCGGACGGCGACACGATCATCGAGGAAGGCGACGAGATTTTCTTTGTTGCCGCGCGCCAGGATATTCGCGTATTCATGAGCGAAATGCGCAAGCTCGAGGACCCGGTCCGCCGCGTCGTCATTGCCGGCGGCGGCAACATCGGCGTGCGGCTCGCACGCACGCTCGAGCAAACCAACCAGGTCAAGATCATCGAGCGTGATCCAAAGCGGGCACGTTACATTTCCGAGCAGCTGAGCAAGGCGATCGTCCTGGTTGGCGACGCCGCGGACGAGGACCTGCTGCTGGAGGAAAACATCGATAATGTCGATGTGTTCTGTGCGCTGACCAACGCCGAGGAGGCGAACATCCTGTCGGCCATGCTCGCCAAGCGCCTCGGCGCACACAAGGTCATGGCGCTGATCAACCGGCCGTCCTATGCCGAGCTGGTTGAGTCCAGCACGATCGATATCGCGATCTCACCGCAGCAGGTAACGATCGGCTCGTTGCTCGCCCATGTGCGTCGCGGTGATGTCGTCAAGGTGCACTCATTGCGCCGTGGCGCTGCCGAGGCTATGGAAGCTATCGCGCACGGCACCCGCGAACAGTCGAAAGTGGTCGGGCGCCGTATTGATGAAATCAAGCTGCCGCGCGAGACCGCAATCATCGCGCTCGTCCGTGGCGACAAGGTCATCATTGCGCACCACGACACGGAAATCGAGACCGATGACCATGTCATCCTGTTCATGACCGACCGCCGCAAGGTCGAGGGTCTGGAGAAGCTGTTTCAGGTTGACGTGTCCTTTGTCTGAGCGGCCGCGGGCCACTCGTTACTGAATGCGACCGGCGTACTGGCTATGAACTGGGCGATCGTACAACGCATACTCGGGCTGCTGCTGATGCTGTTCAGCACGACGATGCTGCCGCCGGTCGCCGTTGGTCTGTGGTATGCCGATTCCGCCTGGCTGCCTTTCGTGCAGGGCTTCGGCCTGACGCTCGCCAGCGGGGCGTTGATCTGGTTCCCGGTCAGGCAGTTGCGAAGGGAGCTCAGGCTGCGCGACGGATTCGTCGTCGTCGCCGCCTTCTGGATCGTGCTCGGGCTGTTTGGCGCCGTGCCACTCTATTTTGCGCAGGTTCCCGTCATGTCGTTCACCGACGCGGTGTTCGAATCCATGTCCGGCCTGACGACAACGGGAGCAACGGTGTTATCCGGCCTCGACACGTTGCCGAAGTCGATACTCTATTACCGGCAGCAACTGCAATGGCTGGGCGGCATGGGCATTATCGTCCTGGCTGTCGCGATCCTGCCAATGCTCGGCGTCGGCGGTATGCAGCTCTACCGCGCCGAAACGCCGGGTCCCGTGAAGGACAACAAGCTGACGCCGCGCATCACCGAGACCGCGAAGGCGCTGTGGTACGTCTATTTCATCTTTACGGCGCTGTGCGCCGTGTCCTACAAGCTCGCCGGCATGGGCTGGTTCGATGCCATCTGCCACGCTTATTCAACGGTGGCGATCGGCGGCTTCTCGACACACGATCTCAGCATCGGCCACTTCAACAGCAGCGCGGTCGACCTCGTGGCCATCTTCTTCATGTTCCTGGCCGGCATCAACTTTGCGCTGCACTTCATGTCATGGCGCTTCATGCAGGTCAAACACTACTTTATGGACCCTGAGTTTCGCGCCTACGTCTCCGTCCTCGCACTCGCGTCGGCGGTCGTCATTGCCACGCTGATTGCTACAGCCAGCTACGGGAATGCGGGCGACAGTTTTGTCACGGGACTGTTCCAGACGGTATCCATTGCGACAACGACCGGTTTTACCACCGCAAACTATGCGGCGTGGCCCGGCGCGCTGCCGGTGCTGTTGATATTTATGAGCTTTATCGGCGGTTGTGCCGGCTCGACGGCCGGTGGCATCAAGGTCATACGCTGCCTGCTGATCTACAAGCAGGGCTGGCGTGAAATAGTGCGGCTCGTCCATCCCAGTGCGGAGATCCCCGTCAAGATCGGTAACAGGGCGGTTCCGTTCCGGGTTGTCGATGCCGTGTGGGGGTTCTTTTCCGTCTACGTCGTGATATTCAGCATCATGATGCTCGGCATGATGGCGACAGGGCTCGACCAGGTAACTGCATTCTCCGCCGTTGCCGCAAGTCTTAATAACCTTGGGCCGGGTCTTGGCGAGGTCACCGCCGGTTTCATGACAGTCAATGACACGGCAAAGTGGATTGCCGTCGTCGCCATGCTGCTCGGCCGCCTGGAGATATTTACACTCCTGGTACTGATCACCCCGACATTCTGGCGCCACTGATGAGCGAACGGATTGATGCATTTCTCGCAATGCTCGAGCGCGGCCAGGACTCGGCCCTGCTGAGGTTCTCGCTGGGCAACGAGTACATGGCCGCTGACAAGCCGGCACAGGCGGCCGGCCACTTGCGACGCGCTGTCGAGCATGACGGTGGCTATTCCGCGGCGTGGAAACTGCTCGGCAAAGCACTGGCTGCCGCCGGTGACACGGCAGGGGCTGCAGAGGCATGGCGCGACGGTATTACCGCGGCCGGAAAACAGGGCGATCGGCAGGCGGCGAAGGAAATGACGGTGTTCCTGAAACGGCTCGAGCGCCAGCACGGTGGTGATCAATGACGGAAAAGGCGGGAATGACCGTCGCAGATCGCCTCGACCGCGTAAGCGAGATAACGGGCCGCGCCATGTCGTGGATGACGTTGCTGATGGTGCTCGTGACGCTCGTCATCGTCGTGTTGCGCTATGTCTTCGACGAAGGCTACATCTGGCTGCAGGAATCCCTGACCTGGATGCATGCGCTGGTGTTCATGATCGGCGCCGGCTACACGCTCAAGTGGGAAGAGCATGTTCGGGTCGACGTGTTCTACCGCGACATGAGTGAACGCCGGCAGGCAATCGTCAACGCGGCAGGCGTCATACTGTTCCTGCTGCCATTGTGCCTGTTCATGGCATACATCTCGTTCGACTACGTGGCACGTGCGTGGGATCTCCGGGAAATTTCCCGGGATGCCGGCGGGCTGCCCTATCCGGCGGTGCCACTGCTTAAATCGGTGCTGTTGCTGATGCCGCTGGTCGTGGGGCTGCAGGGGATTGCATTGCTGGTGCGATCGCTCCGGACACTCAGGCAGTCCTGACCGTATGGAGTGGGTATCGCTTCTGCTTTTCCTGACGGTCGTCGCCCTGTTGCTCAGCGGCTTTCCGGTCGCATTCACACTAGCTGGAACAGCGCTGCTGTTTGCCTTCGGCGGCATCATCGGCGGCGGTTTCGAAGCCGCCTTCCTGTCCGGCCTGCCGAGCCGCATCTTCGGCATCATGACGAACGATACGCTGATTGCCGTACCGTTGTTCGTCTTCATGGGCATCACGCTTGAACGCTCGCGTATCGCCGAAGACCTGCTCGATTCGCTCAGTGCCCTATTCGGTTCGCTGCGTGGGGGTCTCGGTATCGCCGTCACATTGGTCGGCATGATGCTCGCGGCGAGTACCGGTATCGTCGGCGCCACTGTCGTGACGATGGGCCTGTTGTCACTGCCGACAATGCTGAAGCGCGGCTACTCCGCGGAGATCGCAACCGGCACGATTTGCGCGTCCGGCACGCTGGGACAGATCATTCCGCCGTCGATTATCCTGGTCATGCTCGGCGATGTCATGTCATCGGCGTACCAGCAGGCGCAGCTCGCGCAGGGCGTGTTTTCACCGAAGACCGTGTCAGTCGGGGATCTTTTTGCCGGAGCACTGATACCGGGCCTGCTGCTGGTCGGCCTGTACATACTTTACTTGTTCATCATGGCGATCGTGCGACCGGCCAGCATGCCGGGCCACCCGGAAAGTGACGGCACACCGGTCTCGTTGCGCCGCATCCTGCGCGCGCTGGCACCGCCCCTGATCCTGATAGTCGCCGTGCTCGGCTCGATACTGAGCGGCCTCGCGACGCCGACCGAGGCGGCGGGCGTCGGCGCAAGCGGTGCCATGCTGATAGCGCTTGGCCGGCGCGCGCTTGATATGGAGCGGCTGCGCGAGATCATGCGCGGCACCTTGCGGATCAGCAGCATGGTGTTCCTGATCCTGATCGGTGCGTCGGTATTCTCGCTGGTGTTTCGCGGCTACGGCGGCGACGATGCCGTGCACGGACTGCTCAGCAACTTGCCCGGCGGTGTCATTGGCGCCGTAATCGTTGTCATGCTGGTGATGTTCCTGCTCGGCTTCGTGCTGGACTTTATTGAAATCACATTTGTTGTCGTGCCGATAGTGGCGCCAGTGCTGCTGACGATGGGCCTCGACCCGGTGTGGCTCGGTATCATGATTGCCATCAACCTGCAGACCTCTTTCCTGACGCCGCCGTTCGGGTTCGCACTGTTCTATCTGCGCGGTGTGGCGCCGGCCAGTGTTCGTACCGCACAGATTTACCGCGGCGTCATTCCTTTTATTTTGATCCAGCTGCTCGCGCTGCTGATCCTTGCAGCTTTTCCCGGGTTGATTACGTGGCTGCCGCAGGTCATTTATGGCTAGCCTGTAATTCTTTATTCGATGCGCGCTTTCAGGTAGGACAACTCACTGACGCGCTGATTCGCTGACGACTTCTCCATGAACGCCCAGACGGACTCCTGCAGCCTTTTCGCCATCGGGTCGCGTTCTGAAAGTTCGTTGATGATGTCCATCGAATGCTTGCGCAGCAATTCCAGCACGTCTTTCGGGAACTCGCGCAATTCAACGTCCGGGTCCTGTAACAGCTCGTGCAAAGCCTGCGCGTTGCCATAGTTGTATTCGGCCTGCGTATCGAGGTTGATGGCCTGGCATGTTGTACGCACGATCTCCTGCAGGTCGTCGGGCAGGGAGTCCCAGGCCTCGCGGTTTATGATGCACTGGATCAGGGGGCCTGGCTCGTGCCAGCCCGGGTAGTAGTAGTAACGCGCCGCCTTGTGCAGGCCTAGTGAAATGTCGTTATACGGCCCGACCCATTCCGCCGCATCGATCGCGCCGGTCTGCAACGACGTAAAGATTTCCGAGGCCGGTACCGTCACTTGCGTCGCGCCGGCGCGCTGCATGACTTCACCGCCGAGGCCGGGGATGCGCATCTTCAGTCCCGACAGGTCGGCAACCGAGTTGATCTCCTTGTTGAACCAGCCCGCCATCTGCACACCGGTCTGGCCGGCAGGGAACGGCACAAGGCCAAACGGCTCGTAAAGCTCATGCCACAGTTCGAGACCGCCGCCATAATAAAGCCAGGCGTTCATCTCGTTGGCATTCAGGCCGAACGGTACTGCCGTAAAGTATTGCGCCGCCGGCACCTTGCCCCGGTGGTAATACGATGCGTCATGCCCCATCTGCGCCGTGCCGTCGCGCACCGCGTCGAACACCTCGAGCGCGGGCACCAGCTCGCCGCCGGCAAACACCTTGATCTTCAGCCGCCCGGCGGACGCGCGTTCGACACGCTTCGCGATATTCTCGGCGCCGACCCCAAGTCCGGGCAGCTTCGGCGGCCACGACGTCACCATGTTCCACTGGAATGTCTGCCCGGCACGAACGGATTCAGTGCCGCTCTCCGATGTCTCGCTGCCGCAGGCCGCCACACCGGCCGTCAGCGCGAGGCCGCCCACGAAATCGCGTCGCTTCATGTTTGCCCGCACCTTTTAAAAGAAATAGCCGAAGCCACGGCAGTGTAGTGGCGTGCGCGGGGACTGCAAGTGGGTTGATTGCGTTGGCTCAGAGAAACGTCCAGGTCGCGCCGAGTGACCACATCTCCATGGAATCGACCTCGCCGATATCGAAGTTTTCGTACTCGAGCCGGATCGCGAGACTGCTGGCATGGCCCTGTACGCCGACGCCCCAGGCGAGATCGACGCCGTCGTCGCTGTCCCGCAGGTCGATGCCCTGAATCCCGCCCTGCAGCGTCGACTCGGCATCCCACGCGATCGCGCCGACCTTGCCGTAGGCTTCGACGAACGGCAGCAGGCCAAGGAAGCCGACGGCGAAGACGTCCAGCGCCTTGGTCTCCAGCTCGCCGCGGAAGCCGTCGGTGGCCGTATCGTCGAAAGTGATGCTCCCGAAGTCAACATAGTTGGCTTCGAACGCCAGCGCGTCGAACGGCCGGATTCCGCCGATGATCTTGTAGCCGGTGTCGTCGTCCTCGAAACTGAAACCGAAGAACTCCTCTTCCGTCTCGATCGTACTGCGGCTCAAAGCGCCGCCGACGTAGATGCCGGTGTCGGCCGCCTGGACGCTGGCGGACGTGCCGGCGGCAAGCAAACAGGTAGCGATGATTTTGCGCATAAGAAGATCACTCCACGTGGACCGTCGCCCGGTTTGACCGGGTGGTCGAAGACAAGTTGCCGCACATTGAAAACTGACGACCGCTGTCGGTGCAACTGTCTCCCGGCGACGACAACGGCCGTCCTCCAATGCCGAACAACTGAACAAGCGGGAACTGAAGCAAAGCGGCCCCGACCGGAGCCGGTCGGGGCCTCCCTTCCGTGGCCGGGCGGCTGCCGCAGGCACTTCGCGCCGTCCATGGCCGATACCGCCCGGGGCTCCCTGCCATCGGGCGATCCGCCCGCACCGCCCAGACTGCCACGATTGCGCCGGGCCGGAATCTGTTGTTATTCGACGTTGGGTGAATAAACTCGGCCCGGCACCAACGGAGAACGGCGTGATTGGTCTGATACAACGAGTAACCGAGGCAGAGGTGTCCGTCGCCGGCGAGCGTATTGCACGCATCGGGCGCGGGCTGCTGGTCCTGGTCGGCGTACAGCGCGACGACGGCCCGGCCGAGGCTGCCCGCCTCGCCGAGCGGATCCTTGGTTACCGGGTATTTCCGGACGACGACGGGCGCATGAACCGGAGCCTGGTGGACATCGGGGGCGGCCTGTTGCTGGTGCCGCAGTTCACGCTGGCCGCCGATACTCGGAAGGGCACACGGGCAAGTTTCACCCGCGCCGCCCCGCCTGAAATCGGCGCCGAAGGTTTCGATCGCCTCGTCGAAGCCTGCAGAGCAGGTGTTCCGGACGCCTGTACCGGCCGTTTCGGGGCCGATATGCAGGTAAAGCTGGTCAATGACGGGCCTGTCACGTTTTGGCTTGAGTCTTAGGCTTCGAAGGGCCCCAGCCGCTCCAATACCCCCTGCCGGGGGTGCGCCTTCGCCTGCTACCGCACCCAAACGTTCATGAATAATCCAGGTCAGAGGTCCGAGACATCGTTTCAGTATTACCCGTCTGGCGGATGTATCATTGGCGGTTCGGCCGGCTGTGCTTACTTGAAACCGCAATCGCCAGCCGGCACATTTACTGCGTGTAGAAAGGGCATTTGGCCCAGGAGTTTTAAAGGATGTTTTCCAACATCGGTCCCGTTCAGCTGCTGATTGTATTGCTTATTGTTCTGGCAATTTTCGGCACCAAAAAATTGCGCTCCCTGGGCTCCGACCTGGGCGGCGCCGTCAAGGGCTTCCGTTCAGCCGTATCGGATGCGGACAAGGACGAGGATGACGATTCGTCCGGCAAGATCGGCAAGCAATCCAGTGAGGCCGCGGATGCGGACTTCGACAACACACCGGCTGAAGAAACCCGCAAAGAAAAGAATAACCACTGATGTCCGGCGTCGGCTTTTCGGAGCTGATCATATTGTTTGTCATCGGGCTCATCGTGCTGGGCCCGGAACGGCTGCCGCGCGTGGCCAATCAGCTCGGCAAGTGGATCGGCCAGGCGCGCCGCATGACGCGCGTGATGAAGCGGCAGCTCGAGGACGAACTCGATTTCAACAAGGAGTTCAGTATCGACCCGCCGGCGCGCACCCGGCATTCGACGCCCGGCGCCTACAAGCATTCGCCGCCAGCCGCGCCGGAGCCGGAGCCGGAGGAGCATGATGAGACTTATTCGCCAATGCATGACGCCGACAGCGTCGGCACCGGTGTCGGCTCGGACGATGCACAGGCGGAAGAGAACACGGAGGCCCGGCCCGACGACAACAGCGCAGACAAGAAGGGCCCGGCTTGACGAGCGCCGCTGATAATCCCGAGCAGGAAGAAGACCTCGCCGAGGGCACGCTGCTGTCACACCTCGTGGAACTGCGGGCACGTCTTGTGCGTATTGCCATCGCCGTTGGCGTCGTCTTTGTCATCCTGCTGCCGTTCAGCCGCACGATCTTTACCCTGGTCGCGGAACCCGTCACGGCCGCGTTGCCCGGCGGTTCGATGATTTCCACATCGCCGGCAGCGCCGGTACTGACACCGCTCAAGCTGACCTTTTTCGTTGCGTTGTTTGTCGCGATGCCGATCGTGCTGCACCAGGTCTGGGGCTTTGTTTCTCCGGGGCTTTATCGCAAGGAGAAACGATTCGCGATGCCGCTGCTTGCATCGAGCATCGTGCTGTTCTACGCGGGCATTGCATTTGCCTACTTCGTCGTTTTCCCGCTGATGTTCAATTTTTTTACGTCGGCAGCGCCCGAAAATGTCCTTGTCCAGACCGACATAACGCAATACCTGGATTTCATCACTACGATTGTGTTCGCCTTCGGTATCGCCTTCGAGGTACCGATAGCCACGGTCCTCGTCGTATGGACCGGCATGGTATCGCTTGAGAAGTTGCGTAATGCGAGACCCTATGTGTTCCTGATGGCATTCATCATTGGCATGTTCCTGACACCGCCGGATGTCATCAGCCAGACATTGCTCGCCGTGCCGGTTTACCTGCTGTACGAACTCGGCATATTCATGGCGCGGGTCTTTGCGCCCAAGGCCGATGAGGAGGCCGACGAGAAGACATCGGACAGCTGACGCCGTCCGCAATTTGCGCCGGATAGCGTTTAGTGTTTAATGCAGGGCAGTGATGTCGCGCGGCTCCGGGCCGCCTGCTTTGATAACGGAGGCTTGCCCGCCACGGCGGCGCCTCCCGAACATGGAATCAAAAAGAGAGCAAGTCCATGACTGAATCCATAGCGCCCGCCGGGGCGGCAAGCGACAGGCAGGTATTCGGGCACCCGCGTGGGCTCGTTACGCTGTTCTTCACCGAGATGTGGGAACGCCTCAGTTACTACGGCATGCGTGCGTTGCTGGTGCTTTTTATGACCGACCAGGTCATGAACGGTGGCATGGAGCTCGATGACGCCGAAGCAACGGCGATCTACGGCATCTACACGGCGCTCGTCTACCTGGTTGCCCTGCCTGGCGGCTGGGTTGCCGACCGCCTGACCGGCGCCCAGCGCGCCGTGTTCTACGGCGGCATCATCATCATGTGCGGCCATTTTGTGCTGGCGATACCATCAGTCAACGCGTTTTTCGTCGGGCTTTTGCTCGTCATACTTGGCACCGGGCTGCTGAAGCCGAATGTCAGCGCCATCGTCGGCGAAATGTATCCGACCGGGGACCCGCGCCGCGATTCCGGCTTTTCCATTTTCTACATGGGTATCAATATCGGCGCGATGCTCGGCCCGCTCGTGTGCGGCACCCTGGCCCAAAGCCCGAGCTTCGGCTGGCATTACGGTTTCGCCGCCGCTGGAGTTGGCATGCTGGTGGGCGTTATCCAGTTCCGCATGACACAGCGCTATCTCGGCACCACCGGCCTTGAGCCGGCGCGCAGCGACAACCCGCAGGCGGATGCCCGAATGCGGCGCCGCGGCTGGCAATACGTGGCCGTGGCGATGGCGGCGCTGGCGGTATTCGTAGTGCTGGCGTTGAACGGCGCATTCGACCTGGATCCCGAAGGCATTGCACGCTCGTCGACGTGGTTCATCCTTGCCGTAACGATCGCGTTTTTTGCCTGGATCCTGCTGTTCGGGGGCCTGACCGCCGTCGAGAAAAAGCGCGTCGCGGCCTTTGCGGTCCTGTTCATTGCGTCGGCGATGTTCTGGTCGGGATTCGAGCAGGCAGGCAGCTCCCTGAACCTGTTTGCTGACCGCCACACGCGACTGGAGCTTGGCTGGATCACGCTGTACTCGACCTGGTTCCAGTCCGTCAACTCGACCTTCATTATTATTTTCGCGCCGATATTTGCCTGGGCCTGGATCTGGCTCGCCCGGCGCCATATGAATCCGTCAACGCCGGCCAAATTCGCCTTTGGCCTGTTACTGCTCTCCGTCGGCTTCCTGATGATGGTTATCGCATCGACTGTCGTCGCAAGCGGCGAACAGGCCGCGCCGACATGGCTGATCCTGACCTACCTGTTTCATACATTCGGCGAGCTCGCGCTCTCGCCGGTTGGCTTGTCAGCGACGACCAAGCTTGCACCGCGGCGTTATGTGGGCCAGCTGATGGGCATCTGGTTCATCTCCATTGCACTCGGCAACCTGATTGCCGGGCAGATTGCCGGTGACTTCGATCCCGAAAACGTACAGGCTTTCCCCGGACAGTACTGGCAGATCGTATTGACGATCGCCGGCACCGGTGTTGTCCTGTTGCTACTGACCAAGCCGCTGAAAAAGCTGATGCAGGGTGTGGAGTAGCCGCGCAATGCCGGATAGCGCCCGTCTTCGCGAGGAGCGAAGCGACGTGGCGATCTCGCACCGCCTCGTCATCGCGAGGAGCGAAGCGATGTGGCGACGTCGCACCGCCTCGTCATCGCGAGGAGCGAAGCGATGTGGCGACGTCGCACCGCCTCGTCATCGCGAGGAGCGAAGCGACGTGGCGATCTCGCACGGATAATGACTCTGCCAATCGAAACAAAAATTGCCACGCCCTGCGGGCTCGCAATGACGGCGCATACGGGAGCCAGTTGATGTCGAACAAACTCATTTCGATTGTGGTGCTGGCCGCGTTGCTTGCCGGTTGCGAAATGCGCGTCGAAACCGCCGGCGCGGTGACCTCGGGCGAGGCAGAAACCGCCGATGAGTTCGTCGCACGCATAAACGCCGAACTTGCCGAACTAAACATCGAGCAGGGCGCGACTGCCTGGATTCGGGCCACCTACATCACGCATGACACGGCCATACTGCAGTCGCGTGCCAGCGAGGCGTACGCCGAATGGCACAGCAGATCGGTCGCGCAATCGCTGAAATTCGCCGACAGCGAATTGGCACCGGACACCGCGCGAGCGCTGAAACTGCTGAAGCTCGGCACGTCACAACCGGCGCCGGACGACGCGGCAAAGCGCAAGGAACTCGCATCGATCACAACTGACCTCGAAGGTATGTACGGCGCCGGCGAGTATTGCCCGGATGACGGACGCGACTGCATGAACCTGCAGGAGCTAGAGTCGATCATGGCCGAAAGCCGTGATTACGACGAAGCGCTCGACGCCTGGATCGGCTGGCGCACAATTGCGCCGCCGATGCGGGACAAGTACCAGCGATTTGCAGAGCTGGCCAATGAAGGTGCCGCCGAACTCGGGTATGAAGACCTGGGCGAAATGTGGCGTGACGGCTTTGACATGCCGCCGGCTGCGTTCAGGGACGAGTCGCTCAGACTTTGGAAACAGGTGAAGCCCCTCTATGACGAACTCCACTGTCATGTTCGTGCGGAGCTCGCAGCGCATTACGGCGAGGAGCGGGTACCGCCCGACCAGCCGATCCCGGCACATTTGCTCGGCAACATGTGGTCGCAGAGCTGGTCCGAAATCTTCGACCTGGTGAAACCGTACCCGGATGCCGGCGACCTCGACGTCGATGCCGCGCTGGCCAGGCAGGATTACACGCCCCGGGATATGGTTCGCACGGCCGAGCGGTTCTACGTTTCGCTCGGTCTGCCGGAGCTGCCGGCCACATTCTGGGAACGCTCGATGTTCAGCAAACCGGCGGATCGCGATGTCGTCTGCCACGCAAGCGCATGGGGCCTCGATGGCGGCAAGGACCTGCGCATCAAGATGTGCATCAAGCAGAACTACACCGACCTGAAAACTATTTACCACGAGCTCGGGCACAACTATTACCAGGGCGCCTACAGCGACCAGCCGCCACTGTTCCAGGGCGGCGCGCACAGCGGGTTTCATGAAGCCATCGGCGACACCGTCACGTTGTCGATGACGCCCGGCTACCTGCAGCAGGCCGGCTTGCTTGAGTCCGCTACGGAAAGCGAGGAGTCCGTCATCAACCGGCAGATGCAGCAGGCACTCGACTCGATCGCGTTCCTGCCGTTCGGCAAGCTGATCGACGAGTGGCGCTGGGACGTGTTCGCCGGTAATACTGCCCCCGCGGATTACAACAAGACATGGTGGGAACTCCGCACGCGCTACCAGGGTATCGCGCCGCCGGTGCCGCGCACCGAAGAACACTTCGATCCAGGCGCCAAATACCACGTACCGGCCAACTACTCCTACACCCGTTACTTTCTCGCGCGCATTCTGCAGTTTCAGTTCCAGCGCTCGCTGTGCGACGCTGCAGGCTTTGACGGGCCACTACATAAATGTTCCGTCTACGGAAGCAAGGTTGCCGGCGAGCGCCTGCAGGCGATGCTTGCGGCTGGCGCGAGCCAGCCATGGCAAGACACGCTCGAAATGTTGACAGGAAACCGTGAGATGGACGCAACAGCGATCATTGAATATTTTGCGCCGCTAAAGACCTGGCTCGAGGAACAGAATCGCGGCCGCAGCTGCGGCTGGTAACAACCAGCCCGGGCTATTGCCCCAGGCAGGCACCTGCATAAGCCAGCGTTTCGTTGGCGTTTCTCAACTGGCATTCGTTGTCGTAGGTGTTGCCATCCAGCCCGCAAACCGGCTGGTAGACGTTCGGGCAATTGCGACCCTGGGTATCGCAAAGCCCTGCATACTGTATGCGTATGCCGGCGCGTTCTGCCTGGCAGGCGTTGCCATAGGTCAGGTCGTTGTCACCGCAGACCGGTACGAACAGGTTCGGACACGCGCGTGAGCCGCAGGCGCCGGGCGTGAACGTCGCGATGCCGCCGCCTTCGGCAATGCAGGCATTGCTGTAGGTAATGCCGTCGTCCCCGCAGACAGGCGCGACAATGTCCGGACAGTCCTCGACGTCACAAATCCCGGCGTGCTGCACCGGCACGCGCCCGGCCTGTGCCTCGCAGCGATTCCGGTACGTGCGGGCATCCATGCCGCAGACGGGCTCAAGGACATCCGGGCAACCGCCGGTCGGGCAGGCACCGACTCGCGCGATCTGCATGCCCGCCACATCGGCAAAACAGGCATTGTCGTAGGTCAGGCCATCAACGCCGCAGACCGGTGCGATCGTGTCGGGGCATTCGTCTTCCTCTGGCGCATTGCAAAGTCCGGCGGATGCGACCTGGATCCCGGCGGCGGTCGCGAAACAGGCATTGCTGTACGTATTGCCGTCGGAGCCACACACCGGGTCAAATTCCTCTGAGCAGTCGGCCGCGCCGGGGCACAGGCCGGTGGACTCAACCGCGACGCCAGCGGCCGTCGCAACGCAGGTGTTGCCGTAAGTCTTGCCGTCAGCACCACACACCGGCTCGAAATGGTCGCCGCACTCGTCCAGTACGATTTCCTCGCACTCACCGTAGGACAGGATATCGACACCGGCATTGCCGGCGACGCAATCGTTGCTGTAGGTCTGGCCGTCAACGCCGCAAACCGGATCGTATAACATTGTGCACTGGGTGGCGCCGCTCACCTGTGGCGCGGTTTCGCGATCGCTCTGCGCGTGGACCAGAAGTGCCGGTACCAGCAGCAGCGCCAGCGCCAGTCCGCGCGGCGCCCCGGCAATTGTCATCGGTTTGATTCCTTTCATGGTCACTGCGTTAGAGGGGCCTCAGGCCGTCCGGTTCAATGCGCGGCGCCGGTCACGGCCCGGCCGCCGACCAGTGAACTGATGCTGACCAACTCGATGCCATCCGCGGCGAGCTGCGGCAGCTTCCGTTCGAGAAAATCCAGTGTCTCAGGGTGCGGATGACCGATGCCGACGGCGGTGCCCTGCTGTCGCGCGAGGCGCTTTAACCGCTCGAATTCGGCAGCGATATGCGACGGGCTTCGATTGTTATCAAGGAATACGTCGCGGCGCACCGCCGGCACGCCGGCTTCGACGGCTGCAGCAAGCGCAACACTGTGGTGAGTCGTATAGCTGTCGATGAAAAACAGGCCATCCCGGGCGCGAATTTCCTCCATCAGCCAGCGCATGTGCCCCGGGTGTCGCGTCAGCAGGCTGCCGCGGTGATTGCTGATGCCGACGACATGCGGCACCGACGCAAGACTCCCGGCAAACGTGCGCGCGAACTGGTCGCGGCTCATGTCCAGCACGATGCCGCCCGGCTCAACTTCCGCACGCGGCAGTTGCGACTGCAGCGGCAGGTGCAGCAGGACATCGCGCCCCTTGCTCCGGGCCAGCTCTGCCAGCGCCCGTCCACGCGGCGTTTCCGGCAGCACGGCGACAGACACCGGACCGGGCAGGCGGATCGCGCGCCGCCCGGCCGCTTCGGCGTAGCCCAGGTCATCGATGATGATGGCGATGCGCGGCGGCTGTGACGGCGGCAGGCGCACTCCGTCATCGGCGCGGGTCAACGGTACCAGGAGAATTACCAGGAGGGCGGGCAGCACGCGAGCCGCGCGCACCACCAACAGGCCCGGCAGGCGGTCCTGCCCGATGTGGCGAAGCGCTGGCGTCAGGACCGGTCCACCCGGCTGTGCATGACGCGCTTCTGCCGCAGGCGCTCGATTGCTTCGGCCAGCTGCGCATCGCCTTCGCGATCGATGCCGCCCGCCAGCGAGTAGCCCGGATGCGTGCCGTCATCCTCGATGAATACGTCCGGTGCAATACCGGTATTGTGAATCGAGTCGCCGGACGGAGTGTAATACCGGGACGTCGTCAGCTTGATCGCGCGGCCGCGCGAGAGCGGCATAACGGTCTGCACCAGGCCCTTGCCAAACGTACCGGTGCCAACGACGAGCGCACGGCCGTGATCCTGCAAGGCGCCAGCCACGATCTCTGCCGCCGAAGCCGAACCCCTGTTGACCAGCACGACCATGGCCGTGCCGTCGAGGACGTCGCCGCGATGCGCTTCCTTGCTGAAACGCGCTTCCGCCGTACGGCCGTCGGCCGACACGATGACGCCCGAATCGAGGAACAGGTCGGATACATCAACGGCCGCATCGAGTATGCCGCCGGGATTGTTGCGCAGGTCGAGTACCAGGCCCTCGAGGCCACCATCGCCGGTGTCCGCCAGCCCGTCAACAATGGCATCGATCGCGCTCGCCAGTTCGCTCGCAGTGCTGTCGGTAAACTGGCTGATGCGCACATAACCGATGCGCGGGTCCAGCACGTCGCCTGACACGCTCGCAACGCGGACGCTGTCACGGCGCAGGTCGAATATCAGTACCTGCTCGCCGGGTTCGCGCAGCACAGTAAGGCTGACGATTGTGCCGGTGCGGCCCCGCAAAAGCTTGATCGCGTCCCGCAGGTTTGTCGCGTCCACCGGTTCGTCGTCGATTGCAATTATCGTGTCGCCGGCCTTGACGCCGGCGCGCGCGGCCGGCGACCCGTCGATCGGTGCGATGACGCTGACCGCGTCGTCTTCGGTGCCTACCTCGAGGCCGACGCCGGTGTAGCTGCCCGATGTGCTGACGCGGATGTCCTCGTACTCAGCCTCGTTGAGGTACTCGGAGTGCGTGTCGAGGTCCGAGACCATGCCGCGGATCGCGCTCTCGAGCAGCACCTTGTCGTCAACCTGCTCGACATAATCCTGCTTGACCCGCTCCATGACCTCGGCGAACAGGTGCGCATATTCCGACGACCTGGCTTCCGGCGTCGCCTGCTGCCGTGACGCGACGAGGCTGCCGCCCAGCGACAGGCTGAGGCCCATCACCGTGCCAATGACCAGCACCAGAATTGCGCGCACTTTCAGGGACATGCTGTTTCTCCGGCGGTCGGCATCCGCGCCGCCTGCAGTTGAGCATAAGCCGGCGGACGATAGCACAGCAACCGGGGTTTTACCGCCGACGGGTACGTCCGCGTCGTCGCGAGGGGCGCAGCGGCGTGGCTCGTAGGGGTCACCACCCTGCCAACCCCGGTCATCGCGAGGAGCGCAGCGACGTGGCGATCTCGTGTTATTTGGCACTCTGCCAGCACGACGAGATTGCCACACGCTGCGCGCTCGCAACGACGAGATTGCCACGCGCTGCGCGCTCGCAATGACCCCTGGGCCTGATTGGAGTTACTTCGCCGCCGGCTTTTCTTTATCCTTGCACGACAACAACCAGGACGGGGGTGAGCATGGCCAGACTCAAGTGCGGCTTGATCCAGATGTCTCTGAAGGGTGATGCGGCCACGATGTCGCCCGACGCAATCCGTGACCGGATGCTCGAGGCGCACGCGCCTTATATCGAGGATGCGGGCAAACAGGGCGTGCAGGTGCTGTGCTTCCAGGAGGTCTTCACGCAGCCCTATTTCTGTCCCAGCCAGGATCGCAAGTGGTACGCCGCCGCCGAACGCAGTCCCGACGGCCACACAACGAAGCTGATGCAGGAGCAGGCAAGGAAGCACAACATGGTCATCGTCGTGCCGATCTATGAGGAGGCGATGCCGGGTGTTTACTACAACACGGCAGCGGTCATCGACGCGGACGGCCGGTTCCTCGGCAAGTACCGCAAGACGCATATTCCGCAGGTCGATCCGGGCTTCTATGAGAAATTCTTTTTCAAGCCTGGCGATCTCGGCTATCCCGTGTTCGACACCGCCTACGTGAAGCTCGGTGTCTACATCTGTTATGACCGGCATTTCCCGGAGGGTTGGCGCGCGCTGGCACTGAACGGCGCCGAGTACATCGTCAATCCGTCGGCCACTGTTGCGGGCCTGAGCAAATACCTGTGGGAACTGGAACAACCGGCGTCGGCGGCCGCCAACGGTGTGTTCATCGGCGCGATCAACCGCATCGGCACCGAAGCGCCGTGGGGCGAGCGCATGGGAGAATTCTACGGCTCGAGCTACATCGTCAATCCCCGCGGCACGATCGAGGCACAGGCCAGTTACGGCGAGGACGAGCTGCTGGTGCACGAGATCGATCTCGACATGGTGCGCGAGGTTCGCAACACGTGGCAGTTCTTCCGCGATCGCCGTCCGGAAACCTACGGCGACCTGACCGGGAAACGGGACACGTGACACTGCCCGCCGAGAGCCGCCTGGTCGAGGTCGGCGACCTCGTAGAACTCGAGGTCGGCCAGGACCTCGCCGGCAGCCCCCGGTACAACGACGACATTGCGCCGACCAAAGCGGCGCAGCGTACCTGGACCCAGTGGAACGTCGCGTCGCTGTGGGTCGGCATGGCGATTTGCGTACCGACGTACACGCTGGGCGGAGTCCTGACGTCGTATTTCGGCCTGTCCGTTGCTGAAGCGCTGTGGACGATACTGATCGCCAACATCGTCGTGCTCGTGCCATTGACGCTCAACGCCTTTCCCGGTACCCGCTACGGCATACCGTGCCCGGTGGTACTGCGCTCGTCGTTCGGCATCATAGGGTCCAACGTGCCCGCGCTGATCCGTGCGCTGGTCGCCTGCGGCTGGTTCGGCGTGCAGACACTGTTCGGCGGCATCGCGATTCACCTGCTGCTGTCGGAGCTGTTCGACAGCTGGGCAGCGCTCGGGTCCCGGGGCGAAGTGTTCGGCTTTTTCATTTTCTGGGTCGCCAACGTCTGGATCGTCATCCGCGGTGCCGAGTCCATCAAGCGGCTCGAGGCGCTGGCCGCCCCGTTGCTGCTGATCGTGGCACTCGGTCTTGCGGCATGGGCGTGGCCGAAGGTATCGATCAGCGAGATGCTGGCAACGCCTGCAACCCGGCCGGAAGATGCGTCGTTTGCCGCGTATTTCATGGCCGCGCTGACCGCGATGGTCGGCTACTGGGCGACACTGTCACTGAACATTCCGGACTTCAGCCGCTTCGCGCAGTCGCAGCGCGCGCAGATAGTCGGCCAGATCATCGGCCTGCCGCTGACGATGTTCCTGTTCTCAGGACTCGGCGTGCTGCTGACAGCCGCCAGCGCCAACCTCGTTGGTGAGACGATCTCCGACCCGATCAACCTGATCGGCCGTATCGACAACACACTGTGGGTCGTCCTGTCGATGCTGATGATCATCCTGGCGACGATCTCGACGAATACGGCGGCCAACATCGTCTCACCGACCAACAGCTTCCAGAACGTGGCGCCGAAATACATCAGCGAGAGCCGCGGCGTTTTGCTGACCGGCCTGATCGGCATCGCGCTGATGAGCTGGGAACTACTGAAGAAAATGGGCTGGCTGGACTCGGATGTCAGCCTCGAGAGCCTTTATTCGAACTGGCTTGTTGGTTACTCGAGCCTGCTGGGGCCTATCGCCGGCATCATGATTGTCGATTTCTTCCTGGTCCGGCGGCGAACGTACGACGTCATTTCACTGTATCGTGACGGGGGCAGCTACCCGGCGTGGCACGTGGCGGGCATTGTAGCCTTCCTGGTCCCGGTAGGCCTCACGGTCGTAGCCATCACAACGGGCTTTCTGAGCTGGTTTTACAGTTATGGCTGGTTTACCGGCTCCGCGCTGGGCGGGTTGATCTATTATTGGATGTGCAGGCGGACTTTGCGAGGTAACTGACATGACGGTACTGATTAAGGGCGGGACGGTAGTCACCGCGGACCGCAGCTATCGCGCCGACGTACTGTGTGCCGACGGCAGGATCCAGGCCATCGGCGAGAGTCTCGACAAACCGCAGGGCGCGGACGTCATCGACGCCGGCGGCCAGTACGTCATGCCCGGCGGCATCGACCCGCACACGCACATGCAGTTGCCGTTCATGGGCACGGTCGCGAGCGAGGATTTCGAGACCGGCACGGCGGCCGGGCTCGCCGGCGGCACGACGATGATCATTGACTTCGTCATCCCGAGCCCGCAGCAGCGCATCATGGAGGCGTATCGCCAATGGCGCGAGTGGGCGGAAAAATCCGTCGCCGACTACGCGTTTCATGTCGCGATCACGTGGTGGGACGACTCGGTCAGCAAGGACATGGAAACGCTGGTACGCGATGAGGGCATCAACAGCTTCAAACACTTCATGGCGTACAAGGGTGCGATCATGGCCGACGACGAGGTGCTGGTGAACAGCTTCTCGAAGGCCGTGGAACTCGGCGCCATTGTTACTTGCCATGCGGAAAACGGGGAGCTCGTCTTCCGGCTGCAGCAGAAGATGTTCGACAAGGGGCTACACGGCCCCGAGGGCCACCCGCTCTCACGGCCGCCGGAAGTGGAGGGCGAGGCGGCAAACCGCGCGATACGCATCGCCGAGGTCATCGGCGTGCCGATCTACCTGGTGCACACATCCTGCCGCCAGTCACTCGAATCGATTACGCGAGCGCGCAACGAGGGCCAGCATGTCTACGGCGAGGTGCTGGCCGGTCACCTGATGATCGACGATTCCGTCTATCGCCATCCGGATTTCGAGTTCGCGGCCGCTCACGTCATGAGCCCGCCATTTCGGTCGAAGGAGCACCAGGACCTGCTGTGGCGCGGCCTGCAATCCGGCAACCTGCAGACGACAGCCACGGATCACTGTTGTTTCTGCGCCGACCAGAAGGCGGCCGGGCGTGATGACTTCCGCAAGATCCCGAACGGCACGGCCGGCATCGAGAACCGCCTCGAGGTCCTGTGGACGCATGGCGTCAGCACCGGACGGCTGACGATGAACGAGTTCGTCGCCGTGACGTCGACGAACGCGGCGAAGATTTTCAATGTCTATCCGAGAAAGGGCGCGATCATCGAAGGAGCCGACGCCGACATCGTCGTCTGGGATCCCGAGGCAACCAAGACCATTTCGGCACAATCACATCACCAGAACATTGACTTCAACATCTTCGAAGGCATGGAGGTCAAGGGCGCGGCCTCGCACACGCTGAGCCAGGGCCGCATTGTGTGGGCTGACGGCAAGCTCAAAACGGAACGCGGCGCCGGACGTTATATCGAAAAGCCACCGTTCGCGAGCTACTACGGTGCGATCACGAAGCGCAATGAAATGAAGAATCCGCACCCCGTCAAGCGCGGTGCGCCGAAAAAGCGCGCCGGGGCCAAGGGCTGAGGCGGTAACGGTCGTGGCGGTGCCGAAACAGGACGCGGGTGGGCGCGACATCCGGCCGGGCCGCCTCGGCCGGAAAGAGATCGAGCAAAACTTCAGCGACATGCACGAACCACTGTCGCGCTCCGAGGCATTGATCGAGGCCGACCGCTGCTACTTCTGCTTTGACGCGCCTTGCACGACCGCCTGTCCCACCGGCATCGACATCCCCGGTTTCATCCAGAAGATTCGCTCGGACAACCTGCGCGGTTCTGCGCGCACGATTCTCGAGGAAAACATCATGGGCGGCATGTGCGCCCGGGTGTGCCCCACAGAAGTGCTGTGCGAAGAAGCCTGCGTCCGCAATACGCACGAGGACCTTCCCGTGCGCATCGGGCTGCTGCAGCGCCATGCGACGGACCCGGTGTTCAAGCATGACATTCGAATGTTCAAGCGAGCACCTTCGACCGGGCGCGTTGTCGCGGTCGTCGGCGCAGGCCCGGCGGGACTGGCCTGTGCACACCGGCTCGCGATGTTGGGTCACGATGTCGTGGTTTTTAATCGCAACGAGAAGCCCGGCGGCCTCAATGAATACGGCATTGCCGTGTACAAGACACTGCACGATTTCGCGCAGCGCGAGGTGCAGTGGATACTCGACATAGGCGGTATCGAGCTCCGGAACGGTACATCGATCGGTGAAGACTTCACGCTGACCGCGCTGCTCGAGGAATACGACGCGGTGTTCCTCGGCATCGGACTCACCGGCGTCAACCGGCTCGGACTCGACAACGAATCGCTGGACGGCGTCGTCGACGCGGTCGACTACATCGCGGAAATTCGCCAGGCGCGTGACCTTACTGAACTGCCGGTAGGGCGCCGCGTCGTCGTCATCGGCGGGGGCATGACAGCGATCGACGTCGCGGTCCAGAGCAGGAAGCTTGGCGCGCAACAGGTGGACATGTTCTATCGCCGCGGCCCGGACCAGATGGGAGCGAGCCGCTACGAACGGGAGCATGCGCAAAAAAATGGCGTCACGCTGCATTACTGGGCACGGCCGGTACGCTTGCTCGGCACCGGGCAGGTTACCGGCGTCGAGTTCGAGCGCACGACGCTCGAACATGGTGGACGGCTCACGGGCGCCGGTGAAACCTGGACGACGGATGCCGATGTCGTCTTCAAGGCCGTTGGGCAGACGCTTGATCCGGCGATGGAACAACTTGCCGGCGGTGCGCTGGGCATCGAGGGCGGCAAGATCCAGGTCACCGGGGAGCGTGCGACTGTACTGGCGGGTGTCTGGGCCGGCGGCGACTGCATCGGCGACGGCGACGACCTGACGGTCTCTGCCGTGCAGGACGGCAAGATCGCCGCGCTCGCCATTGATCGCTACTTGCGTCGGGATCAGCAAACGGGCCGAAGAGGTACTCGCGATGGCTGACCTTGCCAGCGAATTCCTGGGCATCACCTCGCCGAACCCGTTCTGGCTTGCATCGGCGCCGCCAACGGACAAGGCCTACAACGTCAATCGTGCATTCGAGGCCGGGTGGGGCGGTGCCGTCTGGAAGACACTTGGCGAGGACCCGCCGATCGTCAACGTCAACGGACCGCGGTATGGTGCCAGCCACGCGAACGACCGCCGTGTCATCGGCTTCAACAACATCGAGCTTATTACCGACCGGCCGCTCAAGACCAATCTCGACGAATTGCGCGCGATCAAGCGTGACTGGCCGGACCGCGCTCTGGTTGCCTCGGTCATGCTGCCGATGAACGAGGCGGCATGGGCGAAATACCTGCCAATGATCGAGGACACCGGCATCGACGGTTTCGAGTTGAACTTCGGTTGCCCGCACGGCATGTCGGAGCGCGGCATGGGCGCCGCGGTGGGGCAGGTTCCGGAGTACATACGCATGGCGGCGGAGTGGGCAAAGCGTTACGCGCGCACGCCGGTCATCGTCAAGCTGACTCCTAACGTCACAAACATCCTGCCGCCGGCGAAGGCGGCGATCAATGGCGGCGCCGATGCCGTATCGCTGATCAACACGATCAATTCGATCATGCGCGTCGACTACGACACGCTGACGATGTACCCCGCGACCGACGGCATGGGTTCGCACGGCGGTT
>CAZLNH010000103.1:0-11019 GCA_964560775.1 uncultured Woeseiaceae bacterium | reverse complement strand
AACAGACGCAGATTCTGTCGGGCCTCGAGGCCGGCGAAGAAGTCGTCAACTCCGGCGTCAGCGGACTTCGTGACGGTTCGCGGGTACTCGCAAGCTCCGGCACGCCCGGCCGCACCGGCGCCTGAGACATCACAAGAACGGGGAAGAACAAACCATGCGAATCACCGGGATTACAGCGGTCATGGCCGCTGTCGCTTTTCTGGCTGCCTGTAACCAACGCGAGGGCGCCGAGGACGATAAAGAAGAAGAAACGGCACCGGCAATTCCTGTCGAAGTGGCGACACCCTCGAGAGGAGACATTTATGCGACGCATACCGGGACCGCCGCCGTCGAGGCATTTGCCGAAGCTTTGGTCGTTGCCAAGGTCGCCGGCGAAATACAGGCAATCCATGCCGAGGAAGGTGACGACGTCGAGGCAGGCGACCTGCTGGCGCGTCTCGACGGCGACCGACTCAGGCTTGACCTCGCCCAGGCCGATGCGCGGCTGCAAAAACTGCGGCGTGACTTCGAGCGCAACCAGGATCTCAAGGACCGCAGCCTCATCAGTGCCGGCGATTTTGAAAAAATCCAGTATGAAATGGAGGCACTCGAAGCAACGCGGGATCTCGCGAGTCTGGAACTGAGCTATACGGAAATTCGCGCGCCGATTGACGGCGTGGTCTCGGAACGACTGGTCAAGACCGGCAACACAATTGAAGTCAATGCCCCGATGTTTCGCGTGACCAGTCTGGAGCCGCTTGTTGCCTATTTGCATGTCCCGGAGAAGGAATATCGTCACATCGAGCCAGGCATGCCGGTAACACTCGATATCGATGCACTGGCGGACAAGACTTTTGGCGCCACCGTGGCACGCGTCAGTCCCGTTGTCGATCCTTCAACGGGTACATTCAAGATAACGATAGAGGTATCCGATCCTACGCGCCGGCTCAAGCCGGGCATGTTCGCGCGCGTCAACATTGTTTCCGATGTGCGCGCTCAGGCGCTGCAAATCCCCCGTAACGCGATTATCGAGGACGCTGGTGAAAACTCGGTATTCGTTGTCAGCGGCGAGACGGCCGAAAAGCGATCTGTGGTAACCGGGTACTCGAACCAGGGGCATGTCGAAATAGTTGAAGGCCTGGGCGATGGAGAACATGTTGTCGTTGTGGGCCACAACGGGCTGCGTGACGGTTCGAAAGTAAACGTCATCGGCAATGTCAACGACGACGCCAGCGCGGTTGCCGGCCAGACACCGTCGCAGAACGACGAAAGCTGAAGGGATCCTGAGCATGCGGCGACTGATTGAAATAGCAACGGAACGCAGGGTCACCATCGCGATGGTGACAACGGCGATTGTACTGTTTGGCCTCGTGTCCCTGTCACGGCTGGATGTCAACCTGCTGCCTGATGTTTCTTATCCAACCATTACGATTCGCAGTGAACTCACGGGCGCCGCCCCGCTTGAAGTCGAAAACCTGCTGACCAAGCCGATCGAAGAAGCTGTCGGTGTAATCCGGAATGTGCGGCTCGTGCGCTCCGTGTCGCGCTCCGGGCAATCGGATGTGACGCTCGAGTTCGTGTGGGGCACCGACATGGATATTGCCGGCGTGGATGTGCGTGAGAAGGTCGATGTTCTCGAACTCCCGCTGGAGGCCAGCCGTCCTCTTTTGCTGCGCTTCGACCCATCGACCGAGCCGATCATGCGTTTCGGCCTGCGATTGAAGGAGACGGAATCGGGCGGCAGGGAAGTGGCGGCCAGCGAGGCAACGCTGAAAATGCTGCGCCGCCTTGCGGAGGACCGCATAAAGAATGACCTGGAAGCCGTCGAAGGAACCGCGGCGGTCAAAGTCAGCGGCGGCCTGGAGGACGAGATCCAGATTCGTGCTGACCAGCAGAAGCTGTCGCAACTGGGCATCAGCATCGAGCAGATTGCCAACCGTATCCGCGCGGAAAATGTCAATCTATCGGGAGGACGCCTGGAAGAAGGCAGCCAGCGTTTCCTGGTCCGCACGATTAACGAATTCGAGGAAGTCGACGAGTTTGCTGACGCCATAATTGCGAATGTCGCCGGGCGGCCGGTCTACCTGCGCGATGTGGCAACCGTTACGCGAGGCTACAAGGAGCGCCAGGCGATAACGCGCATCAACGGTCGCGAATCGGTCGAGCTGGCTGTCTACAAGGAAGGTGATGCCAACACCGTACAAATTGCACGGCGTGTCGCTGCGCGCACCGAGGAGATCAGGGATACCCTGCCCGACAACCTCGAACTGACGCTGGTCTACGACCAGTCCACATTCATTGCTGCCGCGATCGACCAGGTAACGTCCGCTGCAATCTTTGGCGGCCTGCTCGCGATTATCGTGCTCTACGGATTCCTAAGGAATGCCCGTGCTACGAGCATAATTGCGATGGCCATACCTATATCCGTCATCGGCACCTTCCTTCTGATGTACAGCAACGGCGTGTCGCTGAACATCATGTCACTGGGAGGCATTGCGCTTGCGGTCGGCATGCTCGTCGACAACGCGATCGTTGTGCTCGAGAACATCGTGCGCAAAAAAGAACAGGGTGAAAGCACTGTTGTCGCCGCTCGCAACGGTACATCAGAGGTGTCCGGAGCTGTCGTGGCCTCGACATTGACCACTATCGCCGTGTTTTTTCCGATGGTTTTTATCAGCGGCATCGCCGGGCAACTGTTCAGGGACCAGGCACTTACCGTTACGTTCGCATTGCTGCTATCGCTGCTGGTTGCTCTGACGCTGATACCGATGCTGGCGGCACTGGGCGCCGGGTCACGCTATCAGGAGCAGACCGGCGAAGTGCCGGCCGGCCGTTTCACGCGCGGCGTTGCCGCCATCGTCCGCCTGGTCCGCTACATTGGTTTCCTGGTCGGTCGCCTGCTCGGCTGGCTCCTTTGGCCGCCTGCAGTTCTGATGCAGGCGCTTTACAAGGGTGCTGCGCGCGCGTACGAGCCGTGGCTGGCCTGGTCCCTGCGCCATCGCGGCGCCGTGGTCGGCGCCGCGACAGTGGCCTTTGTGCTGGCCATGTTGCTAGTGCCGCGGCTCGGCAATGAGCTGATACCGCAGCTATCGCAAGGTGAGTTCGACCTGGCACTGCGGTTGGCCCCGGGCACGCCACTGGCAGAAACGGACCGGGTCATGCGCTCGGCCGAGAGCGCAGCCGGCGAACTTGATGGCGTAGCCCTTACCTACTCGGTTGCCGGCACCGGGAACCGCCTCGATGCAAACCCGGTGGATGCAGGCGAACACAGCGGCACACTGAGCATTACACTGCAGCCGGGGGCCGGGCGTGACGAGGAATCGCGCGTCATGGAGGCGCTACGGTCAAATGTTGAATCGATACCGGGAACCTCGTTTGAATTCCGGCGCCCATCGCTGATGACCTTTTCGAGTCCTCTGCAAATCGAAGTCTCAGGATTCGACCTCGTTTCGCTTGAGCGCGTTAGTCAGGACATCGTTGCACAGCTCGATGCCGACGACCGCTTTACCGATATTCGTTCTAGCATCGAGCAGGGAAACCCGGAGATCCAGATCCGTTTCGATCAGGAGCGTGCTGCCCGGCTTGGTCTGTCAGTACGCGATATAGCAGACCGTGTGGTTGCCAACGTGCGCGGCGAACTGGCAACCCGCTATACATGGCGCGACAAGAAGATCGATGTTCTAGTCCGGAGCGTCGACACCGATCGCGCAAGCATTGAAGACATACGCCGCCTGATCGTAAACCCCGCCGCCGAGCGGCCCGTCACTCTCGACGCCGTTGCCGATATCGTCGTTGCCGAGGGCCCGGCCGAAATACGACGCGTTGCCCAGTCGCGTGTCGCCATAATCAGCGCCAACATCGACTATGGAGACCTCGGATCCGCGGCAGCCGTTGCCCGGTCTATTATCGACAGCACGCCGATGCCGTCGGGCATCAGCGCGTTGGTAACAGGCCAAAACGAGGAAATGCAGGAATCATTCACGTCGCTGCAGTTCGCACTGATACTGGCCGTGTTTCTCGTGTACCTCGTGATGGCGTCGCAGTTCGAATCGCTGGTCCATCCATTTGTCATCCTGTTTACAATACCGCTCGCCCTCGTCGGCGCGGTGCTGGCGCTGTTCCTGACAGGCACAACGATCAATGTCATCGCTTTCATCGGCGTCATCATGCTGGCGGGTATCGTCGTCAACAATGCGATCGTACTTGTCGACCTGATCAACCAGTTGCGCGCCGGTGGTATGGAGAAAATTGCGGCGATTCGCGAAGCCGGCCGCGCCCGCCTGCGGCCGATACTGATGACTACGCTGACGACCGTGCTTGGCCTGCTGCCGATGGCACTTGGCTTCGGCGAAGGTGCTGAGATCCGCACACCAATGGCCATAACGGTTATCGGCGGGTTGCTGGTGTCAACCGTACTGACACTGGTCGTAATCCCGGTTGTCTACTCACTGCTGGATCGCAAGCGCTTCGAACCTGCCAGCGAAAGCTGGTCGCCGCAGCCGGCCCCTGCCGCCGGACGCTGAGTTTATGCAGCGGCATAAGTTTCGTTACCAGCAGCTGACCGGGCATATCAGGATGACCTCGGAACGCCGTCGCGGTATCTGCAGCGAGGAGTGCTCGAGCCTCATCTTTGGAAGTCACCGGAGTTCTTTGTGAAACATACCGAACTCGCATTGCAGCGTCCGGTGACGACAGTCGTTTTTTTCGTGGCTCTCGCGCTTGTGGGCTTGATCGCATCACGGCTGCTGCCGCTTGAAAAGTTCCCGGACATCGAATTCCCCGGCATCTTCATCCAGATACCCTACGATGGATCGACACCGGAGGAAGTCGAGCGCCTGATCACCAGGCCAGTCGAAGAATCCCTGGCCACGCTGAGCGGCGTCGAGCGCATGCAGTCCACATCAAGCGACAGCATGGCACAGATTTTCCTGCAATTCGGCTGGGACCAGAGCATGGGCGCCAAAGGCATCGAAGCGCGCGCCAAGGTAGACGGGATCCGCCATCAGCTGCCCGCGGACGTCCGCCGGGTATTCATTTTTACCGGTTCGTTGTCAGACCAGCCGGTGTTGCAATTGCGCATATCAAGCGAACGTGACCTGTCGGACAGTTATGAGCTGCTGGATCGTTTGCTCAAAAGGCGCATTGAGCGAATCGAAGGTGTGTCGAGGGTCGAACTGCAAGGCGTCGATCCACGTGAAATTCGAATCCTTATGAATGCGGATCGCCTTGCGGCGCATGGCGTAAACATCGATTCAGTTCGGCAACTCCTGGAACGCAGCAACTTTGCCGTAAGCGCCGGCCGCATCACCGACAATGGCGAGCGGTTCAGCGTACGGCCCAATGGTGACTTCACGTCAGTGCAGCAGATCCGCGATATCGTTATCAACGATGGCAACCTGCGCCTGCGCGATGTTGCAGACGTGGAGTTGCGCAGCCCTGATCGCGATTATGGCAGGCACCTCGACCGCAGCTATGCCATCGGCGTAGTTGTCAGCAAATCGACTGGCGCGAATATGGTCGAAGTAACAGACCGGGTGATGCGCGAAGTGGCCGAAGTCGCCAAGCTGCCGCAGATGCAGGGCATCCAGATCTTCGATCTCGACAATCAGGGCGATGCCGTCAAGGAGTCCCTGGCCGATTTGCTGAATGCTGGCCTGGTCGGCGCGTTGCTTGCCATCGTCGTCCTGTACCTGTTCCTGCGCCAGCTCTCGACCACCTTGATCGTGACCGCCGCAGTACCGTTTTCGCTGCTGATTACGCTGGGCGCGCTGTACTTTTTCGGCCTGAGCCTGAACATGCTGACGATGATGGGACTCATGCTGGCGGTCGGCATGCTCGTCGACAACGCCGTCGTCGTCACGGAGAGCGTATTCCGGCACCGCAGCATGGACCCCGAGCATCCGTTCGAGGCGACGTACAAAGGCGTAAAGGAAGTTGGCATGGCGGTCATCGCCGGCACGGCGACCACGATCATCGTGTTTCTGCCAATTATGTTCGGGACAAAGACGGATATCACGGTATTCCTGACGCATGTCGCGGTAACAATAATTGTCGCGCTGCTTGCATCGCTGTTGATCGCGCAAACCCTCGTCCCCATGTTGGCCGCGCGCATTACCGCACCGCCAACGCCGAAAGAAGGCGCCTTGATCTCACGGCTGTCCGGCCGCTATGTACGCTCCCTAAAGTGGATCCTGGTCCATCCGTGGAAGACATTCGGCGGTATTCTTTTGGTCTGTGTCATAGGCGTTATGCCACTGGTCTTGCAACTGGTGAAATTCGACGCTTTTCCACAGGATAGCGGGCGTCGCCTGTACATGCCTTACCACATCGAGGGCCAGCATCCGCTGGAACGCATCGAATCTGCCGTGAACGAGATTGAAGAGTACCTGTTTGCAAACCAGGAAGAATTCGATATCCGGTCTGTTTACACATACTTTGACAAGGAATCGGCAAGTTCAACGATATTACTCACCGAGGAAGATGACGCAACGCTTTCAACGAGCCAGGTCATCGAGAAAATCCGGGAAAACATGCCGATACTTGCCATTGGCAAGCCCAGTTTCGAATTCGACCAGCAAGGAGGCGGGGATGGTTTCAGTGTCCAGATCAGTGGAGATTCGACGTCCCGGCTTAATGAGCTTGCTGAGGACATTACGCGTATCCTGTCCGGTGTGGAAGGTCTGCGGGACGTACGCACCGATGCCGAGACGGCCGACCGGGAAGTACAGGTCAGCATTGATCGCACCCGGGCGGCCGCGGTCGGGCTGACGACCGCGGCTATAGCCGACGCAATATCCGTTGCCATGCGCGGCCAGAACCTCCGTGAGTTTCGCTCGGAGCAGGGCGAAGTACAGGTGCGACTCGCGTTTCGCGCCGACGACAAACAGACCATAGAGCAACTGGCCGACCTGCCGTTGTATGCCGTCGACGGCCAACGCATCACACTGGGCAGCATTGCGAGTTTCGCGGTAGCGCAGTCGCCCGATTCAATACGCCGTACGGACCGCCAGACGTCCGTCATATTGTCCGCAAATCTGATCGACGACCATTCGCTCGAGGACATCCGGCCAACCGTCGAGAACCTGATGAACGAATACTCATTGCCGTCCGGCTATAGCTGGAAATTCGGCCGCGGATTCGAGCGTCAGGACGAGACCCAGCAGATGATGGCACAGAATATATTGCTGGGCGTGGCCTGCATATTCCTGGTAATGGCTGCGTTGTTCGAGTCGTTGCTGTTCCCGTTTTCGATTATCCTGGGCTCTATAGTCTTTTCAGTCTTCGGTGTATTTCTTTTCTTCGCTGCGACCGGCACGACTTTTTCGTTCATGGCATCGATCGGCATCATGATTTTGATTGGTGTGGTCGTGAATAACGGCATCGTGCTGGTCGATCACATCAATAACCTGCGTCAGCAGGGTCTGCCGAGAAATGAAGCGATAGTCGAAGCAGGCAGGGACCGCTTGCGCCCGATCCTGATGACCGTTGCAACGACTATCCTGGGACTTGCGCCATTGGCCATGGGCTCCACCCAGGTTGGTGGTGACGGCCCCCCGTACTACCCGATGGCACGCGCCATCATCGGTGGCCTGGCTTTTTCAACCGTTGTCTCGTTACTCGTCGTGCCGGCCCTGTACGCGTACTTCGACACGTTGGCAGGATGGGGCCGCAAGGTGATGCGGGTCGCGAACCGCGGCACCGCGGCGCCCGGACCCGCCTGAACCCGCACCCAAGCCTGCTGTGCGGCCGATCCGGACCATCGCGGCCAGCAGCAAGCCTGCCAGCAACGGCAGTGCAGCAGCACCACCGCCACCGCGATTGCCGACCACAATGACGTCAGGGGCGGACGGATCATCGCGTTCATAGTCTTCCAGCGGCAGGAACGACAATTCTGATGTATCGGCCGGACCGAACTCTGCCAGGTATGCTCCGTCTATGGCGTCATAAAGCTCGATCAGTATGTCGTATTCACCGGTGCGGTAGCCGGTCGTCAGGTCGGTGACAATGACGTACTCGTCATCGCTCGTCGCACCGAAAAGCGTGAAGACATCAGTGACAGCGTACTCATTCCAGGCGCCGCCCTCGTAACTGAGATACGCAACGGCATAGACGTCTGCAACATCGTACAAGGTATCGGCGTCAAACAGCAGGTCGATGCTGTGAAAGTAGCCATCGCCGTCGTCATCGTTAAACAGCACGACGTCCGTCGTATAGAACCAGAAGTCATTGCTCACCGACGCTGATTGCACAGAACTCTCGCCAGGCTTGCCACTTCCATGCAGCGATGGCTGCTTCCGCTCACCCGTGGTATCGAGCGCAGGGTACTCGTCGCGTCGAGCAGCTGATGCGCTACCGTCCCGCCCGCCAGACGCGATCTGTCTCGTCGTTGAAACGCGCACGCCCTCGCCGGTTGCAGCACTATCCCCGGTTTCTGACGCCGTTGCCGGCGAATACAGTTGGGCGGCAATCGCCACAGCAAACAGGCACCGCAGGCAGTAATGGCAGAATACGCTGATAGTCATGGCACACCTCTGTCACAAGGATCGGTCTGGTGTGATTTAACCGCGCTGGCGCTGAATCCAGGCTGAACCTGTTGTCCCGGTCCTGAACAGCAGCTTAACGACCCTTCATCGGGCCGGCGCGAGGACAGTTCGGGACACGCAGGAGCTACATAGACGCGAGATCGGCTTCCGCCGCAATCGCCCCGAAGGCATCCCACCCGTCGCCGTCAACCAGCGACTTCATCAGCTGCACGGCGCGCGCCTTTTCGCCTTCGTACAAGTACCAGTTCGCGATGCCGTACGCGACTGCCGAACCGCCTGCCGTCCCGGTCATGTCGCCGGTTATTTCGCCGATACTCAACTCGCCCTTGTAAAACAGGCAGAGCCGATGGTAACTCTGGTTCTCGATGACGCGCATGTCTGCCGTTATCGGCTCAAGTATGGCGCTTGCCTCGTCGCCGTCGATACCCATGCGCCGCAAAATCATGTATCGCCAATGTGTCGTCGAAACCCGGTTGTCGTCATTGCCGCCGACGTTGTACGCGGTGTCGTACGCGCGCAATGCGTTCTTCCAGTCATGCTTCAGATAGTAGGCCAGGCCCAGGTGATACCAGATATTGCCGTGCAGCGTGCTGACCGGAATATTCAGCGCGTTCGGCAGGCCGTCGGGTTCGATCCGGTTCTCCGTGCCTTCGATCAATTGCACGGCATGTTCGAGATCCGCTATCGCCCGGTCAAATTCCCGGATCGATATGTACCGGTGGCCACGGTGACGATACATCCGCGCATCGCCTGGATGCTTGTCGATACCCTCGCTGAAAATACGGATCGCCTGCCGGTAATCCCCGGCATAGGCGGTGCGTCTTCCATACCAGATGATCCTGTCAGCATCGCCGGGATCATTCCGGTACGCATCCTCTGCCTCCGCGAGCCGCGCGAGTGTGCCCGCGTCGGGTTCCGAGGGATACAGCGGCTTGCCGAACAGCGACACAGCCTGGGTGCCGGTTTCGATGTCCGGAAGCACTTCATTCTCCGCTGCCATTGCCGGGGTCGTGGAAACAGCAAGTAGCAGCGCATACAGGAAGAAACAGATCGTAACTCCCACTGGTGAACGGTTAGTTGTCATTGGCTATCCGGGACCGTAAGTCCCGCAACCGAGCCTCTACCAGCCGGCGGTTGTCAGGCCCCAGGCGCAGCATGAGTTTCTGCCCACCGGACAGTGCCTCGAGTTCGGGATCCGCAAATTCGTACAGCACATGCGGCCGCGTTAGCTCGATAGGACCCTCGACCGCCGGCGTTTCGAGCAGGTGATCGACAACCTCGACGAGGCGGTCATTAAAGTAGTCGTCAGGATATCCGAGACCCTCGTAGGCCTTCTGGAGCAATGGGTAATAGCGGCGGTACAGCGCGACGACCTGTTGCGGGTCGGCGGCTGTAAATGTCGCGACGAGGTCGTCGTAGCGCCGGTAGTTCCCGGGATCCAGTGTGTATTGGGCGCCGCCCTCCCCGCTTTCGACGGCAAACGACTCGCCAAGCGGGCCCAGAGGCCGTATTCGCTCGGAAACGCGTTGCCTCGGCAGGTTGTCGATTGTCGCAACGAGCCGCTCGACGAGGCCGCTCCGGACGATAAGTGATTCACTGTCCTCCCCGAACAGGTCGGTCAACTCCATCCTCAAGTATTCGTCACTATCGTCAAGGGGCGGCAAAGGACGCAGCACCGGGCGCTCGCTGTCTGACGTCGTGGCCGGCACGAGGGGATATCGTGGCTCGTCGTCGCCTGCCGGATCAGCTTCCGCTTCAACCTCCTGCGGCACCACGACCAGCTCCGGGGTTCTGCCCCAGCGCTCGTGATAGTACCAGTAACCTGTACCGGCCAGCGCGATGCACGCCAGCAGTACCCACAGTAACGTCTCGTTTCGCATCGGAGTGTCCACCTCAAGCCGCGACACGGCAACGCGCGGCACCCGCCTATGATGCGGCTTTCGATCAGAATTTGCAGCATCAGGAGTCCGGGCGGCAGACACCGGCCGGGCTGCGGCCGAAATCAGGCGTTTGCGGGAGTCTGTCTTTGGCGTCTTTTGCCAGCGAGCGGCGCGGGAACCGGCTTCTTCGAAGGCGACGCCGCCGCCTTGCCGATGTAGTGGCCCTGCGCGTAGTCGACGCCGAGTTCGGCCAATAACGACAACGTCGCTGCGTTCAGGACATATTCCGCGACAGTCTTCATGCCGGCTTCATTGCCGATCTCGGCAATCAGTCGCACCATTTTCTGGTCAACCGGATTCTTCGGCAGGTTGCGAATGAACGAACCGTCGATCTTGATATAATCGACAGACAGCTGCTGCAGGTGTCCGAGCGAGCTGTATCCTTTTCCGAAGTCGTCCAGGGCGACGGCACAGCCGATACGCCGCAATGCGGAAATCTGCTTCTCGACATATGTAAGATGCCGTACCGCGAGATTCTCGGTAATTTCGAACATGACGCATTCGGCCGGCACGGCATGTTGCTTCAGCAGTGAATCTACATAGGACGCCAGGTTCTC
>CAZLNH010000102.1:0-4926 GCA_964560775.1 uncultured Woeseiaceae bacterium | reverse complement strand
CTTCCAGCGGCTTCTTGGTGATCGGCTTGTCCGGAAACACGCGGATCCAGATTTTGCCGCCACGCTTGATATGACGGGTCATCGCCCGCCGCGCCGCTTCGATCTGGCGCGCCGTCAGCCGGCCGCGCTCGGTCGCCTTCAATCCGTACTCGCCAAACGAGATGTCGCTGCCGCGCTGCGCCAGGCCGCGATTGCGGCCCTTCATCTGCTTGCGAAATTTTGTTCTCTTGGGCTGTAGCATTGTCCTGTCCTAGGCCTTCGCGGCCGCCTCCTGAGGTTCCGACGCAACCTTCGGTTCCGGCTTTTCGAAAACCTCGCCCTTGAAGATCCATACCTTCACGCCGATAATTCCGTACGTCGTACGAGCCTCGGCAAAGCCATAATCGATGTCGGCCCGCAGCGTGTGCAGCGGCACACGACCTTCGCGGTACCACTCCGACCGTGCGATTTCCGCACCGTTCAACCGGCCACCAACCTTTACCTTGATACCTTCCGCGCCAACCCGCATCGTGTTGGTCACCGCGCGCTTCATTGCGCGCCGAAACATCACGCGCCGCTCGAGCTGCTGCGCGATGCCTTCAGCTACCAGCTGGGCATCCATCTCGGGCTTCCGGACCTCGCTGATATTGATGCGAACATCATTGATGTTCATGCCAATCAGCTTCGCCGTCTGCGCCCGCAGCTTTTCGATGTCCTCACCCTTCTTGCCGATGACAATGCCGGGGCGCGCCGTAAAAATCGTAATGTTTGCTTTCTTCGCGGGCCGCTCGATATTGATGCGACTGACCGATGCATCCTTGAGCTTTTCCTTGATGAAAACACGCAGCAGGTGATCGTTGCGGACGTGCTCCGGGAACGTCTGCGAGTTGGCATACCACTTGGACGACCAGTCCTTGACGATACCCAGCCGAATGCCTGTTGGATGTACTTTCTGACCCATACTATTGTCTCGCCTAGTCCTGCGTTACTCGTCGCCGACGCGAATGGTGATATGGCTGTTCCGCTTGATAATTCGCGCGCCGCGGCCCTTGGCCCGCGCACGGTAGCGTCGGAACGTCGGCGCCTCGTTAACCTCGATCGTCGATACCTTCAACTCGTCAATATCCGCGCCATGATTGTGCTCTGCATTGGCAATCGCCGACTCCAGAACTTTCTTGACGATGCGCGCACTTTTCTTCGGCGCAAACGTCAGCGTCCTGAGCGCCTCGTCCACATTCTTGCCGCGGATGGCATCTGCCATCAGGCGGCATTTCTGCGGCGAGATACGGGCATAGCGAAGTGTTGCTGCAACTTGCATTTCAGTGTCCTTACGTCTTGCGATCGCCGGAGTGACCCTTGAACGTGCGTGTTACCGCAAATTCGCCCAACTTGTGCCCGACCATGTTCTCGGAAATCAGGATCGGCAGGTGTTGCCGGCCGTTGTGCACGGCTATCGTCAAGCCGACCATGTCCGGCAGCACCATAGAGCGGCGCGACCAGGTCTTGATCGGACGGCGGTCGTTCTTCTTCGCCGCTTCCGTTACCTTTTTGGCCAGATGCGTATCAACGAACGGGCCTTTTCTGACTGAACGTGGCACTAATCCAATTCCTTAAACTGTGTCGTTGTGATCCAAAATTCGAACCGCTTACTTCTTCTTGCGCCGGCGGACAATCATGCCGTCTGTCCGCTTGTTGGCGCGGGTCTTGTAACCCTTGGTCGGTGTACCCCACGGGCTGACCGGATGCCGGCCGCCGGACGTGCGGCCTTCGCCACCGCCGTGCGGATGATCGACCGGGTTCATCGCAACACCGCGGACCGTCGGACGCACGCCGCGCCAGCGCTTCGCGCCGGCCTTGCCGAGCTTCCGCAGGTTGTGCTCGCCGTGGCCAACCTCACCGATCGTTGCGCGACACTCGACATGCACGCGGCGTGCCTCACCGGAACGCAGCCGCACCGTTGCATAGGCGCCCTCGCGCGCCGCCAGCTGTGCCGCGCCGCCGGCAGACCGCACAAGCTGTCCGCCCTTGCCCGGCTTCATTTCAATGTTGTGCACCATCGTGCCAACCGGAATGCTCTTCAGCGGCAGGGCATTGCCCGGCTTGATCGGCGCATCCTCGCCGCTGACAACCGGCGTACCGGCCTCTACACCCTTCGGCGCCAGGATATAGCGGCGCTCGCCGTCGGCATATTTCACCAGCGCCAGGTGCGCGCTGCGGTTCGGGTCGTATTCGAGCCGCTCGACAACGCCCGGTATACCGTCCTTGTCGCGCTTGAAATCAATGACGCGGTAACGCTGTTTGTGACCACCGCCCTGGTGACGCACCGTGATGCGGCCGTTGTTGTTACGGCCGCCCGATTTCGTCTTCTTCTCGACCAGGCTGCTAAGGGGCTTGCCCTTGTGCAGACCCGGCGTCTTGACCGCGATCTGGAAGCGGCGCCCTGCCGAGGTCGGTTTCGATTTATGTAGTGACATGATTCTTTACCGTAACTTTACGCCGGGCGATCTCATTCAACGCCGAGGAAGTCAATCTGGCTGCCTTCAGCCAGCTTCACGTATGCTTTTTTCCAGGCGGCACGCCGGCCCGAACTCACGCCGTGGCGCTTGATCTTGCCGCGGCAGTTGATCACCGTGACGTCGTCAACCTTGACCTCGAAAAGCAGCTCGACAGCCTTCCTGATCTCGGCCTTCGTGGCATCGGTTCGGACCCTGAAAACGATCTGGTTGCTCTGTTCGGCAACAATCGTGCTCTTTTCCGACATGTGCGGGCCCATGAGCACCGTCATCAATCGTTCCTGGTGGGCTGCTGCACTCATGTCAGGCGCTCCTCGATCAGCTTGAGTGCCGGCAACGTGATCAGCACCTTTTCAAAACGCATCAATACAACCGGATCAATCGATGATGCGTCGCAAATGCCGACATCGGCCAGATTACGGGTCGCGAGGAATACGTTTTCATCAAACGCTTCGTTTACGACCAGCACGTTGTCCACGTTGTGCTTTTTCAGGAGGGCAACCATGTCCCGGGTCTTCGGCTGATCCAGCTTGATCGACTCGGTGACGACGAGTCGGTCCTGGCGGATCAGTTCCGAGAACACCGAGCGCAAGGCGCCGCGGTACATCTTGCGATTAACCTTCTGGCCATGGTCACGCGGGCTCGCGGCAAACGTGCGGCCGCCGCCGACCCATATCGGACTCCGGATCGTGCCGGCGCGGGCACGGCCGGTGCCCTTCTGGCGCCACGGCTTGGCACCACCGCCGCGCACTGCTGCCCGGTTCTTCTGTGCCTTGGTGCCCGCACGGCTGCCGGCCAGGAACGCCGTAACAACCTGGTGCACCAGGGGTTCATTGAATTCCGCGCCAAATGCGCTGTCGTCCAGGTCGACCGAGCCGCTGTCCGCCATCTTCAACTTCATGACGCGGCTCCCTTGTTGCCTGCCTTGATGGCGGGCCGCACGATAACGCTGCCACCGGCGTGGCCCGGCACGGCGCCCTTGATCAGCAGCAGGTTGCGTTCGGCATCGACACGAACGACTTCGAGGTTCTGGATGGTGCGGCGCACGTTGCCCATGTGCCCCGACATTTTCTTGCCCTTGAACACGCGGCCCGGCGACTGGTTCTGGCCGATGGAGCCCGGCGCGCGATGCGATACCGAGTTACCGTGAGTCGCGTCCTGCATGCTGAAATGGTGGCGCTTGACAGTACCGGCAAAACCCTTGCCGATCGTCGTGCCGATGACGTCCACCTTCTGGCCGACCTCGAACAGGTCCACCTTGAGCTCACCGCCCATCGCGTAGTCGCCGCCGTCCGATGCGTCGAGCCGGAATTCAGCGACGGTGTCGCCAGCTTCGACCTTCGCCCGCGCAAAATGGCCGGCCTCAGGCTTTGCCACGCGCGACGCCTTGCGGGCACCGGCGGTGACCTGCACTGCCGCGTAACCGTCGGTTTCCTGGGACTTGACCTGGGAAATCCGGTTCGGGTGCGCCTCGATCACGGTAACCGGTATCGATGTACCGTCGGCCGTAAACACACGCGTCATGCCGCACTTGCGGCCTAATAGACCCATTGTCATCTCTAAAACCTCGCACCGACTTCGATTGGCCGGCACCTGTAGTTCGGTTTGCTGTGTATCTGCACCGCTCCGACTGCGATTGGCCGAAGCGCAAATATCAATTTCTGTAACTGTCAAACACGCGAAAGGGCCAGCCGACGCGCGGATTCCGCTGGAATTCCGTCGCTCTGGAGCTGACCCTGATCCGGTACAAGACCGGCCGTCCGGGATTTGCCGAGTACGCCGTTGGGTGTTTGGCGACCTAACATCAAGCGCCACAAGGCTTTTTTCCTGTGGTGCCTTCTACGAACCTGGCCGACTCCCGGCCCGGCCAAGTCCCGTCGAGCCGGCCATTATACTCGGCAAGAACTGGCTGGCAAGGGGTACGGGCGACTCCGTGGCGATCAGTTCAGCTTGATCTGGACATCCACGCCCGCCGGCAGCTCCAGCTTCATCAAGGCGTCGACGGTCTTGTCCGTCGGGTCCATGATGTCCATCAGTCGCTTGTGAGTGCGAATCTCGTACTGGTCGCGCGCGTCCTTGTTGACGTGCGGCGAAATCAGGATCGTGAAACGCTCCATTTTCATCGGCAACGGGATCGGTCCCTTGACCGTCGCGCCGGTGCGTTTCGCCGTATCCACGATCTCGCGGGCCGAATTGTCGATCAGGCGGTGGTCAAATGCCTTTAACCTGATGCGGATGTTCTGGTTAGCCATGGTCTGTATCCGGCCGCGCGGGCCGCCTCACTTCAGTACCTTTGCGACGACGCCGGCGCCGACGGTGCGGCCGCCCTCGCGAATCGCGAAGCGCAGCCCCTCCTCCATCGCAATCGGCGCAATCAGGTCCACGGTCATCTTCACGTTGTCTCCCGGCATCACCATCTCGGTGCCTTCCGGCA
>CAZLNH010000101.1:0-3260 GCA_964560775.1 uncultured Woeseiaceae bacterium | reverse complement strand
AGAGAGGGATTCGAACCCTCGAAGGGCTTTTAACCCTTACTCCCTTAGCAGGGGAGCGCTTTCGACCACTCAGCCATCTCTCCGGGTATATCGTCTGTGTGTCATCTGTCGTGCCAACGGCGGTATCGTTTCGCTTGACCTAGCTGGTTGTGGCATTGTCGCATTGGTCGGTATCGCACTAAAGGTCAGTCCGCACCGGGCATACCCGTTTTATCGCCTTTTCCTGCGGACTGGGGGAGCGCTTTCGACCACTCAGCCATCTCTCCGAATAGATCCTGCCGGCCAGCGGGCCGTGCATCTTACTGGTCAGCGGAAATGACGTAAAGGCGGCGGCGCCTATTCGGTGCCGGCCGAATCAGCCCCGGCGTCTTTGGCGCCCTGTTCCCCCTTGATGCGCTCGTAGATTTCTTCCCGATGAACCGCGACGTCTTTCGGGGCATTGATGCCGATGCGCACCTGGTTGCCCTTGACGCCCAGCACCGTGATCGTGACATCGCTCCCGATCATGACCGTCTCACCGGCGCGCCGCGTAAGTATCAGCATGACTTCCTACTCCTGCCAGATGGGCTCCTGCCCGAACCGTTACGCCTGCTAACCCGTTGAATTGTGGAAATGATAGACGAATTCCCGCGCAACTGCGCGCGTAATCCGCGGGATGCTCCTTCAGCCCAGCCGCTCGGAGACCCAGCCGGGCACGGAAGCCAGTGCCGCGTCCAGGCCGGCCGGGTTGCTGCCGCCGGCCTGCGCGAAGTCCGGGCGCCCGCCGCCCTTGCCGCCGACCTGCTCGGCAACCGGCTGGATGACGTCGCCGGCCCGGATACGGCCGACGTTGTTCTTTGTGACGCCGGCCGCCAATCGCACCTTTCCGTTGTCGACGGAACCCAGCACGACGACGGCACTCTGCAACTTGTCTTTCAGCCGGTCGACGGCATCGCGCAGTGTTTTCGCATCCGCGCCATCCATGCGCGTCGCGACGACCTTGATGCCCTGCACATCTGTCACATTGTCATCAAGATTGCCCGCGCCGCCACTCATCAGCTGCTGCCGCGTCTCGGCCAGCTGCTTTTCGAGATCGCGCGTCCGGCGCAGCAACTGCTGCACTTTTATCGCCGTCTGCTCGCGTGTACTCTTGGTCAGCGTGGCAACTTCGTCCAGCGACTGCAGGTTGCGGTTGATCCAGTCGAGGGCACCCTTGCCGGTTACGGCTTCAATGCGGCGGATGCCGGAAGCAATGCCGACTTCCGACGTGATTTTGAAAACACCGATATCACCCGACCGTGACACGTGCGTGCCGCCGCACAGCTCCATCGAGAAATCGCCGAGGCGCAGAACGCGGACCTCGTCATCGTATTTTTCGCCGAATAACGCCATCGCGCCCGCCGCAATCGCATCGTCGTAACTCAAGTGCCTGATTTCCGCATCCGTGTTGCGGCGGATCTCGGCATTGACCAGGTCCTCGATCTCCCGCAACTGCGCTGCCGTAACGGGTTCATAGTGCGAGAAATCGAAGCGCAGCCGGTCGGGCGCCACCAGCGAACCCTTCTGCGTGACGTGATCACCGAGCACTTTGCGCAGCGCGGCGTGCATCAGGTGCGTCGCGGAGTGATTGAGCACGATGGCATGGCGGCGTTCGTCATCGACGTTTGCGTCGACTTCGTCGCCTGGCCTCAATTCGCCCACGTCCAGCTTGCCGATGTGCATGATCGCGTTGGCGTTCTTTTGCGTGTCGCTCACCGCGAACCGGGCGTTGGCGGTTTGCAGCGTGCCTGTATCGCCGATCTGGCCACCGCTTTCGGCATAGAACGGTGTCTTGTCAAGCAACACCATGCCCTCGTGGCCTGCCTCGAGGCTATTAACGGGTCCGCCGTTTCGGTACAGCGCCACGACGCGGCCCTTGTCAGCGGTCCCTTCGTAGCCGCTAAACGCGCTTTGGGCGTCGGTCCTGATGCCCGAGCTGCCCGCAACCGCAAACTTGCTGGCCGCACGCGCGCGGTCGCGCTGCGCACCCATCTCTACGTCGAAGCCGGCCTGGTCAATTCCGAGACCCCGCTCCCGGGCGATGTCAGCCGTCAGGTCGATCGGGAAGCCGTAGGTATCGTACAGGCGAAAAACGACATCACCGGGGATCTCTTTGCCTTTGAGACCGGCCATCGCCGCATCAAGAATTTCCATACCCTGGTCAAGCGTCTCTGCAAAACGGCTCTCTTCGCGGGCCAGGACCTTTTCGACATGCGCCCGCGACCTGGCGAGTTCCGGGTATGCCTCGCCCATCTCGTCGCACAACGGTCCGACGAGCTTGTGGAAAAATGCATCGTCAACACCGAGCTTCTTGCCGTGACGTACCGCGCGCCGGATGATCCGCCGCAATACATAGCCGCGTCCTTCGTTGCCAGGCAAAACACCATCGACGATCAGGAAGGAGCAGGCGCGAATGTGATCCGCGATTACGTTCAGCGAACTCGACCCGTCATTCGACACACCGAGCACACGCGCCGCGGCACTGATCAGGTTCGCGAACAGGTCGATCTGGTAATTGCTGTGCACTCCCTGCATGACCGCGGCGATGCGCTCGAGCCCCATTCCGGTGTCCACCGACGGCTTGGGCAACGGGGTCATTTCGCCGTTGGCGGCGCGGTCGAACTGCATGAACACGAGGTTCCATATCTCGACATAGCGGTCACCATCTTCGTCTTTCGATCCCGGCGGGCCGCCCGCAATATCCGGTCCGTGATCGTAGAATATTTCGCTGCACGGGCCGCACGGGCCGGTGTCGCCCATCGCCCAGAAATTATCTTTGGCGCCCAGGCGCGAGAAACGCTCGGGCGCGATCTTCATCGTCTTGAGCCACAGGTCGGCGGCCTCGTCGTCGTCCTCGTAAACCGTGACCCACAGTTTCTCCGGCGGCAGGCCCAGCGTGCCGGTCAGGAACTCCCAGGCGAGACGAATGGCCTCGTCTTTGAAATAGTCACCGAAACTGAAGTTGCCGAGCATCTCGAAGAACGTATGGTGGCGCGCCGTGTAACCGACGTTTTCGAGGTCATTGTGCTTGCCGCCGGCACGTACGCAACGTTGCGATGTGACCGCGCGGTTGTAACTGCGCCGGTCCGCGCCGAGGAACACGTCCTTGAACTGCACCATGCCCGCGTTGGTGAACAGCAGCGTCGGGTCATTGCCCGGCACAAGCGGCGAACTCGCGACCACCTCGTGGCCGCGGGCACGGAAAAAGTCCAGGAATGCCTGGCGCAGTTCGTTGCTCTTCA
>CAZLNH010000100.1:0-5575 GCA_964560775.1 uncultured Woeseiaceae bacterium | reverse complement strand
ATTGGCAGAGTCGCGAGATTCACCAGGTCGCCACGTCGCTGCGCTCCTCGCGACGACGGGGTCGCTGTCATTGCAAGGACGCCGGAGGCGGCCGTGGCAATCTCGCACCGATTGGCAGAGTCGCGGGATTCACCAGGTCGCCACGTCGCTTCGCTCCTCGCGACGACGGGAATCGCCACGTCGCTTCGCTCCTCGCGACGACGGGAATCTCCACGTCGCTGCGCTCCTCGCGATGACGGGATTCGTCGTCACCCGCAAATATCACCAAACAAATCCCGCCATTCGGGATTCATCGACTCAATCAATTGCACCTTTCTTCTTCTCGGTCCTTTCTTCAGCTGCTTTTCTCGCGTGATCGCGTCGTACATGGTGTCGAAGAGTTCGAAGTAGACAAGCTTGTCGAGGTTGTAGCGGCTGGTGAAGCCTTTGACTTGTTTTGTCTTGTGGTGCCAGATGCGGCCCGGGAGGTAGCGGGTCACGCCGATGTACAAGACGCCGTTCGGTTTGTTGGTGACGATGTACACGGCCGGTTGGCGTTCCATTTGGATACTTGTGTGTTGTTGGAGGGTTTTGGCTTAAGGGTAGGAACGTTGGATTTCCGGGGACAGGCGTGAAAGTTGTGGAGAGGGGGAGATATGGGGAGTCGCCCGCCCCTCCCCCCCGTCATTGCGAGGACGCCGGAGGCGGCCGTGGCAATCTCGTGCGGATTGGCAGAGTCACGGGATTCACCAGGTCGCCACGTCGCTGCGCTCCTCGCGACGACGGGGAATCGCCACGTCGCTGCACTCCTCGCGATGACGCGGGGGGTTGCGACGACGGGTGTTCCAGTCATCCAGCGCTTTCTGGTTTAATGTGCCTCGGATTCCGACACAAACGAGCGAGCCTCCTGCATGAATATTGATTGTTTCAAGGCCTACGACATTCGCGGCCAGATTCCGAACCAGCTGAACCCGGACATTGCGCGCCGTATTGCCAACGCCACTGGCGAGTTCTTAAAAGCCAAGACAGTCGTCATCGGCCGCGACATGCGGTTGTCGAGCGAGGAGTTCGCGGACGCGGTGGCCGAGGGGCTGATGGAGGCCGGCGTCGACGTGCTGGACATCGACCTGTCCGGCACCGAGATGGTCTACTTCGCCACCGCCCTGCTGAAGGCCGATGGCGGCATCATGATCACCGCCAGCCACAACCCGGCTGACTACAACGGCCTGAAGATCGTCCGTGAAGACGCCAGGCCGATCAGCGGCGACACCGGCCTGAAGGAAATCCGTGCGCTGGCCGAGCGCGATGAGCGCTACCAGGGTAAGACGCGGGGCACGCGCAAGGACGTCGATATCTACGACGACTACATCAAGCACCTGCTTGGCTACATCAACGTCAAAAAACTCAAGCCGCTGAAGCTCGTCGTCAACTCCGGCAACGGCTGCGCGAGCCTCGGTGTTGATGGCCTCGCGTCGTTTCTACCATTCGAGTTTATCCGCATCCATCACGTGCCAGACGGCACGTTCCCGAACGGTGTACCGAACCCGCTGCTCGAGGAAAACCGTGCGCCGACGATCGCGGCCATCAAGGAGAACGGCGCCGATCTCGGCATCGCGTGGGACGGCGATTTTGATCGTTGCTTCTTCTTTGACGAGAAAGGCGCTTTTGTCGATGGCTATTACATCGTCGGCCTGCTCGCCGAGAGCATCCTGTCCAGGAATCCCGGCGGCAAGGTCGTGCACGATCCACGGCTGACGTGGAACACGCAGGACATGGTCATCGCCGCCGGCGGCGAGCCGGTGCTAAGCAAGTCCGGCCATTCGTTCATCAAGGAAACAATGCGCAAGGTCGACGGCGTCTACGGCGGCGAGATGAGCGCGCATCATTATTTCCGTGAGTTCTCCTACGCCGACAGCGGCATGATTCCGTGGCTGCTGGTCGCCGAGCTGATCAGCCTGACGGGCAAGCCGTTATCGGAACTGGTCGGCGAACGCATCGCACGCTACCCGGCGAGCGGCGAGATCAACCGCGAAGTGGCGGACGCGGCGGCAACGCTGAAAGCATTGCATGATCGCTATGCCGGTGAAGCCATCAGTGTCGATGACCTTGACGGCTACAGTTTCGAGTTTGAGAACTGGCGTTTCAATATTCGCATGTCGAATACCGAGCCGGTGATTCGGCTGAATGTCGAGAGTCGTGGGGATATTGCGTTGATGAAGGAAAAAACGGACGAGGTCCTGGCCGTCATCTCATCGCTGAATTGACGGTACGCAGACAGCGAATTGCCGAGATCGCACGGCCCGTCATCGCGAGCCCGAAGGGCGTGGCGATCTTGCACCGCCGGTAACGTTGCCAATCAGAACGAGGTCGCCACGTCGCTGCGCTCCTCGCGATGACGGGGTAGTGCGTCATTGCGAGGCCTCCGAAGGAGGTCGTGGCAATCTCGCACAGATTGGCAGAGGTGGTGTCGGTACGAGGTCGCCACGTCGCTTCGCTCCTCGCTATGACGGGGGGTGTACGAGGTCGCCACGTCGCTGCGCTCCTCGCGATGACGGGGTTATGGCACCAGTCGGGCCTGGTAGTACGCCATCAGGATCCGGGCCACTTCCGGGCGTGAGAACTCCGGCGGCGGCGCGATGCCCTGGCTCAGCATCTCACGCACCTTGGTCCCCGACAGGACTACGTAGTCCTCCGGCATGTGGTCCGGCGCCTCGCGCATCATCACGATGCGGTTGAGTTTCTTCGACCAGGCGGTGTGGTCCGCGGCGAAAATCTCAATTTCGAGTGCATCCTCCGGGACAGTATCGAAAATCGCCTGGGCGTCGAACGGGCCATAGTAGTCGCCGACGCCCGCATGGTCGCGGCCGACGATGAGATGCGTCGCGCCCATGTTCTGGCGGAATACGGCGTGCAGCAGGGCCTCGCGCGGCCCGGCATACAGCATGTCGAAACCGTAGCCGTTGACCAGCACCGTGTTCGGCGGGAAGTACTTGTCGACCATGGCGCGGATCGCGGCATAGCGGACGTCGGCGGGAATGTCGCCTGCCTTGAGCTGGCCGAGCAGCATGTGAATGACGATGCCGTCTGCGCCCAGCCGCTCCTTGGCCATGCGACACAGTTCCTCGTGCGCCAGGTGCATGGGATTACGCGTCTGGAACGCCACCACCTTGTCCCAGCCGAGCGCCTTGATCTCGCTGCGAATCTCCACCGCAGTGCGGAAAATGCCGGCGAAGTTCGTTTCGAAGTAGCTCAGGTTGAGCACCTTGATCGGGCCGGACACGCAGTAGTTGCCTTGCGACAGGAAAGTGTTGACACCCGGGTGTGCCCGGTCGGTCGTGCCGAATACCTTTTTCGCAATACTCCCGAGCTTCTGGTCGCTGGCTTTTTCGATGTCCTCGACGTCCATCACCGCGATGACCGGCTGTCCTTCGACGTTCGGATCCCGCAGTGCAATGCGCCCGGCGCCGGTAATCTGTACCGCATCATGCGTCAGGTTGACGACTGGTACAGGCCAGAACACACCGTCGGTCGTGTGCATTGAATCGGCGACGGCGAGTGCATCGGACAGGTCCATGAAGCCGTCGAGCGGCGTGAAATAGCCGCTGCCGAGCATCACGGCGTTGCCCGCGGCGGCCGAGCTCAGCACCATCGACGGCAGTGATTCGGCGTCTTTCTGAAGCCGGGCGTGCTCGGCGGAATCGGCGACCAGCAACGGCTTCAGGGTCGTTGCTCCGTGTGGCTTGATCATGTGGATCTCCTTACGCCGTGCCAGTTGCGTTGGTTGCTGTTTGTTGTGCCATTGCCTCTTGTCTTTGGCTTTGATGCCTGGGTTCGGTGTCCCGGGAGCTTTGGTGCAAGTATAGAACCGGTAATCACGCCGTGCGCGCAGCGCAGCTGTGATTTCGTAGCCCCTGGTCGTCGCGAGGCGCAAAGCGCCGTGGCGATCTCGTACCGGTTGGCAGGGTCACAAGCTGCACAAGGTCGCCACGCCTTTCGGGCTCGCGATAACGGGGGTGTGCGAGGTCGCCACGTCGCTTCGCTCCTCGCGATGACGGGAAGAACGGACGAAGTTCCTGGCGTTATCTCGTCGCTGAAGTGACGGCGCGCGATTGCGAACTGTGACGCAGTTCACAGTTCGCGCCGTGTGCGGAGCACACGGCTGAAAACGCGAGCGTCGGGGGCATTTACAGTTGCGTTTACGCGCAGCAGCAACGCACTGGTCGTGAGTCTGCAAGTCACTGTTGCCGAATGTGTTTTGCAAATTGGCATCACGATTGCATTGTTGTGGGCAAGACATTCGCTTTCGCATTACACAATTGAAGGGACTCTCCATGACCGCAAGGATCAGGCGTCAACTCGGTGCCATTACGGCCATACTGCTTTTCGCCGGCACCAACGCATTCGCAGAACCGATCGCGCTGCCGTTCTTCGAAGGCGATATCTCGTTCGCCGGCGTCGACGGCACGGCAACGCCGACCGGCGGTATCGGGATCGGTGACGCTACCGGCATCGATTTCGACAACAGCCTGCTAATTTTCGTCATGGGCACGTCGGATGACTTCGACGCGATTCCGATTCTGACGGACGCGACGTTCTTTGACTTCGTCTTTTCGCCGTCGACACCGGCGCATCCGTTGTGGCAGATAATGCTCGGTGACAATGTTTATCAGTTTGCCGTCGACGCGTTCACGGTCGTGACTCAGACGAGCACCATTCTTTCGCTGGAGGGCAACGGCTACGTTTCGGCAACCGGCTACAGCGATACGGATGGCACCTGGACTTTCACGCTGGATCAGGCCGGCAGATCGTCCATGGGCTGGTCATCATCGACCGCCGTAGTACCGGAACCCGGCACGCTGGCCCTGCTGGGCCTCGGATTGCTCGGTATTCGTCTCGCCCGGCGGCGCGCGTAACCCCGTCATCGCGAAGAGCGAAGCAACGTGGCGACCTCACAAAAGCCCGTCCGTCGTCGCGAGGAGCGAAGCGACGTGGCTACCTCACAAAAGCCCGTCCGTCGTCGCGAGGAGCGAAGCGACGTGGCTACCTCACAAAACCCCGTCCGTCGTCGCGAGGAGCGAAGCGACGTGGCGATCTCGTAACGGTACCTCCAATGAATAAACAAAGTAAACATGCCACCGTCCACTTCGACGCAGCCCTTTATCGCCAGCTTCGGCTAAAGGCCTCAGAGACGAACCAGAGCATATCGGATCTAGTCAACGACGCCGTCCGTGCCGCGCTCGCCGAAGACGCCTTCGATGTCGACACATTCGCAGCCAGGGTCGTGGAGGCGGACTTCCCGTTCGACGATGCCGTCAGGAACCTGCAGCTCCGCGGGGCGTTGTAGCTTTCGGACTGTCGGGCTGCTTTACAATTCCCCGGTGCCCGATTTCGCAGCTTTGCGTAACCGCCTGATCTGAAACAGGGTCGGCGGGCTGGCACGATCGTTGCAGCTCATTGGACATAAGAACATATAAGAAGGGGAACGTCATGCGACTTCTAACCCGCACACTGCTGGCTGTTTTCACGCTGACTTTGAGCGCCGGCGCATTCGCAATTCCAGTCACGATTGACTACACGGCGGATAACGCCGTATTGC
>CAZLNH010000099.1:0-13419 GCA_964560775.1 uncultured Woeseiaceae bacterium | reverse complement strand
ACCCCCACACGGCATCGACAACCCGGAACGGTACGGCCCTGTTGCCGATCTTGACCGGTATCTCCGCACTCGGATGTACGAGCCGCACGATCTCACGCCAGCCCTGCTTGTAGATCAGCAGGCAGCGTATGACCTTGATGCCACCGGCCGTCGAACCGGCACAACCGCCGATAAAGCTCATGAATATCAACAGCACAGGCAGCGCGCCGGGCCACGCCGCGTAGTTTGCGGTGGTAAAACCGGTCGTTGTCGCAATCGATACCGTCTGGAACAGCCCCGTGACAAAACTGTCGCCCACATTCCCGTAGCTTGCTGTAGCAATCAGCGTGGCAACGACGACCGCTGACGCGAGTGCGAGCACGGAAACGTAGGCACGAAATTCCGGATCCGCGAAATAATGCCTGATCTGCATGAAGCGCCACGACATGAAGTGCAGCGAAAAGTTGATGCCGGCCAGGATCATGAAGAAGACAGCCACCAGGTCGACAGCGCTGCTGTTGAAGTGGCCGATACTGAGATCGTGCGTCGAGAAGCCACCGATCGCCACCGTTGAAAAGGCATGGCAGATGGCATCGAACCAGCCCATGCCGGCGAGTTTGTAGGCCCCGGCGCACAGCGCCGTGAAAATGAAGTAAACATACCAAAGCGCCTTCGCGGTCTCGGTGATGCGCGGCGTCAGCTTGTTATCCTTCACGGGACCCGGCGTTTCGGCGCGGTAGAGCTGCATGCCGCCCACGCCGAGCATCGGCAGGATCGCGACAGCGAGGACAATAATGCCCATGCCGCCCAGCCATTGCAGTTGCTGCCGGTAATAGAGTATCGACTTCGGCAAGGTGTCGAGGCCGGACAGCACCGTTGCTCCCGTAGTCGTCAGGCCGGACATGGATTCGAACACCGCGTCGGTGAACGACATGACAGGAACCTGCGCAAAATAGAGTGGCACGGCGCCGAACAGCCCGAGAACAATCCAGAAAGCCGCGACAACGACGAATCCGTCGCGCAGCCTGAGCTCCCTTCGCAACTTCCTGACCGGAAACCAGATAATCGCGCCGCTGACGAGCGTCACGCCGAAGCCCTGCACGAAAGGCAGCCAGGTGGAATCGATATACCACAGGCCGACGACGACCGGCGGCAGCATCGTTGTGCTGAACAGCATCAGCAGCAGCCCGAGTATGCGTTGTACGATCGCCCAGTTCATAGCCCGTACGCCGGTCGCTTTCAGTAACGAGTGGCCCGCGGCCGCTCAGACAAAGGACACGTCAACCTGGAACAGCTTCTCCAGACCCTCGACCTTGCGGCGGTCGGTCATGAAAAGGATGACATGGTCGTCGGTCTCGATTTCGGTGTCGTGGTGCGCAATGATGACCTTGTCGCCACGCACGAGCGCGATGATCGCGGTTTCGCGCGGCAGCTTGATTTCGTCAATGCGGCGCCCGACCACTTTCGACTGTTCGCGGGTGCCGTGGGCGATTGCTTCCATTGCCTCGGCAGCGCCGCGGCGCAATGAGTGCACCTTGACGACATCGCCGCGTCGCACATGGGCGAGTAACGAACCGATCGTTACCTGTTGCGGCGAGATTGCGATATCGATCGTGCTCGATTCAACCAGCTCGGCGTACGAGGGCCGGTTGATCAGCGCCATGACCTTGTGTGCGCCGAGGCGCTTGGCGAGCATGGCCGACAGGATATTCGCCTCCTCGGCATTGGTCAGCGCGCAGAATATGTCGACGTTGTCGATATTTTCCTCCAACAGCAGGTCCTCGTCCGCGGCGTCGCCAACCAGGACGATCGCCTTGCTCAGCTGCTCGGAAATGTAACGTGCCCGCTTGGGGTCACGCTCGATGATCTTGACCTGGTTGGTTTGCTCGAGCGTGCGCGCGAGCCGCACGCCGATGTTGCCGCCGCCGGCGATGACGACCCGGCGGACCGGGTCCTCGAGCTTGCGCATCTCGCTCATGAATACGCGGATATCCTGGCGCGCGGCGACAAAGAAGATCTCGTCGCCTTCCTCGATGATCGTGTGTCCGTCCGGTTGCAGCGACTTGCCGCCGCGGTAAATGGCGGCGATGCGGCCCTCGGTATTCGGGATGTGTTCCTTCAGCGTTGAGATCTGCTGTCCGACAAGCAAGCCGCCCTTGTCGGCACGCGCGCCGACCAGCCGCACGCGCCCGTCGGCAAAGTCGAGCACCTGCAGCGTGCCGGGGTAAAGGATCAGCTGTGCAACATGCTCGCAAACAAGCTGCTCGGGACTGATGCGCACGTCGACCGGTATCGCATCCTGCGTGAACAATTTCTTCGCATTCATGTACTCCGACGAGCGGATGCGCGCGATCTTGGTCGGCGTATGGAACATCGTATACGCGATCTGGCACGCGACCATATTGGTTTCATCGGAATCGGTCAGGGCGACGATGATGTCGGCATCATTGGCGCCGGCGCGCTCCAGGACTTCCGGGTAGGCGGCATGGCCGACGACGGTGCGAATGTCCAGCCGGTCCTGCAGCTCGCGCAGCACCTCGGCTCGCATGTCGACGACGGTGACCTCGTTGGCTTCTTCGCGGGACAAATGAAAGGCGGCCGAGGAGCCGACCTGGCCTGCGCCGAGAATCAGTATTTTCATTCTTCTGTCTGGTGTCCTGCCGGCAGATGCGTGATTGGCAGCTGCCGGTGCGCCTGTATGCGGCCCGATTCTACATCAGATCAAGATTTGCGTAGTTCAACACCAGCCACTTCGTGCCTGCCTGCTCGAAATTGACCTCGACCCGCGCGTGCGCGCCCTGTCCTTCGCAGTTCAGGATGACGCCTTCGCCGAACTTGCCGTGCCGCACGCGCTGGCCAAGACTGACGCCAAGGCCTGTGTCGGCGGGGAATCCGGCATGGGTACGTACACTACCCGAGCGCTTGAGTGGCCGGCTGACCTGTACGCGTGGCCGCACCTCCTCAACCAGTTCGTCCGGAATCTCCGAGATGAATCGTGACCGGTGCGCGAAGCTGTCGCTGCCGTGCAGCCGGCGTTGCTCGGCATAGGTTATGTAGAGTTGCTCCTTCGCGCGCGTAATGCCGACGTAACAGAGGCGGCGCTCCTCCTCCAGCCCCAGTGGGTCGGCAAGGGAGCGCTGGTGCGGAAAGAGGCCATCCTCGAGTCCGCACATGATGACGAGCGGGTACTCGAGCCCTTTCGCCGAATGCATGGTCATCAATTGCACGCAGTCTTCCCAGGCGTCGGCCTGTCCCTCGCCGGCCTCGAGCGCGGCATGCGACAGGAAGGCGTCGAGTTCGCTCATTTCCTCGGCCGGATCCGGCTCGAAACTTTTCGCGGCGCTGACGAGTTCCTCGAGGTTTTCGATGCGGGTCTCGCCGCGCTCACCTTTCTCTTTCTGGAAATGCCCGATGAGGCCGCTTGCGTGAATGACGTGATCGACCCTGTCGTGCAGCTCGAGTCCCCCGGTTTCCCTCGCCATGCGTTCGATCAGGTTGAGAAACGCCATGACGGCCGAAGCCGCCCGGCCCGCCAGTTCGTCACTCGCTACGGCGCCGGCCGCGCGCCACATTGAACAGCTGTTGGCGCGGCCGTAGGCACGCATTGCCTCGACCGTGCGGGTGCCGATACCGCGCGTCGGCCGGTTGACGACCCGTTCGAACGCGCTGTCGTCATCGCGATTGGACGTCAGGCGCAGGTATGCCAGCGCATCCTTGATTTCGGCACGTTCAAAGAACCGCAGTCCGCCATATACGCGGTACGGCAAGCGCGCGTTGATCAGTGCTTCTTCAAGCACCCGTGATTGTGCATTGGAGCGGTACAGAACGGCTGAGTCCGCGCGCGCATTGCCCTGGTCACTCCACTCACGCAAGCGGCCGACGACAAACTCGGCTTCATCACGCTCGTTGTAGGCGGAGTAGACGCGGATCGGCTCGCCGCCAGCGCCGTCGGTCCACAGGTTTTTGCCCATGCGCGAACCGTTGTTGGCGATGACGGCATTTGCGGCGTTCAGTATCGTCTCTGTTGAACGATAGTTTTGCTCGAGCTTGACGACCGACGCCTTGGGAAAATCGGTCTGGTAGCGGTTGATGTGCTCCACGCGCGCGCCGCGCCAGCGGTATATGGACTGATCGTCATCGCCGACGACGAACAGGACGCCGTCCTTGCCGGCCAGCATGCGCAGCCAGGCGTACTGGATGGCATTTGTGTCCTGGAATTCATCGACCAGCAGGTGACTGAAGCGGCGCTGGTAGTGCGCGAGGACATCGGGGTTGTCGCGCCACAGCTCATGTGCGCGTAGCAGCAGTTCGGCAAAGTCGACGAGCCCGCCCCGTTCGCAAACCTCCTGGTACTCGCGATAGTATGCAATGCGCTCGCGCCGGGTCGGATCACCCTGGTCATCGAGGTGCTGCGGCCTGAGTCCTTCGTCCTTCTGCGCGTTAATAAAATACTGGATCTCACGTGGAGCCCAGCGGCCGTCATCGGCGTCCGAATTCTTCAGGAGCCGCTTGATGATGCGTGACTGGTCATCAGAATCGATGATCTGGAAATTCTGCGGCAGCGCGGCCTCGCGCCAGTGACGGCGCAGGAAACGGTGCGCCAGTCCGTGAAACGTGCCGATCCACAGGTGGTTGACCGGCATCTTCAGCAGGCCTTCGATACGCCCGCGCATCTCCGCGGCGGCCTTGTTCGTGAACGTGACGGCCAGCAGGCCTTGCGGTGAAATACCTTCGACGTCGATCAGCCACGCGGCGCGATGTGTCAGTACACGCGTCTTGCCGCTGCCGGCACCGGCGATGACGAGCAGCGGCTGGTCCACCGGCGCGGTTACGGCCTCGCGCTGTGCGTCGTTCAGCGACTGCAGTATCGGGGTAACGTCCATCAGGTGCGCGCGTCGGCCTCGGAAAAGGACGCAAGTCTAACAAACTGGGCCACCGGGGCGGCGGCGCGTTTCGGGTGGTGCGACGGGAATAGTCGTTTGCGCGCGGTCTATTGCCGCCAGTGCAGGCCCAGCATGACCTGGTTGCGCGTGTAAGCGATGCGCTGGTCGTTTGACACGATGTCGCGGTGCTCGAACTCGGCAACGAGACTCAGGCGTGGAGTGAAGCGCCATGTGGCGAGCAGTCGCGCATCCGCTTTTTCAAGAGTCTGGCGGCCGCCAGCGGCCGTATTGTAGGCAAAGGCATTAAGGTAACTGTAGATTCCGTAGTTGGCATCGGCGCGCACAATGAAGCGATCGCTGACGCGGAAACTGAAGTCAACACCGTAATCGTCCCGGAAATAGTCGTAATAGCCCGAATGCCTGTCCCGGCGCTCGGTGCGCGTGTAATTGATGCCGAACCACATCAGGCTGGTGATGCGCTGCCGCGCTGTTGCGCCCACCTGCACGTAGTCGTAGCGGATTGGTGGATTGTCGATCGGCTGCTGGCCGTCCAGGTTAAACGACGGACGCTCTCCAAAGCGGCGCTGCCAGGCGTCTGCCTTGATACGCAGCAGCGATGTTGACGTAAAGCGGTACTGGACACTCGCGCCGATATGCAGGTATTCGTGGTCGTATTCCGGCAGCTCTTCCGGATCGTCGTAGTTCCGGATTTGTCCCTTCGCGTGCACGTTGAACGAAAGGCGTGAGTACGACTGGCGCATCCAGATCTCGGGCCCGTACCGGACATACGACAGGCGGTTGCCGACACCCTCATTGTTGAATTCGCGCTCTGTCCCGTCATCGCGGTCGTACCACGATCCGTCATGGCTCGAGATTGTGAAAGCGCTGTATATCTTGCGCTCGCGCGTGTCCGCCTGACGTTCGTACTCGGTGCCGAACGCGAGCTGGTGCGCGTACTCGTTTGCATTCTCCAGTGACTCGTCCTGGTAGTAGCGGCCCGACACGCGATAACTGCCAAAGAACGACTCGTGCTCGAAACTGTTGACCGAGTATTTCGCATTGATATCGACCGGATAGAAAACGCCGGACTGAACGGCGGGAGTGACCGCCGGCGCACCGGGCTGTGACAGGTCGTTGTACCCCTCTGCCGGTGCGCGAAAAACGTTGTCGTCGCTGCCGACACTCAGGGCCGCGCGCAACTGGAGGTCGCCGAAAGGTCGTTCCGGCGCGCGGCGCACTGGTGCGGGTTCAATGCGGTCGCCGTCCGTTCGCGATGCGTTGCTTGCAATGCTTGTGATGGCCGCCGCTGCGAGGCTGGCGAGCACGGGCTCGTCCTGTTGCGCTCCCACGCGCTGGAACCAGGATACAGCGTTGCCGGTATTGCCGGCAGCGAGTTCGGTCAGCCCGAGGTTATAGTGGACGCGATGAGTAAGCCGCGGCTCGGCAAGGGCCTTGAGGAACGATTCACGGGCACGCGAATATTGCTGCGCACGATAGTGGGCAACGCCGGAGTTGTAATGCAGCAGCGGGCTGTCGAAGCCGGCATCAGCGGCCTGGCGATACCGGAGCAGTGCCGCCCAGTACAGGTCGTCATGATAAAGTCGGTTGCCATCGGCGAACTGCCCGGCGCCGTCAGCGGCGCGGACAGCGGGCGAGACCAGTACCGCGCATAAAATATAAAGTGCGGCGCGTCTCACGGGTTGACGTACGCCTCTTCATCGAAGTCGTCATCATCAACGAGTTCACTCTCTTCGAAGTCGCCTTCGTCGAGCAGGTCATCATCAAGGTCGTCGGCGGCATTGTCGTAGGCGAAATCGTCCGCGAAACCGGCGGCCCGGATTGTCGCGGCAAAGTCTTCTTCAACTTCGCCGAATCGATTGACCTCGACGTCGACGGGTTCCACCTTCCTGACGCGCACGTCGCCGAGCTCGTCGAGGTCCTCGACGATCTGCATCGTCGCATCGACTTCGATATTGGCCAGCAGTTCGCCCGGCGCGAGACCCAGCAGCAGCCACGCGGCCCTGGAAACAGTGAATCGGGTTCCCATACAGCACTCCCTGCCCGGCCTGATGCCGGACGGGGACATACTGCGTTGATAAACCCCGAAAAAATGCGATCGTCATCACGCTGTGAAAGAAATGCCGGTCGTCGCGAGCCGCAAAGCGGCGTGGCGATCTCGCAAATCCAATGACACTGCCAGCCTGTGCGTGGTCGCCACGCCGCTTTGCGGCTCGCGATGACGGGGCTAAAGCCCGAAGATGACGGGGCTTAAAGCCCGAACCGGATAATAAAGTAATGATCCACCAGCAAGGCCGCAAACAGGATCATCAGGTAGTGGATCGAAAACCGGAACACCTGCATCGGCAGGTCCAGCCCGTCATCCGTACGCAGCTTCAGTGCGAGATAGAGAAAGATGCCGCCGAGCACGAGTGCGGTGACCAGATAGATGAGTCCGCTCATGCCGGACAGGTAAGGCATGATCGTGACAAGGACCAGCAGGATCGTATAAAGCAGGATCTGAAGCCGCGTAAAGGCATTGCCATGCGTAACTGGCAGCATGGGAATACCAGCTTTCTGGTAATCGTCCTTGCGTGCGATCGCAAGCGCCCAAAAATGCGGTGGCGTCCAGACGAAAATAATGAGAAACAGAAGCAATGCGTCACTGTGAATCTCGCCGGTGACGGCAACCCATCCGAGGACCGGTGGCGCGGCACCGGCGGCACCGCCGATGACAATATTCTGTGGTGTGGCGCGTTTCAGGTACGCGGTGTAGACGATTGCGTAGCCGATCAGGGATGCAAAGGTCAGGACGGCTGACAGCGGGTTGACGAGCAGCGCAAGAATCAACATGGATGCGGTGCAGAGTACGCTGGCGAATGCGAGGGCCTGCCATTCGTTCAGGCGCCCCTGCGGCAATGGGCGCGCGCGCGTGCGCAGCATCTGCTGGTCGATACGGGCGTCGAGCACGTGGTTGATCACGGCGGCCGATGAGGCAGCGAGGCCGATGCCGAGTGTGCCAAACAGCAAAGCAGCGCTGCCGGGCCATCCGGGTACGGCGAGGAACATGCCGACGATGGCGGTAAATACGATGAGCGCGACGACCCGCGGCTTGGTCAGCTCGTAGTAATCGCGCCAATGCGCGGTGTATCGCAGGATTGCTGCGTTCAAGCCATTGCTCCGCACTGTATGCGCCTCATCCAATGCGCGACAGGTCCAACAGGTGCGACACGTCATCGACCATGTCGCGTGGCACGATGCCTGGCGGGAAATACATGACGATATTGCCGAGCGGGTCCAGCAGGTAGTAACCGCCGTCCGGCTGGTCGTCCGGACGCACGGACCCGAGCAAAGCAGCCTCGTCCGGTGCGTGCAGCGTCGTCATCCCCCCATGCTCGCTGTCGAGAAACACTTTATCCGGGGCACTGGTGCCGTGCAAGAAAACCCTCTCGACGCGGTTCATCTCGTTACCCAGCATCAGGCGCGATTGCCGCAGTTTGTACAGGGCCTCGCGGCAGTCTTCGCCGCACACACTGGTGTTCATGTAAATCAGCGCCCAGTAACCGTCGATGGACTCGGCGAATTCGCTGCCGGGCAACGCATCACGCAGATTGACGATCGGGTCCAGCAAGGCGCCGTGATTGCTGGTGCCACCGGGCCGTAGTGCATGACTACCGAAATACAGCAAAAGGGCCGCCGCCATCGGCAGGATGAACACGAGTGCAACGAGTATCAGCTGCGGACGGCCGGAGCGAGCCCGCATGCGCTTTTCAATCATTTTCGATACCGTTTGCGCAACTGCCAGATGAGAATCGCCAGCACGGTCAGCGCGAGTGCTGACCATTGGAAGGCATAGCCGTAATGCATCATCGGCCCTTTCTGTTCCGGCTGCCACTGCCGGATAAAGCCGTCCGCGGCGTCTGGTGCGAGCAGCAAAACCGGCGCGGCGACCTCCTGTTCGAGTACCGCGGCAATGTCTTCTGAGCGCGGATAGACGGCGGTTTTAGGCCAGCCCTGGCCGCCTGCGATGGCCTTGTCGGGGCGTATGGCTACGCGTGGCAGCCGGCCGATGCGTCCGGAGACATTGCGGGTCTCGCCCGCGACATCGACAGCCGGAAGGCCGCCCGACGGGTTCCGAGCGATAAAGCCGCGATTGACCAGCAGCAGCGGCGCTCCGGGTGCTGTTTCAAAGGGCGTAATGACGTAATATCCGAGCTCCCCGCCGCGCACGATATTGTCGATAAGAATCTGGCGTTCAGGCAAATACCGGCCGGTCGCCGCAACCGGCTGGTACAATTCGTAATTACCCACACTTACGAAAGTGACCGGTGGGCCGGTATCGTCAAACAGGTTGGCCAGCGCTTCCTTTTCCGCGGCGCGGTCAAGCTGCCACGAGGCGAGCGAGATGAACAGAACGATCAGAATGACCGCGGCAACCGGTGGCAACCAGCGGTACACAAGGGTCCCGGGATCCGTCATGCCGGCCACTTCACGCGAAATTGAGCGGCCCCTGTTGGAGATTCGATGAAGCTCTTCATATTACTCATGCTGATTGCAATCGTCGCAAGCCTGGGCTCCGGTCTGTATTACCTGAGCAGGGACGAGCCGGGTTCACCGCGCGTGCTCAAAGCGCTGAAGATTCGCGTCGCGCTGTCCGCCGTGCTGGTGGTTGCGCTGCTGGCGGCATACTTCGCCGGCTGGATGGGTCCATTACCCGGAGCCAATTGACGCGCTACCGGCACACGCCGGCAGCATCCCCCGGCGGCTCTACATCCAGTAGACGAATACGTACAGGCCGAGCCAGACCACATCGACAAAGTGCCAGTACCAGGCGACGGCCTCAAAGCCAAAGTGATTCTTCGGCGTGAAATGCCCTTTCATCGTGCGCAGCCAGATGATGAGCAGCATGATGCCGCCAATCGTGACGTGCATCCCGTGGAATCCCGTCAGCATGAAAAACGTCGAACCGTAGATGCCTGTCGTGAGCTTCAGGTTCAGGTCTTCGTACGCATGGATGTATTCCTCAACCTGCAGGAATACGAAGATGAAGCCAAGGATGAAGGTCGCCGCGAGAAACGTGTTCAGGATCTTGCGCTGACCGTGCTGCAAGGCATGGTGCGCGATCGTTATCGTGATACTGCTCGTCAGCAGCAGCGCCGTGTTGATCAGCGGTAACCCGAACGGTCCCATGACGGTGTAGTCGCCGCCGACATTGGCCGGCCCGTTGGTCGGCCAGGTGTTCTCGAAACCTGACCAGAGCAGGAGATTCGTAAAAAAGTTGTTACTGCTGCCGCCCAGCCACGGAATGGACATGTTGCGTGCGTAGAACAAGGCACCGAAAAATGCCGCAAAAAACATGACCTCTGAAAAAATGAACCAGAACATGCCCATGCGAAACGACGAGTCGACCTGCGCGTTGTATTTGCCGCTCTGGCTCTCGGCGATCACCGTGCCGAACCAGCCCGCGAGCATGATGAACATGACGGCAACACCGCTGAGCATTACCCAGAATCCAAGGTCCGCTCCATTCAGCCAGCTTGAAACGCCGACCATGAGGAGCAGCAGGCCGACGGACCCGACGATTGGCCAGTGACTGCCGTGCGGAACGTAGTAATGATTTTCAGCGTGTGACATTGCAGCTTCCGAAAATTAACGGTTTGAGTGCGAGTGATCCGGGCGATCCGCCTGCGCGCTATTGTCGCTCAGCCTGGCGGTATCAAAAAACGTGTAGGACAGCGTGATAGTGTCAACATAGTCCGGCAGCTCCGAATCAATGATGAAGCGAACGAACATTTCCCGTTCTTCATTGGCGGCGAAGCCCTGGTTTTCAAAACAAAAACAGTCGAGTTTTTTAAAATATTTCGCGGCTTGTGCCGGCGCAACGCTGGGCACGGCCTGTGCGATCTTTTCGCGGCCCGTCAGGTTGCGGGCAACAAATCGTGCCTCGTAGAGACCGCCGGGATGGACCGTCATATAGTCGACAAGGGGGCCGAATTCCCATGGCGCGTATTCATTGACCGTCGTGACAAACTCGAGCCGGATGTCGCGGCTTTGGTCCACGTTCTCCTCGACAACAGCGGCGGTATCGTTCGTGCGGCCGCCAAAACCGGTGATCTCGCAAAAGACGTCGTACAGTGGCACCAGCAGAAAGCCGAAAGCAAACATGGCGGCCGTCAGCAGTCCGAGTTGAAACGCAAGCGGCCGTGTTTCGTTATCTTTTTTCGCTGGGTTCGTCATCGTAAATCGGCATCGATCAGCATCAGGAACGCAATACGCCTGCGGCAATAAAGCCGAGATAGAACAGCACGGCGACCGCTGCAAGCATCAGCGCGGTGCGGCGTATCTTTTTCCGTGCCTCGTTGCGGACTTCGTCCATCAGGTGAAGGCCACGTCCCTGGTCACGTGCGGCGGTTCGTCAAACGTGTGGTAGGGCGCCGGTGACGGCACGGTCCATTCGAGGCCCTTCGGATTATCCCAGACTTCGCTCGTCGCCTCTTCGCCCTGCCGGCGTGCGCACTGCACGATAATGTACAGGAACAGGAGCTGCGACAGGCCGAAGCCGAACGCGCCGATGCTGGCCACCGTATTGAAGTCCGTAAACTGCGTCGCGTAGTCCGGTATGCGCCGTGGCATGCCGGCCAGGCCTAAGAAATGCATCGGGAAGAACGTAACGTTGACGAAAATGGTCGACAGCCAGAAATGCCATTGACCGAGCGTTTCGTTGTACATGCGGCCGGTCCATTTCGGCAGCCAGTAATAGACACCGGCCATGATGCCGAAGATAGCGCCCGGCACCAGGACGTAATGGAAATGGGCGACGACAAAGTACGAGTCGTGATACTGGATGTCCGCCGGCACAATGGCGAGCATCAGCCCCGAAAAGCCGCCTATCGTAAACAGGAACAGGAACGCCAGCGAGAACAGCATCGGTGTTTCAAATGTCATCGCACCGCGCCACATCGTTGCGGTCCAGTTGAATACTTTTACGCCGGTGGGTACGGCAATCAGCATAGTTGCGAACATGAAAAACAACTGCCCGGTAAGCGGCATGCCGACGGTAAACATGTGGTGCGCCCAGACAATAAACGACAGGAACGCAATGCTCGAGGCGGCGTAAACCATCGAGTCGTGCCCGAACAGCGGTTTGCGGGCGAATGTCGGGATGATCTCTGACACGATGCCGAACGCCGGCAGGATCATGATGTAGACCTCGGGGTGCCCGAAGAACCAGAAAATATGCTGGAACATGACGGGGTCACCGCCACCGGCCGCAAGGAAGAAGCTGGTGCCGAAAAACTGGTCCGTCAGCAGCATCGTGACGGCGCCTGCCAGTACCGGCATGACCGCGATCAGCAAGTACGCGGTGATGAGCCATGTCCAGACGAACATCGGCATCTTGAGGAGCGACATCTCCTCGGTGCGCATGTTGATGATCGTGACGATGACGTTGATTGCGCCCATGATCGATGACAAGCCCATCAGGTGGACTGAAAAAATCAGGAACGGGAAGGCGTCACCGGTCTGTAGCACCAGCGGCGGATACATTGTCCAGCCGCCCGCGGGCGCGCCGCCCGGCATGAACAGCGTCGAAAGCAGCATCAGGAACGCGAACGGCAGGATCCAGAACGACCAGTTGTTCATGCGCGGCAACGCCATGTCGGGCGCCCCGATCATCATCGGAATCATCCAGTTGGCAAGGCCGACAAATGCCGGCATGACGGCGCCGAAGATCATGATCAGCGCGTGCATCGTCGTCATCTGGTTGAAGAATTCCGGATGTACAAACTGCAGTCCCGGCGTGAAGAGTTCGGAGCGGATGACGAGCGCCATTGTGCCGCCGATAAAGAACATCGTCAGGCTGAAAATAAGGTACAGCGACCCGATGTCCTTATGGTTGGTCGTGAACAGCCAACGCTTCAAACCCTTGTCGGGGCCGTGATGATCGTCAATATGGGCTGCGTCGGTCACTGCAGTGCTCATCAGTTGTTCTCCGGCGGCAAGCTTTTTAACGTTGCAGCTTGCCGGTATACAGGTTCGTTAGCCTGTTCCCTTTGTTCTGCCATCCACTCGTCGAATTCTTCCGGCTCGACGACCTCGACGACAATCGGCATATAGCCATGGTCCTTGCCGCAAAGCTCCGCGCACTGGCCGCGCAGTACGCCGCTCTTCTCCGCCCGGAACCAGATTTCGTTCATGAAGCCGGGAATGGCGTCTTTCTTGATCGCGAGATCGGGCACCCACCAGGAATGGATGACGTCATTCGACGTCAGCAGCGCGCGCACCTTGGCGCCGCGCGGCACGACGAGCGGCCGGTCCACATCCAGCAGGTAGTTCTCGACGCTGAACGGATCGATCCCTGAGTCCTTGCGGCGCGCGTCCGCGCTCGTTCGGGCCAGGCTGCTGAAAAACTGCACATCCTGGCCCTGGTAGTTGTAGTGCCACTTCCACTGGTAGCCCGTGATGACCACGGTCAGGTCCGGCTTGCGGCTGTCTTCAAGCTTGACCAGCGTTTCGGCGGATGGCACGGCCATGATCAGCAGGATGACAATCGGGATTATCG
>CAZLNH010000098.1:0-4631 GCA_964560775.1 uncultured Woeseiaceae bacterium | reverse complement strand
GCGCAGCGACGTGGCGACCTCGCACAGTTTGGCAGCGTCATTGGCGTTACGAGATCGACACGTCGCTGCGCTCCTCGCGACGACGGGGCGTTACGAGGTCGCCACGTCGCTTCGCTCCTCGCGATGACGGGAGTTTCTCATGACTGACCTCACCCACCTGGACCGTCTCGAGGCGGAGAGCATTCACATCATGCGGGAAGTCGTGGCCGAGTGTGAGAATCCGGTCATGATGTACTCCGTCGGCAAGGACAGCTCCGTCATGCTGCATCTCGCGCTGAAGGCGTTTTACCCGTCGACACCGCCGTTTCCGTTGCTGCATGTTGATACGACGTGGAAGTTTCGCGAGATGATCGAGTTTCGGGATCGCACGGCCGAGAAGTTCGGCCTGAACCTGCTCGTGCACATCAACCAGGACGGCGTCGCGGCGAACGTCGGGCCGTTTTCGCACGGGTCGGCCACGCACACTGATGTCATGAAGACACAGGCGTTAAAGCAGGCGCTCGACCAGTACGGTTTCGACGCCGCATTCGGCGGGGCACGGCGTGACGAGGACAAGTCTCGCGCCAAGGAGCGCGTGTTCTCGTTCCGGTCCGCGCAGCACCGCTGGGACCCGAAGAACCAGCGGCCTGAACTTTGGAACATCTACAACACGCGCGTCGCGAAGGGCGAGAGCATGCGCGTGTTCCCGATGTCGAACTGGACAGAGCTCGACATCTGGCAGTACATCTTCCGCGAGAAGATCGAGATCCCGTCGCTGTACTTTGCCGCGCCACGACCGGTCGTGGAGCGCGATGGCGTGCTGATCATGGTTGATGATGATCGCATGCCGCTTGAGGAGGGCGAGACGCCGGTGGAGGAGCTCGTGCGCTTCCGTACGCTGGGCTGCTACCCGCTGACCGGGGCGGTCAGGAGCAACGCCAAGACTTTGCTCGAGATCATCCAGGAGACGCTGCTGTCGACGACGTCGGAACGGCAGGGGCGGGTGATTGATTCGGACACGGGCGCGTCGATGGAGCAGAAGAAGCAGGAGGGGTATTTCTAGCCGGCGTCGCAAAGCCCCGTCATCGCGAGGAGCGAAGCGACGTGGCGACCTGGTGACCCCCGTCATCGCGAGGAGCACAGCGACGTGGCGACCTCGTACCGCCAATGACTCTGCCAATCGGAACGAGATTGCCACGGCCGCCTGCGCGGCGGCCTCGCAATGAAGGAAATTCCACGGCTGCCTGAGGCGGCCTCGCAATGACGGGAATTCCACGGCTGCCTGCGGCGGCCTCGCAATGACGGGAATTCCACGGCCGCCGCTGGCGGCCTCGCGAAGACCGCACCGATGCGATCTCTGTCGTCGGCGAATATCCAATATTCAGCCAGAAATGCGACTCCCAATTCCCGATCGGTATGTGTAGAATCATGTGTGGAGGTTCACACATATGGCAACCAATCTTGCAATTGATCCCAAGCTTATCGAGCGAGCGCTTCGGCTGAGCGGCGAGCGGACAAAGAAAGCCGCGGTCACGAAAGCTTTGGAAGAATACATAGCCCGGCGGGAGCAGAAGCAGCTTACGGCGTTGTTCGGCACACTCGACTGGGATGATTCTTTCGATTACAAGTCCGAGCGTTCAAGGGATTGACGGTCTTCGTCGACACAAGTGTCTGGTCGCTCGCCTTTCGGCGTGATGTGCTGCCTGATCTACCCGAAATCGATAAACTAAGTCTGTCGCTGGATGCAGGTAGCGTTTATTGCACAGGAATGGTATTGCAGGAACTGCTACAGGGTTTTGCGAAGCCGAAAGCGCATAAAGAGATTATCCGTCGCTTTTCGTCAATTCCGCTTTTGGTACCTGACCGTGACGACTATATACAAGCCGCCGAGTGGCGAAATAAGTGTCGGAGAAATGGTGTCCAGGCAGGAACCATTGGTGCATTACTGGCACAGTTGTGTATTCGATACGAATTGACAATGCTCACGGTGGATCATGATTTTCATCATATGGCCGACATAGTTCCGCTTTCACTTTGGCAAGCCGGGCCGGATGAGTCGCGTAAATTATGAGGCCCGAATACGATTGTAGGTCCAAGTAAATGAAGAGGTAACCGATTTAAATGGCAGAGTGCGACCGTTGGGTCCAGATATGACTGCGTATTTGGCTACGCGCCGCACTTTCCGGCAATCCCTTGCCCTGTCAGCACTGCCTGTCGTTGCGAGGTCGCCGGAGGCGGCCGTGGCAATCACGCACAGTTTGGCAGAGTCACAGCTATTATGAGGTCGCCACGTCGCTGCGCTCCTCGCGACGACGGGGGGGTGCGAGGTCGCCACGTCGCTGCGCTCCTCGCGACGACGGGGGGTGCGAGGTCGCCACTTCGCTGCGCTCCTCGCGATGACGGGGGTTATTCTCCCCAGCCAATCTGTATAATCCCGCGATTGTTCAATAAGGAATACGACCCATGGCAGTAGCCGACGACCTCATCGCCTCCGACATCGTGACCTACCTCCGTGCACAGGAGAACAAGTCGCTGTTGCGGTTTATTACCTGCGGCTCGGTCGATGACGGCAAGTCGACGCTGATCGGGCGCTTGCTGTACGACTCACACCTTATCTATGACGACCAGCTCGCGTCGATCGAGAAGGATTCCAAGACCTCCGGCACGCAGGGCGACAAGATTGATCTCGCGCTGCTCGTCGACGGGCTCGCCGCCGAGCGCCAGCAAGGCATCACGATCGACGTCGCCTACCGCTTTTTCTCGACCGACAAGCGCAAGTTCATCGTCGCCGACACCCCCGGGCACGAGCAGTACACGCGCAACATGGCGACCGGCGCCACGACGGCCGACGTCGCGATCCTGCGCGTCGATGCGCGCTACTCCGTGCAGGTGCAGACGCGCCGGCACGCGTACATCGCGAGCCTGCTCGGCATCCGGCACGTTGCGGTCGCCGTCAACAAGATGGACCTGGTCGACTTTTCCGCGTCACGCTTTGCCGAGATCGAGGCCGACGTCAAGACTGTGGCGGATATGCTCGAGATCGAGGCGGTCACGTGCATACCGCTGTCGGCGCTCGATGGCGACAACGTCACGCACCGCTCGGAACGCATGCCGTGGTACACGGGCCCGACGCTGCTCGACTACCTCGAAACTGTTGACGTCAGCCGCGACGCGCAAAAGGAAGGCTTCCGCCTGCCGGTGCAATGGGTTAACCGGCCGAACCTGGACTTCCGCGGCTTCAGCGGCACGATTGCCTCCGGCACCGTGCGACCGGGCGACGCCATCATCAACATCCCCTCCGGCAAACGCTCGAAAGTCAAAAGTATCGTCAGCTACGACGGCGACCTGGATGAGGCCGTCGCCGAGCAGGCCGTCACGCTGGTGCTCGAGGACCAGATCGACATCTCGCGCGGCGACGTCATCTGCGGCATCGACGACCCGGCCGAGCAGTCCGACCAGTTCGTCGCGCACATCATCTGGATGGCGGAGAAGAAGCTCCTGCCCGGGCGCCAGTACCGCATCAAGACGAACAACCAGACGGTGTCGGGCTCTGTCTCCGACCTGAAATACAAGGTTGACGTCAATACGCTCGCGCACGAGGCCGGCAAGACGCTGGAGCTGAATGAAATAGGCGTCTGTAACATCTCGCTTGCAAAGCCTATCGTGTTCACGCCGTACAAGGTCAACCGCAAGCTAGGCAGCTTCGTGGTCATCGACCGTTTCACGAACGAGACGGTCGGCGCCGGCATGCTCGACTTCTCGTTGCGGCGTGCGGCGAACGTCGTCTGGCAGGATCTGGAGATCGGCAAGACCGAGCGCGCCACGCAAAAACACCAGCGGCCGTGCGTGCTGTGGTTTACGGGCCTGTCCGGATCCGGCAAGTCGACCATTGCGAACCTCGTCGAGAAACGGCTGTTCGATCTCGGCCGCCACACCTACACGCTCGACGGCGACAACGTGCGCCACGGCCTGAACAAGGACCTGGGCTTCACGGACGCCGACCGCGTCGAGAACATCCGCCGCGTCGCCGAAGTCGCCGCGCTGATGACCGACAGCGGGTTGATTACTCTCTGCTCCTTCATCTCGCCGTTCCGCGCTGAACGCCAGATCGCGCGGCAGACGGTGAAGGAGGGCGAGTTTGTCGAGATCTACATCGATACGCCGCTCAACGTCGCCGAGAGCCGCGACGTGAAAGGTTTGTACGCGAAGGCGCGGAAAGGGTTGATCAAGAACTTCACCGGCATCGATTCCGAATACCAGCCGCCGGAAAACGCCGAGGTCGTACTGAACACGGTGGAACTGACGGCGGAGCAGGCAGCGGACAAGATCGTGAAGTACCTGCAGGAGAATCATTACCTGGACGCGGTCTGACGACGTTGGGGACTGCCTGCGGCGCCCCCCTCCCGTCGTTGCGAGCCCGAAGGGCGTGGCAATCTCGCACCGCCTGGCAGAGGCGGTATCAGTGCGAGATCGCCACGTCGCTTCGCTCCTCGCGACGACGGCGGGTCCCCCATCCGTCGTTGCGAGCCCGAAGGGCGTGGCAATCTCGCACAGCCTGGCAGAGGCGGTATCAGTGCGAGAACGCCACGACGCTGAGCTCCTCGCGACGACGGTGCCCCCCCGTCGTTGCGAGCCCGAAGGGCGTGGCAATC
>CAZLNH010000097.1:0-5701 GCA_964560775.1 uncultured Woeseiaceae bacterium | reverse complement strand
AAACCCGCCGTCAGCATGTCCTCAGACACGGAACGTGCCGGATCAATCAAGCTGCCTAATGTCGGCGCATCGCGGAAGGTATCGTACAGAGCCGCCATCCCAGCCTCGAGCCGGGGGTCACCTTCGGCCAGCGCGAGCCATTGCTCCTTCTTGCCGGCAACCGGCTGTCCACACCAGGCGAGATTGAGCTTCGGCAGTGTCCGAAAACCGCCAGCATCCGGATAACGCCACGTCTCGAGGGCAAGGGCGAACGCCGCGATCGCCACGCAACGCTGATCGAGCTCCAGACCGTAGATGTTCTCCCGCAGGACCGCGTCCACCGCCTCAGCGGCGTCTAGACCTTCCAGTTCCATGCGCATAGGCACCAGCATCAGGAACGCCGCCACGAGGAAGTGTCCCGAGCCGCAGCACGGATCGACCAAGCGGAACTCCGAAAGGTCGTCCGGCCAACCTTCGAACCGGCCTGCGGCCGGTTCGCGGTGTCGGGTGTCCGGTATCGGGTGTCCGGTACTGGCAGCCTCATTTCCTGACACCTGACACCCGCCACCTGTCACCGCATCACTAGTCTCAACAAAGCGCAAATGCGTCAAATCCACTGGGCACGCTCTATCCGGGTACCTGCTCACCCACCAAGCTCCCAGAGAGTTGTGCAGCAGGAACAGCACCATATAGGGCTCGGTGAAGAGCTGGGTGACTGCCGGCAACTCATCGGCCCCGATCTTGACCTCGGAGCGGTTGACCTCGTCCTTCTTCTTGGTCTGCCAGGACTGATAGACCCATCCCAGTGCGTCCGTGGCCGTGAACACCGCGACCGGCAGCCCCTCGACCAGGCCTTCGAGCTTCAGCCGGTGTTCGCGGGCGAACTGCACTTCGAAGACAGGGTGATCGGGCCGTAATACCTGCGGTAGCATGTGGTGCGCGAAACGCGCCGCAAGACCCCACTTATCGATGCCTTCTTCCTTCGCAAGCTCCTCACACTCATCCAGCGTGATAGCGACCCCCATCTCGGGCTCGATGAGCAGATGGTTCTCAGCGAGATAGCGCGCGAACAACATCCCGTGCCAGTGCTCGTAGGCGCATTCGTGAACCAGGTGATCGATCGCATGAGCGCCGGAATGCGCAGCGACGCGATCACCCAGGTGGCGCGCATGCGCCCGCAGGCGATTGCGCAGCCGGCGCTGCTCACCACTCATGTGGCCGTAGGGCTCGTGGTGATGTACCGCGAGCGCCTCCAATCCCCCCCTGGCGCCGGCTTCGGCGATGTCGCGGGCCCCGACGACCGTTCGTTCCAGCTGCCGGCGGTGTTCGGTGGAAAGGGTTTTCACGGTGTCCGGTGTCGGGTGTCCGGGGGCGTCGCAGCGACGCCATCAGGCCATTCAGCATCTTGCCAACGCCCTCTGTTCTCTCCCGAAACACCGCTGCATCTTTAGAACCCAGATAACCCAGGCGGCCTGCGATTTCGAGGAGCGTTTCCAATTCAAGTAGTGAGCCGTGCGCCATAGAAAGGTGGTGCAGGTACTCTTTCAGGTGATAGCGCCCTTTTCCCTCGGCGATGTTGGCTGGAATCGACACAGCGGCGCGCTGCAATTGACTGGACAGCCCGTAGGTCTCCGCCTTCGGAAATGACTCCGTCGCCTTATAGCAATCAGTCACCAATTCCATGCTCGATTGCCACACCCTCAAGTCCCGATAGCTTTCGATCCGTTCGTTCATCGCTTTCCCTGCTGCCCGTCACGTCATTCAAACTCGGACCGAGCCAATCCCGACTGTCGGATGATCGACATCAGCGTCCCAGTGCGAAGCTCTTTATGGTCCGGAACTGGCACGGTTATCGTCGTTTCGGTCTCGGACGTCTGCATGACCACATGGCTGCCACGGCGCCTGACCTCGGCGAAGCCGTGCTCAGCGAGGATGCGGCACACCTCGGCACCGGAAAGGACACGCAACCTAGCCAATGGCTACCTCGACGTGGGTCACATAGACTTCGCTGTGCATCCGCTGGTTAATCTCCGCCGGCGAGGCAGTTTCGAAGAAAAGCTCCAGCGCCTCTTTCAAGTTATTGCGCGCTTCGTCCACCGTATCACCCTGGCTAGCCACATCCACTTCCGGACATAAAGCAACGTACCCATCCCCCTCCCTTTCGATAATCGCAGTCAACTGTCTAGTCATGCTTCACTCCCACTCCGGTCACCTGTCACCTGTCACCTGTCACCTGATTTCCAATCAACTCACCACGACAGGTCCCTGCTTCACCTGCTCCAACAGCTCCTGCTCGGTCTTCGTCACCCACGCCTTGACCTCCTCAGGCGTGCGCAGCGTGGCGCTGCCCAGCTTGACGTGATGGGTTTTCGGCTCGACCAACTTGTCGGCCTGGATGCGAGCCTCCGCGAAAAGCTGCGGCAGCGCGGCCGTGCGGGTCTGCCAGGCGTCCAAAGAAATGCGCTCGAGCGACTCGACCACTTCCTGTTCGGTCCCCGCGGCTCCTTTCGTCGTCTTGGCGATGTTCAGGCCTTTCAGAATCCGGTCGCGATCGGACTGCTCGATCTTCTGCCAGCTCTCGGCGGACTTCAGACGCGCGGACTCCTGATCGAATACCTCGGCGTAGTGCCTCTCGGCTTCCGCCAGCGAGGCACGCAGCACATCGGCGAGCGCCTTGGTGAGATCCGGCACCGGGTCCGTGGCGTCCAGCAGGCTGCGGTTGGCGGCGATCGCGTCGATCTGCGGCTGGACTTCCTTGGCGGCTTCCAATCCGTCGGCGTAGCGTGCCAGTGACTGCAAGCGCTGGTAGGTCGGTAGACGCTTTTCTGCCAGGTCGCGGGCCTTGGTCCAGTCTTCGATGTTCTTCTCGAGCTCATCGTGTCGATTGAGGATGCCCACTAGCTGCTCGTTGCCCGCGAGTGACTGGAGATCCAGCAGGTGGCTCGTGCCCGGGCGCTCGCAGAGCGGCGCATCGCCGCCGGCGCGGCGGGCCAGATCGCTCAACTTGCTCAGGAATTCACCGGCCGCAGCCGCCTCCTCGTTCGGCTTGCCGGCCACTCCGGCCGTGGTGAAGAGCTTGCGGACCTTGAGGCGCTGGCGGGTGTCGATGGTCGCGCTTTCGACTCGGAAGTCGGCACCCGAGATCTTTGTCTGATCGAGCTGGCCGGGCTTGAGCGGCGTGCCATTAGTGGTCGCCCGAAGATGACCGGTGCCGAATAGGCTGATGAGCGCGGCATCGACGGCATCGCGCGACCAGCCATAGGGCGGATCGGAAAAATGAGCGCGTACGTCCTTGCCCTTTTTCCCTGAGCCGACGAAGGACAGGACCGCCGAGCAAACCGGGTGATCTTCGGTCTTGCCACTGTAATCCAGCGCTTCAAGAGGGTGCTCGGCACCCTTTCGCGCGCGCTCGATGACCTTGGGCCAGCGGTGGTCGTCGGCGTCCTTGAAATCGTAGAAGAGCCGGTCGAGGGAGGCGTTTGCCGCCTCCTTGACCTTGTCTAGCAAGGTCGCTTCGGGTCGCTCACTGCCGCCCCCCTGGTACACCTTTGCGCCATCGACCACCTCGGCAACCAGCACTCGCAGATTGTTGCTGGCTTCAGTGAGCCGGGTCTCCATGCCCTGGCGGGCTTCAATGCCTTCCGGTGTCGAGGGCACGCCCTTGTACTCGAGGGTGTCTTTCGCGGCGCTCTGTGCGGCGACCACGCGTGCCAGCGCGTCTGCGCGGCTCTTCGGGACGAACACATGGATGATCGGGCTGTCGGGTCCAGCCGCGCGCGCATCCGCGATGACGCTCTTCTCGTCCGCACCCCAGCCATCGCGGATCCAGACAGGGATCTCATGGGCGGTGCCTTGCGGCGGCTCCGCACCGAAGTGCAGCGCAAGCTTTCGGGGTTCCTTGCACTTGCCGTGGAGCAACTTTACGGAGCCAATCGATTCCTGCACCGCCGCGCCCAGCAGCTGGGCGCGCTTGCTGCTCATCCTGGTCGGATCGTTGACCAGCTTCGTTTGCCGATTACGAAACTCCGCCTCCCACTCGCTGCTTTCCCGCGTCTGCAGGCTGTACTCGTCGTCGAGCTTCATCAGTGTGCCGGCGGCGACGAGCTCATTGAGCAGCTTCGGCAACTGACCACGCAGGGCAGCGCCATCCTTGGCGAGGTCCTTCACCAGTAAATCAGCGAGCACTTCTGCGGTGGCCCGAACACCAATGTCCACGCCTGCCTCACGAGGAAGTTTTCGAATCAAGAAGACCAGAGCGCACAAGCGCGACTTCAGGCGACCATCTGGCGAACCATCATCCAGACTGGCGATGGTCTCGTTGACCTCGCGCAGCAGAACGCCGGACTGCAGCAGGTTGGCCGAGATCTCCTCGAACAGGAAATCGGCAGGGACGACGGTGCCGAGCGGATCGTCGGCCGTACGTCGGATCGCGTCGTAGACGATGCGTAACTGGGTGCGGAGCTGACCGGCCGTGCCCGCGCGATCAACCGCCGGAAGGGCATGCTCCCAGAAGCGGCGGCGGACCGGCAGCAAGGGGTAGTCTTCCACCAAGATGGATTTGTCCTCGCTGCGCGGGCCGATCTTGGTTCCGACCAGATGCCGGTCCAGCTCGCCGGCGTTGCCGTGACCGACCGGGCTGTTGCGCGAAGCAGAGGGTCGCGAGCAAGAGCGACGATCAGAGCTAGTAGGGGGCGACTGTTCGCGTGTACGGCCCAGAGGTCGCGCAACATCCGAAACAGCAGGACCTTCGGGTCTAGGGCATACAACTCCGTTAGACGTTGGAGCGTCAACGCGCGAGTCGAAACAGTGCGCTTTGCCAGACAATTGTCCTCCATGACGGCCTCTGAATAGTCCCGACGGCTGGCAACGCCGGGGACCGCCTGGAGCAAGCTACCGAGCTCGTCGAGCATCATTGTGCGACTAGTGTGGGTGCCCTTCTCGCCCGAGCGAAAACCCCAGAACTTGGCCTGGAGAGGATCGAGGCTCGCAATCGCTGCCTCGAAAGCCATTGTCGAGAGGGCAGCCATGCGCGTACTGTAGTCCTCTTCCAGGAGACATCAATTTTCGCCGGCGAGTTTGCCGGCGAAAATTTAAGAATATGGATGCCCCCGCTGCTGGCGCTCTTCGCGCGCACTGCGTTTCTAGACGGTTAGGAGAAGGCAGGTTTCGGTCGCCGCAAGCTCCGAGGGGCCAGCTCAACGGTCCGGCAGCGCTGCTCGAGCTGGTGCGCGATACGCTGGACCTGTTCCGGGGAGAGCTTGTTCTGGGAAGACACCTTGGGCAACCACTTCACCTGCTTGTGGCTCATGACCAGCACGTTTCCTTTACCGGCAAGTTGACGTACCAGCCAGGCAGCACTAGCACGCCGCGGGTGGCGACAGTCTCGCCAGTGGCCTTGATCAGCCAGCCTGAAAGCCACTCCGCGTTGCGTCGGGTCTGGTCGAGGAAGTCGGTATATCGCTTTCCGGCGTCGCCTTCGAAGGCGAGAGTCTTGCCGTCGTACACGACCTTGTATTCGGACTTGCCGTTTCGAAATTCTTTCTTGGTTCTCGTCTTGGTCTCGACGGCGAAGACGCCGGCAGGGCCGACTACGACGTGATCGACGTTGAAGGCCTTTTCACCAGGAACATCGTGGAAGACGCGGTAGCCCTGCAGCATGAGTAGGTTGAGGGATTCGCCGACGGCGACTTCACCGGCGTAGCCGGTGCGTAGTCGGATGACT